>WHTF01000134.1 GCA_009379725.1 Deltaproteobacteria bacterium
AGTGGCCGTCAAGGATCAATTGGATGTCGAGGGCGCTCAGGCGCGCATCAGACAGTTCACCCAGGGCGTGGGCGATGCGACCGCCGTGCGCAAACTGCGCGAAGCGGGCGCAGTCATGATGGGCAAGCTGCACATGAGTAGCTTGCCTGACGCGGAATTGCCGCTGCCGCGCAATCCATGGAACACCGAACATATCACCGGCGGATCGAGCACCGGCTCAGGCGCTGCCGTGGCCGGCGGGCTTTGCCTCGGTTCGCTGGGCGAAGACACCGCTGGTTCGATTCGCAATCCGTCAGCCTTTTGCGGCCTGGCTGGATTAAAGGCGACCTACGGGCGCGTCAGCCGTCACGGCTTGGCGCCGCTGAGTTGGTCGCTCGATCACTGCGGGCCAATGGCGCGGGTGGTCGAAGACTTGGCCCATATGCTTAACGCGATTGCCGGGCACGATGCCAAAGATCCCACCTCGAGCACGGCGCCGGTAGCCGATTACGCGAGCGCGCTGCGCGAAGACGTGAAAGGCATGGTGATCGGCGTGCCGCGCGCCTACATCGACGAATGCGCGCCGCGCACGGCGCCCATCGTGCTGCAACGCGTGGATGAGGCAATCGGTAAACTCAAATCACTGGGCGCTCGCATCGAGGAAGTCAAAGTTCCGACCCTCAATCTGGCGACCATCGCCAATGCGGTCATTTATTACAACGAATTCTGGGCGGCGCACAAAAGCGCTGCGGCTTCGGTGTTAAATACCGGCGCTGCGCAGCGGCGCGCGCGGATCTATCTCGGCGTACTCACCGGCTCAGCGGATTACATTCAGGCCCAGCGCCTGCGCAGCCGCGTCAGAGCCGAGTTCGCGGAGGTTCTTGAAAAAGTAGATTGCCTGGCGTTGCCCAATCAGGCCGGCCCGGCGCCGCTGGTCAACGACGTGGGGCCCATCGACACTCTGTTCAAACATGTCGTGCCGGAATACCACGGTCCTTTTAACCTGACGGGGCTGCCGACGCTTTCGGTTCCTTGCGGGTTCTCGGAAAATAATTTGCCCATCGCTTTACAACTGGTCGGCAAGCCGTTCGACGAAGTGACTGTTTTGCGGGCGGGATACACTTACCAGCAACACATGAAATGGTTCGAGCAGAGGCCAGGGCTCTGAAAAACGTTCAAGCAATTCAAATCGCTCAAGGAAGGAAAAAACATGGAGATACAGCGAATCAATCCGCGGGAGTGGAACTGTAGTGCCGCCGTGTTCGGTGATCTGGTCTTTCTTTCGGGAACCGTCGCCGACGACAAGTCGCTGCCGATGAAAGGTCAGACCGAGCAGGTGCTGCGCAAGATCGACGCCGTCCTCGTTAAGGCCGGTACCGACAAGTCACGAATACTCAGTGCGACCGTTTACATGGCTGACGCCGGCCTTAAAGATGAGATGAACGAAGCCTGGATGGCGTGGGTTGATGGATCGAACCTGCCGACCCGCACGGCGGTGGGCGCGGCACTTACCCCGGGCACGCTGGTTGAGATCACGGTGTGTGCCGCTAAGCGATAGCGATTTCAAGATCATCCAACAGCGCCTATCGATCTAAGAATCGTCGCGGCACCCGCCGCTTTTTGGCGAAGCCGCCGCGACTCTCCTGCTGAACATACTGTCGGCAGTATCAGGTATGTGTGCCCGCTAAAACAGGCTTGATCGCTTCACCGCGAAGCCTGCCACTGTCAAGTTTTCTTACACAAAAAAATGCCTCGAACGGCACATAGACGGATTTTTTGTCCCTCTTTGTAATTTAGCTTGAACTTAGCTTGGTTTTGGAATATTGACTACCTCCTGAAATCCGACAGTCTCTAGAGCACTCGCGGAAAAACCATGACGGCGGCACTTAGAGGAAGTCCCAAGAGGGTTAAAAACATGCCAGAACAACTACTGACTCTAGAGCAGGTGGCCGATTACCTTAACGTCGACAGATTTACCGTGTATCGCCTTTTAGCTGATAAGGACCTGCCGGCTTTCAAGGTGGGCAATCAATGGCGCTTTAAAAAGAAGCTGCTCGAAAACTGGCTAAAGAAAAATTCCAATGTCCAACGAAAGCGCTCCCAGTAATGGGCACTGCTAAATCACTCGTGTGTGAGTTCGTTAGTTCGTCGCTAAGCCGTAAAACCGCTCCGCATTTCGATAGCGCACCGCATCTTTATCGGCTTGCGTGAGCCGTTTGTTTTCGCCCAACTCCGCCAATTCCGCTTTGCAGGTCTCATTATTAACTTCGTGAGGAAAATCCGAGGAGAATATGAACGGTTTGTTGCCGACGACGCTGACCGCGAACGGCAGGGTGAGTTCGTCGCCTTCGACGCCGACGAAGACGCGGCCCTCGTTGACGTGGCGTTTAATGTAATCGGTGATCGACTCTTTGTCCCGGAGCTGTAGAAATCGGCCGCGCGGATCGTACTGGACATGACTGTTCCAGGAGCGCTCGAAGCGTTCTATACAGTTGACGAACCAGCCGGCGCCGGCCTCCATGAAACCGAAACGCACTCTGGGGTATTTGTCGAAGACACCGTTGAAGAGAATACCGGCGAAGTTCACCATTTGCCCGAACGGATGGCCAAGCGCGTTGACCGGCGCATAGGGAGTCATATCGTCCAGACCCATGTGATCGTGCACGCCCCCATGAATGCCGATGCAGCATTCGAGGCGATTCGCCTCTTCATAGATCGGCCAGTAACGTTCATCGCCGAGATGATTCTGCGCGCCCATGACTCCCGTGCTTGGCAGCATCGCACCGCAAAAACCTAGTTCTTTGACAATGCGCCGCAGTTCTTTGACTGCTTCGGCGGGTTCCTGCAGCGGGATCAAGCCCAGAGCCTGAAAGCGCGAGCTCTTGCTGAGATACTCGTCGTACATCCAGTCATTATACGCGCGCGCCAGTTCGATGGCCCAGTCCAGGCTGACCACGCGACCGAATGACAGGCCGTTGGTTGGATAGAGCACCGCGCTGGCAAGCCCGACGTCTTCCATAAAGTCGATCCAGCCCTCGCGGCCGACTTTGGCAAAGGCTCCGGGCGGCAGGTAATGGGCATTGGCCGCATGCAGGTGGTCGTTAGGGGGATACGGGCCTCGCGCCGTGCCGAATCGATCGCGATAAACTTCGGGCATGCGCCCGGCGATAGCGGAGTGATCTTCGACCACATGGCCGTCACCGTCGATAATTTTTGGGTTTTTTTCTGTCATGGTTCTGCTTCCTTCTTATGTCTGCCGGGCTGAGAGATCGTCATTCTGAGGCGAAGCCGGAGAATTTTGCGCGATATCAGCCCCGATTCTTGGGGCTCAGGATGACCTCTACAGGGTGGAGGTCAGTTGATAAAAACGTTGCGAGTTGCGAAATAGAATCGCCTCTTTGTCGTCCGCGGTCAGTTGCGTGTTTTCGCGAAGTTCTTCGAGCTCGTGTTTGCACGTGTCCGCATCGACTTCGTGCGGATAGTCGGTGGAAAACACATAGGGTTTGTTGCCGGTAATCCTCACCGCTTCAGCGATGCTCAGCTCTTCGCCCTCGCAACCGACGAAGATCCGGCCATCGTCGATGTGTCGCAGAATGTAGTCGATGATTTTTTCGCCTTTTTTCAATTTTAAAAAGCGCCCGCGTGGATCGTATTGCACGTGGCTTTCCCACGAACCGGTAAATCGTTCCATGCAGGTGAGCAGCCAGGCGCAGCCTGCTTCCATAAAACCGATGCGCACACCGGGAAACTTATCGAAGATGCCGTTAAAAATGATTCCGGCGAATCCAATCATCTGGCTCATCGGATGGCCGAGCGCGTTCGCCACGGCATAAGGGCTCATGTCATCCATCAGTAGATTCTCATGGGCTCCGCCATGGATTGCAATGGCGCAACCCAGACGTTCGGCTTCACCATAAATGGGCCAGTATTTTTGCGAGCCCAGGTGCGGCATGTTCACGCCCATCGAAGGTAACATCGCGCCGCTGAAACCCAAGTCACGCACGATACGGCGCAGCTCGGTAACCGCTTCGGCCGGTTCTTGCAGCGGGATCAGGCCCATGGCCTTGAAGCGCGGGCTCTTGGACAGGTAGGTGTCGTAAATCCAATTGTTGTAGGCGCGCGCCAGTTCGATGGCCCAGTCGCGGCTGACGATTTTACCGAAGGCAAGTCCGGCGCTGGTGTACAGCACGGTGGTGCCAATGCCGACGTCTTCGAGAAAAAGCTCCCAGCCTTCGCGGCCGACGTTGGCAAAGGCGCCCTTCGGCGTGAAGTGGCGGTTGGCGTTGTGCAGATGGTCGATGGGCGGAAACGGGCTTCTTGCGCGCGCATCGGAAAAGCTCTTGCCAACGTATTCGTCGGGCATGTATTTCCAGATGCTCGCGATGTCTTCGACGACGTGGCCGTCGCCATCGATGATTTTATGATCGCTCATTGTGTTATCCTTCGGTGAATTTTTGGTGATTTGCGTTATTTTTTCTTGAGACAAGCGGTTAGGCGCTTTTCGCCAATTTCCGCGCCGGATACTTTTCACACAAACCTTTCCAGTACGCGGCAATCTTCTTGCTGTTGTCCTTGACCTCCTGCGGAATGATCCGCCACGGAGCGCGCAGCGGACCGGCGGTGCAGTAACCGGCTTCGTTGACCGCTAGCTTAAACACGTTCTCGCGCCACGAGAGGTTGCCGATGTTCGGTCCGACTCTGCCGGCTCCTTCCAAGTCCAGGCAAAGCTGCTTCGCCGCTTCCCAATCCTGAGCGATGCAAGCGTCGCGCAGCGTCGTCACCGGCGATGGACCCATCCAAACGTTGAACGACCAGCAACCCGCCGCGCCGAGCTGAGAGTATGGAAACATTTGGGTCTGGTTTACGAAGACGCTCATCTTGCCTCTGGTGATATCGCACAGCTCGACGAATTGCAGGGGGGTGCGGTGGCTGTCTTTCATGCCGACGATGTTCGGTTTCTCGATCAGCTTCTTAAACGCGCTGACGGGAATCGTTACGCGATGGTGCGTCGGGTTGTGGTAGATCATCACGCCCATCTTGGGCAGAGCGTCGGCAACGTCATGATAGAACTGCACGGCATTATCGACGGTCGCTTGATAATAGAAGGGGACGCCGAGGAGCAGGCCATCGGCGCCGGCTTCCTGGGCGAACTTGGCTTGGCGGATCGCCTCGCGCGGATTCAGATGGGTGCAGCCGGCGAACACCGGTACGCGTTTTTTCACGGCGGCAACCGTCGCTTCAATCAGCTTCTTATGCTCCTCCCAGAGCAGGGTATGAAACTCACCGAAGCTGCCGGTCGTCGTAATGACGTTGGCGCCGCCGTCGCGAATAATCTGGTCGACGGCGCGTGTAAGCTCGCCGGTGTCGACCGTATCCTCGGCATCCGGACGGTCGCCGTCTTTGGTCGTAAACGCCGGCATCATCGCCATGATGCCCTTCAAATCATTCGCTGTGATCATCGTGGTCTCCTTTTCAAAATTGATTGCAGGCCGGTTTCACTTGGTCCGAATTCTCCCCAGGCAAGGTTTGGAGTCAAGCTTCCCAACGACAATTGGTTAGGTTTATCCGGGGAGTGCGCCAAAATTACTGCATCTTCTCATGAAGCGCCTGCTTGCATGATCCTTATATTAAAAAGATCGGACCCTGTCGCTGTTCTTGTGGTAAAATCGCGGCAGTTTTGCAATGTCCGATTGACAGACACAGGTTAGATGAAAAACTATGAAAAACAATAAAACTCGTTGTCTTTTTTTCATTTTAGCGATTGTGCTTGCCAGTTGTTCGTCTGGAACAGTCACGCCGGGAATGACGTTGCTCACCGGTCTCACCGGTTATCACGATGAGATGGGACAGCTTGAAGGGCAAACAGCGCGCTGGCCGGAGCGACAAAGACTGGGCGCCTCCATCAAAACAACTTATCTGGTGACGATGGGCGGATCCAAAGAGTTCAATCGCCTGGTAGAGCTTGACGTTAGACGGCGAGAGTACTTGATCACTTTGAGGGGGAGTTCGTTGCGACCCGACCGGGCTGCGGAAATCAAGCAGGAATTAGTCAAAATGAATGAGGATATCGACGGCTTGACGACGATAGTCAAAGGACAAGTCGCTCGAAGCACGGTTCCCGGGCCGGAACCGCGGCAGGTGATCGAAAGCGTCGCGACGATCGGGTTATTGTATCTGGCAATCGATACTTTCTCCTCGACCCTCGCGCCCGATGCCGCAATCGCTCCAACAGTCAAGGTAGGCAGTTATACAGTTATCGATCAAAAAAAATTCGCCATGGTGAGAACCCCGGAAGGTCAAACGTTTCAGTGCACAACGATTGTGGTGCAAGAACAGGGGGCCGGGATAAGCTGTGGAACACTTGGCAGGTAGTAGATGAGAATGGTGCCGTTTTGCCCTCTCGGTCTTTCAGTCACTTCTTAGTCCGCGTGGCGTTAACACCGCCGGGTATTTTAAATCTCCGCCATTTGCCGCTCCAGTCGCAGCCGCAGGCTTTGCAGTACCACTCGCTCATGCCTTCCCATTCTTCGCGGTCGGCGATCATCGCCTGGCCTTCGTCGATGTTTTTTTGAAGCGATGGAGTCGGAACGCCGTGAACGATGGGGATCACATCAGCCGAGCCGCACTCGGGGCACGAACGGGTTTTTTTGCGCGGCGGCTTTCGACTCGCGTCTTTCTCCGACATTCGAATCCCAATTTGTTTTTAGATCGTCCGGCGCACTTCTTGAGCGACCTCGACGAGCAGCTTCGCTTTGGCGTTAGCCAGCTCCCGGCTGATCGTCATCAAGCCGCAGTCGGGAGCGAGCCACAACTTGTTCGGCTCGATGTATTTGAGCGCCGTGCGCACGCGATCGACGACCTTGGCGACCGGCGGCACGGGGGTGTCGCTCGGATCGACGCAGCCGAACATCACGACGCGACCTTTGGCGATCGACAGCACCGCCGGATCGTAATTGCTGCGCGCGAACTCGACGCCGAAGCCGCCGATTTTCGTTTTCATCAATTCTTCGAGCAGTTCCGGATATTCGTATTGGTGCTGCGTGCCGGCGCCGCCCGGATATCCGTAGCAGAGGTGAACCACCGTAGGAATGTGAATACCTTCCAAGCAGCGGTCGAGGGCCTTCGCGCCGTAGCCGAAGACCTTTTCATGGTAGCGGGTCATCGCCGGTTCATCGATCTCCAGCACGTCGCAGCCGGCGGCCTGGAGGTCGCGGAGCTCCTCGTTGAGCGCGGCCGCCACATCCATCGCCAGGGCGGCCTCGTCTTTGTAATGCTCGTCCAGCGTGCTGTCCACCACCGTCATCGGTCCCGGCACGTCCATTTTGATCGGCTTGCACGTCTGCGCTTTGGCGAAACGGAGATCTTCGACGACGGCCGGCGCGCGCCGTTTGATTTTGCCCACCACGCGCGGCACCGGGCGCGGCTGCTCGCGACGGCGATAGACCTGTTTCACCGCTTCGTGCTCGAGATCGATGCCGTCGAACGCCGCGAGAATGTGGTTTATGAAGCCGGTGCGACGCTGCTCGCCGTCGGAGAGAAGATCCAAGCCGATCCGTTCTTGCGTGTGAATACTCAAGGCGGTGGCGTCATCCTGGGCTTCTTTTAGCGCCGCGCCCTCGAGGCGAAACACCGCGCGGCTGCGCTCATTCTGCGCGAGCCAATTGGGGCGCGGAAAACTGCCGATGGTGGTGGTGGCGACGAGTGGAAGTTGCATAGAAATACCTCGCTACAGAATTCCCTCAATCTATACTGGCGCTTGGCGCGAAAGACAACCTTTTCACGGCGACCTTTCTGTAGTAGCGTTGTCGTGAACAGACCAGAAAGCCGCGTTGAGTTTCTCATAAAATTTTTCGGGAGGTGCTGCTATGGTTGCGACCGATGAACTGCAGTTGTATCTGCTCAGGGCCGACGGCTTGACACGATGCCGCTGGGACGGCAAATCCGATCGCGTCGAAGCTCTCAACAGTGCATTGGACGGAGAGGTTCTCCGGGAAGTCGCCCAGGATCCTTTCAATCCCAATCATCTTTATGCGGCGACGTTGACGGAGCTTCACATCAGCGAGGACGGCGGCGCCAGTTGGAAATGGGTCCCCTCGGGCGGAGTCGATTATCGGGATATCTGGGCGATGGAGGTGCATCCCACGCGTCCGGACGAGATCTACGTCGGCACCCTGCCCGCGGCTGTGTACGTTAGTGAAAACGGCGGCCGCTCATTCCGCGAGCTGTCGGGATTTCGCAAACTTCCGGACTATGGCAAGTGGACGTTTCCTCCCGCGCCGCACACGGCGCACATCCGCTCCTTTGCGTTGGATGCGCGTTTTCCGGACGAGATCATCGTCGGTATCGAAGAAGGCGGCATCGCGCGCAGCCGGGATCGCGGCGAGAGTTGGGAAGATATCAGCGGCCCGCAGAGTCCCGGTGCTTACCCTGAATACAACGATCCGGCGGGGATAAAGCCCTACCAGATGGGGCAACATGAAGACGGGCGGGTATATCGCGATGTGCACTGGGTCCTGCGCCATCCGAACAAAATCAAAAAGCTGTATGCGACCACCGGCATCGGCAGTTACGTGTCCGATGACGACGGCAAATCATGGACCAAGGCCGAGTATGGCATGGGGCGGGCTTACGCAATTCCCATTGCTATCCATCGCGATGCGCCGGACAGGATATTTCTGGGCGCCGCAGAAAACGGGCCGACATCCTGGCTGGGCCATCGCACCGTGCGCGCCGGGCCGTACAATACCATCAAGTTCAGTCCCGATACGTCGGAGAAACTGGGCGGCGCCAAAACAGGAATCCTGCGCAGCGATGACGCCGGAGAAACCTGGCGCCGGCTGAACAACGGTCTGCCGTCTTCCTACCCGCACATGACCTGCGGGTTCGCGCTGCATCCGCAGGACCGCGATACGGTTTGCGTCAGTTACACCGACGGTTCGATTTACGCCAGCAACGACGCCGGCGAAAGCTGGCGCAAGCTCGATGTAACGGTGCCGAAAATGTATGGCATACGTTTGATTGCGAGTGATTAGCGCATAACGAATGACATGCCCTCAAAAAGTTACGCCGGCACCAATTCCGAATCCATCTGGTAGGTGGACAAAATTTCCGCTCCGGAATCCGTGACGCGCAAGAGGTGCTCGAGTTTAACCGGGTAGTGGTTGATCTCGAGGGCGACGATCATATTTTCTGCCAAATTTACGCTGTACTCCTGAGGATCGCCGCCCCGCAGCCACGGCGATTCATAAATGCACAGGCCCACGCCGTGAAAACCGTCCAGTCCCGGCATGCGCGCCGAACTGTGTCTCCCGAAGTGCGCGAAGAGCTCTGTGCAGGGTCCGGGTTTGACCAGCGGTAGCGCCTGCTGCAAGGTCTCGTAAGCTTCTTTGTAACGCGTCCGGCTCTGCGCCGTCGGCTTGCCGCGGCTGAAGGTGCGGGCGAAATCGCTGTAATAGCCACCGGGTCCCGCCACGGTGGCGTCGCAAATGACGAGATCGCCTTCAAGCACCACCAGATCCGTGCCCATCGGTTCGTTGTGCGCCCGCGTGTCCGATTTCGTGGAGTCGTAGATCGAAACGAATTCGCTGCCGGCTTCGAATCCCTGATCCAATAAGCAGTCCAACATGATGCGGCTCAATTTTTCTTCCGGCAGCTCGCCCTCGTGAAGCGCCGCTCGCACTCGATCGTAGCCGTGTTCTTTGGCGCGTGTCGTCGAGCGAATGAGTTGAAGTTCATCGATGGTCTTGACGGCGCGGGCCTGGTTGATCGCGCGCGTGCCGTCGACCAGGTACATACCGGCAGCTTTCAATGCTTCCACTGCTTCGAGATTTAGAGAATCGACACCGACGCGCTCATCGGCCACTCCCAACTCCCTCAGGCCCGCGACCGCTTGGGCGGCGAAATCTTCGGTCGCCACAGGCGGTCGCATACCGAACATAAAAGCGTCGAAGCGGCGGACGTGATCCGGAGCCTTTCTCGACAACTCGCGTTGGTAAGTCAACGCCGTGCCACTCGCCGGCACTATGACAAAGCGCTGAATCGCACTGGCGCGCAGATTCATCATCAAAACGGAGTTGGTGGCATAACGGATATTGAGCCAATCCGTGAGCAGGATCGCCGCCATGTCATGTTGCTTCATGGTTTGCTGCAGGCGCGCCAGGCGTTGTGATGTAAGCCGGTCATTATCGACTCCGAAACGGGCAAGGTCGGGATAGTACATAAAGTCTCCTTAGAGGGTTTGCCTTGGCTGATCCTATAGCGCTTGCACGGAAGAGGCGTCAACAACCGATGCCAAGTTTTCATATCCATAGATAACGGATTGCCGATTCCGCGCCGGCCTGTGCCTTCGATAAGCGCAGAACTGTTGACTCTGAAAAATATTCAGAATAGCTCTGACGTTATTCAACCACTTCGCAAAGGAGTTAACTTCAGTGGCTTACGACGATCGCAGTGTAAAACCGATGAGTGCGAGTTTGATGCGCGCACGGATTGCTACAAAGATTCTGTCGGGACTTTACGAAGATGTTCCGACGATGCTGACCAGCGCCATCCGGTTGATGGTCGAGCTGCCGGGCGGTTCGGCCCATTCAGGTCCGCCGTATCCGTTCACCATCGGCGTGAGCCCGGCGTGGTGCAGCGGTCTCAACGGCGCCAAGCTCGTCGCCAGCGGCAAGCTCGATCTGGTCTGGCTCAATCCGTCGATCATTCCGTCCATGGCAGTAAGGGGCGTGGGGCCGTTTCGGCGCAAGTATCCGCTTCGTGCCCTGGCGGTTTTTCCGTCGTGGGATCGTCTGGTGATCGCGGTCTCGCCCAAGCTCGGCGTGCATAGCATGGAAGAGCTCATCGCAAAGAGGCCGAAGATGAACGTTTCCA
>WHTF01000135.1 GCA_009379725.1 Deltaproteobacteria bacterium
ACCCGCCGGCTACTCCGGGAAGCGGCACGCTATTATCGTTCGGGAGACGCTGGCGTTTGGCATTTGTCGTTTCGGTCTGCGTGCGCTATACAGCCGCGCGTCACGTGTACGTAGAAATCGATTCTTTAGTTTTGCACAAAGGCGCCTCGGCCTGGAACCAACGAACCTATGTTACGAGTCCACGTAAATCTGGGTCATACCGCGGGGCTTGCTCGAAGTCATCGCCTCGCTTCCAGCGCGCGTGATACGACCATGGTCGGCTGCGCCGATTCGAATCGTCTGGCGCCATTCGGAAATTCGTTGATTTCGCAAATTGTTCAATTGTGGTAGTGGGTATTGGAGGTCGCTCCATGAGTTTTATCCCTGGCTGTTTCTGATCGTCCAAGGCGGCATCGTCATCGCCAGCCTGCTGGGCTACGGCATATTCACCTCCCGGCCTGACCTACTGGTTCAGTGGGATCCTGTTACACGAGCCAATTTGAAGAACGAGCCGGGTCGGTGGTACATTAGCTTTCCAGCATTTGAGTAATCAAGGTTCAGACTCGAATGCGGCAGTACTGCGATGAGGATCCGACTCCGTGACCCATTCTGAATTCGCAGAATATCTTCAGGTGCAACGAAGCGCCATCGATCGTGCTCTGGAGCGTTCGCTCAGGGTCTATCATGGACAGACGCTAACCGTTTTTAAGGCGATGCGCTATGGACTGTTTCCCGGCGGGAAGCGCATTCGTCCTACTCTTACACTCGCGGCCGGTGAAATGTTTGGTGGTAAGCAGAAAGATCTTTTGCCGTTCGCGTGTGCGGTAGAAATGATTCATGCTTATTCGATTATTCACGACGATCTGCCGGCGATGGATGATGATGATCTGCGCCGCGGCCAACCGACTGCTCATAAGGTTTTTGGCGAGGGGATGGCTCTGCTGGCGGGCGATGGCTTATTGACCGAGGCTTTTCATCTGATATCGGGTCCACAGGTATTACGGAAGCTGCCGGCTGAATTGGTTTTGCAGCTCATTCACGAGCTGTCGCATGCTGCTGGAATCGCAGGCCTCGTCGGCGGCCAGGCGGTAGATTTGGAGGCGGAAAATCAGGACGTCGACGTTGCCACTGTCGAATACATCCATGTCCGCAAGACCGGCGCGCTGATTCTCGCGGCAATTCGCATCGGCGCGCAAGTTGCGGGGGCGAAGCCAGGTGATCTGCGCAGGATTTCAAAGTTTGGAGAATACTTGGGGCTGGCTTTTCAAATCGCCGACGATATTTTGGACGCGCTCGGCGTAACAGTTACGGGCGAGAGGGCCGAGTCCGACCACAACGAGCTAAAGAAGGCGACTTATCCATCGGTTGTCGGAATCGTTCAAGCGACTGAACGGTTGCAAGAATTATCGAGACAATGCGATCGGGAGTTGGCACCCTACGGAAATATGGCGGAGCGGCTGCAGGCCATCGCGGAACATGTCGTCGCTCGGGCTATCCGTCAAAGGGAAGCCCAGTGATTGAGGAGATCAAATTATAAGATGGCAAACTTGCTTGATAGAATCGAATATCCGAATGACATCCGTAGTTTGACGGCCGACGAGCTTAAGCAGCTCGCGACCGAAATACGCGAAGAAGTGATATCGGTGGTATCAGAAGTGGGCGGACATTTCGCGTCGACCCTCGGAGCAGTGGAGCTAACCCTCGCGCTTCACTATGTCTTCAATACACCCGATGATAGGATCGTATGGGACACGGGCCATCAGGCTTATGCCCACAAGCTCATTTGTGGCCGGCGGAGCCGCCTTGGGACGATTCGCCAACTCGGTGGACTCAGCGGCTTCTTGAGCCGGGATGAAAGTGAGTACGATGTCTTCGGTGCCGGGCACGCGGGAACTTCAATTTCGGCGGCCTTGGGAATGGTGGAGGCCAAGACACTGGAAGCATCGTCTCGCAAGGTCATTGCCGTGATCAGCGATGGTGGGCTTAGCGCGGGCTTGACCTACGAAGGTTTGAATCAAGCCGGGCATTTGGAAAAAGATCTGATCGTCGTTCTAAACGACAACGCAATCTTCATCGATCCTCGGGTCGGTGCGGTATCGTCGTTTCTCAGCAAGCAATTTACCACCGATGTAGCTGTTCGGTTGCAAAAAAACCTCTCCGTGCTGCTTCGGACCTTGCCCAAAGGCGAAAATCTCTTCCATATCGCGCGAAAAGTGAAGGATTCTTTTCTCGGGCTGGTGACGCCGGGGTTTCTCTTTGAGAGTCTAGGGTTCCAATATGTCGGCCCCATCGACGGTCATAATATCGAAGAGATGGTTACAACTCTGGAGAACGTTAGGAAGATAGAAAGACCTACTTTGGTGCATGTGCTGACAACCAAAGGCAAAGGTTACCCCCCTGCTGAGAAAGATCCGGTGAAATTTCATGCAGTCACTCCATTCCATGTTCTTACGGGCAAATCGAAAAAGGACAAAGGGCCGATCCCAACCTACACGGATATCTTTGGTGGATCGCTGACCCGGTTGGCAAGGGAAAATCCCAAAGTCGTCGGCATCACCGCGGCAATGGGCAGCGGTACCGGTATCGATAAACTTTCACGCGAAGTCCCCGCACAAACTTACGATGTCGGCATCGCCGAACAGCATGCCGTGACGTTTGCGGCTGGCATGGCTACCGAAGGCTTTATCCCGGTGGTTGCCATTTATTCCACTTTCTTGCAGAGGGGATATGACGAAATCCTGCACGACGTTTGCTTACAGAACTTGCATGTCGTGTTTGCTCTCGATCGCGGTGGCCTCGTGGGTGCCGATGGCCCGACACACCACGGTGTATTCGACTTTGCCTACATGCGGGCTATTCCTAATATCGTAATCATGGCGCCGAAAGATGAAAACGAGCTACAACACATGCTCAAGACTGCCGTGGAATATTCCGGTCCCATTTCACTTCGATATCCGAGAGGTGAAGGTTGCGGCGTCAAGCTGGACGCGCAAATGAAAAAACTGGAGATCGGTAAGGCGGAATTGCTGCGCGAAGGTACCGACGTGGTGTTCGCGGCAATCGGCCAGACGGTTCTGCCAGCGCTAAGAGCTGCTCAGGATCTGGCCGCTTTGGGGATTGATGCCGCGGTAGTGAATGCCCGTTTCGTTAAGCCCTTGGACAGAGATCTGTTTCGGAATTTGTTGATCCGGATACCGCGATTGATCACCGTGGAAGACCACACTGTGGTCGCTGGTTTTGGCAGTGCGCTAATCGAGTTTTTGGCTGAAGAAGGTATCACGGGTGTGGAGGTCAAGCGCTTAGGCGTACCGGATCGATTCGTTACTCATGGCACCCAAGACGAACTCAGAAAACTGTGCGGCTTCGACAAGGATGCTATGACGCAGGCGGCCTTACAGATGGTTCGGCGTGCGAAAAAGAAAAGTAGAGAGGTATGGGAACGAGGGAGCGCCTAGATGTTCTACTGGTTGAGCGCCAACTGGTTGCGAGTCGGGAAGACGGTCGGCGTAAGATACTGGCAGCTGAGGTTCTGGTAAATCAACGACCGGTTACGAAGGCTGGCGCTTTGGTGGATCCCACTGCTGAAATTCGTCTTAAGCAACCCGCGCTATATGTTAGTCGTGGCGGAGTTAAGCTGGAAAAAGGGCTAAGTGAATTTGCCATAGAGGTCAATGATAAAGTCGCTTTGGACGTCGGAGCCTCTACGGGCGGATTTACCGACTGCCTGCTTACCCGGGGCGCGCGCCGGGTATACTCGGTTGATGTCGGCTACGGCCAGCTCGATTGGAAGCTCAGAAATGATTCGCGTGTATTAGTTCTGGAAAGGAAAAATATTCGTTATCTCGGAATTGTTGATCTGCCGAGCGCGGCCGATATCGCAACGATTGATGTTTCCTTCATTTCACTTCGGCTGGTTCTTCCCCAAGTTAAGACCCTGCTATACCCGGGTGGTGATATCGTCGCTTTGATTAAGCCGCAGTTTGAGGTTGGCAAGGGTAAAGTCGGCAAGGGCGGCGTGATCAGGTCTTATGACGAGCACATGCGAGTGATTGAGGAAATCAAGCAGGCCGCGTTGGCGCTGGGTTTTCTCATCGGCGGAGTCACCGAATCCCCGCTTCTGGGTCCCAAAGGCAATAAAGAATTTCTGATTCATCTAAGATTGCAAAACTCGTTGCAGTAGTTAACCCGCAAACCTGCGTCCCTTCTCATGCCAATTAAAATTTCATTTGTTAAGCTGGAGGTACGCTATGGCAAATTTTGTGCGAATCGCTCATCGAGGCGCCTCGGGTACCTTTCCCGAAAACACCCGCCTAGCTGTTGAAAAGGCGATCGAAGCCCGCGCAGATATGATTGAACTCGACTGTCAGTTGACGAGTGATGGACACGTTGTGATCTTTCACGATAAGCGTCTTAGTCGAACCACAGGCGTGGGAGGCACTGTCAATGGCATGACTTTGGCCCAGCTTAAGAATCTGGATGTGGGAGCGTGGCGAAAAAGTCTATTTAAAGGGCAACGGATTTTGACTTTGGAAGAAGTGGTGAGGATTGTTGGCGGTCAGGCTGATCTCTGTCTAGATATCAAACAATTTCCTGGTTCGCCTCCCGGTATTGAACTCAAGCTTCTTTTCATTCTCAGCCATTACGATTATTTGGATCGAACAATCTTTTCGTCCTTCGACTACCACTGTCTGCGCAGGGTGCGCGAACTGGCTCCGGAGTCGCGCGTTGGCTTGATCTATGGCGCTGACGTCGACGACGATCCATTCCTGGTTGCTGAACAAATTACAGCTTCGTCTCTTCACGTGCAGAAGGAACTCGCCACGGGCGAGTTCCTGGACAGGGCTCGGGCGCTGGGACTTGATGTTTTTGTATGGACGGTCAACGAAATCCGAGAGATGGAGAATTTTGCCTTATCGGGTGTTCAGGGGATCATAACCGATTTTCCCGAGCGGTTTTCGAAATTTATAGAGGAGCGATGAACGCTTCAGGCTCCCTTCCTAGAGCCAAGCGCAGTCGCCCGCGGTAAATCTTCTTTAAGTGGAGATCGAGTATCCGCGTCTGTGCTCTCCCGCAAAAAAATTCTGGGTCGCCTACAAACGTCAACTTCGCTTAAAACGATTCTGTCGCAGCGTCAGCATCTTGCGGTCGATTTCACAAAGAATCCGGGTGTCGCCGAACTTCACTAGCGAAGACTTGCTCGAAGAATTGAAGTGTATTTACTTATCTTTCTTACCTTTACCTAATGGCCAGTCAAAAAGAGCGGTTCGACGCCAATTAGCATTGGGTCTAAGAAGGCGAAGGCCTGGATATGTTTGGTGAATTGCTTGACTTGAAACACAATTCAGATAAAATCAACCTTCGCAATAGATTGGGGGTGATTGAATCCATGACGGGTGTTCGAGTCAGGGAAAATGAATCTATCGAGAGCGCCATCAGGCGGTTTAAAAAACTCTGCGAAAAAGCGGGTATATTGGCCGAGCTGCGAAAACGAGAACATTACGAAAAGCCCAGCGTCAAAAGAAAGAAGAAAGCGATAGCGGCGAAGAAGCGCGCGTTGCGGCGCGTACGCCATTCCTTCTAAAATATTCTCAAGTAGGAGGGATCGGTTACTATGCAAAAGGCCGAAATTCAAGACGTTGTGAAGTCGGCTATGAAGACTGGTGATCGAGTCACCCTCGATAGTTTAAGGCTGCTGCTGTCGGCTATCCAGAATGAAGAGATCAAGGTTAGAAGAGAACTCACCAGCGACGAGATTCGAGGGACGATCAGGACACTGTGCAAACAGCGATCGGAGTCCATCGGTATGTTCCAAAAAGGCGGCCGTAACGATTTAGTTGAAAAGGAACAAGCCGAACTCAGAGTGCTTCAACGATTCCTGCCCCAACCTATGACTGACGATGAGTTAAGATCCGCTATTCGAGCGGCAATTCAGGAATCGGGCGCACAAGGACCGCCAGATCTCGGTAAAGTAATGAAACAGGTCATGCCAAAGGTTAGTGGCCGAAGCGATGGTAAGCGGGTAAACGAACTCGTCCGCGAAATTCTTGGTACCGTCTAAATGCTTTCAAAGTCCTCTCTGTTTAGCGTTTCTTATCAATCGATAACGGACTGCTCGTTTATCCAAGACACAGTAAAATCGGGCAGTCCGTGTATCATGGCGTGACTCCGCATGAAAGTGAGTCGCCTTGTTGAATGATCTTTTGATTGTGTGTGCTCAGATTGAAAACAGAAGCGACCGTCATTGTTGGAGTTACAGTCTGGCGAGTTCTTGACATGGATGGCTCCCATAGGTGAACCTCATTGATCTGATCCTGTTCGTTTTATTGCTCCTCTTTGGCGTACGGGGTTATTTTAAGGGGTTTTTTCGGGAAACGTTGTCGCTTGCCGGGTTGATTGTTGGTTTCATGGCGGCCATGCGGTATAACCAAACCGTAGCAGCGCTCGGTGAAGAATTTTGGAAAGTTTCTCCATTCATTCTCAAAGGAGCTTCATTTGTCGCGATTTTCTTTGTTGTTTATTTCCTCTTCAGTTTGGTCGGTTGGCTTCTTCATCACTCCGAAAAGTTTCTTTTCCTGCAGACGTTGAATCGCGCAGGCGGTATTGCTATTGCAATCATTAAAGGTGCGGCAGTAATGGCGCTAATCGTTTTTTCTATGAGCTCCGCGTCTTGGATTCCGCCTTCCGTTAAGGAGAAAATAATAGCTTCTTTTTTTGTCCCGCCATTGTCGCGATTTGCCGAAGGACTGATTCGAATCGGGAAAGAAAGGATTTTTGCAAAAGAGGACGGCCGGGTGCAAGTTCTTCGCGAAATCCCGCATCTTTAAATTGTCCCTATGATCCCACAGGAAAAGATCGTTGAAATTCGTGATCGAGCTTCTGTGGTCGAGTTGATCTCCGACTATGTTACGCTTAAAAAAGTGGGTCGGAATTACATCGGGTTGTGCCCCTTTCATAGCGAGAAGACTCCCTCTTTTACCGTGAATGATGAAAAGGGAATCTTTCATTGCTTCAGTTGTAAGGTCGGCGGCAGTATCTTCAACTTCTTGATGCTCTTTGACCATCTTTCCTTCCCCGAAGCGGTTGAACAGGTTGGCAAGCGTTATGGTATAAGCGTCGAAAGAGCCGGCAGCGCTAGAAAATCGGGGGAAGAGGACGAGCGGGAGGCTCTTTACCGTCTCAATGAGCGTGCCGCGGTAAATTATCACAGAGTGCTGTTCAACGAAACCTCAGGGAAAAAAGCACTCGAGTACATAAAAAACCGCGGCATTGATGAATCTATGGCGCGCCGGTTTATCCTTGGTTTCGCGCCGCAATACGGTTCGGGATTCTTGGACATTGTTAAATCCGAAAAGCTATCGTTGAAAAATGCACTGCGCCTTGGTCTTATAGGGCAACGCGACGGGAACCGCTTTTATGAAAAATTCTTCGCACGACTGATGTTTCCCATCGCCAACGCCGGGGGTAAAGTCATAGGCTTTGGCGGTCGGGTGGTTGATCAAGGATTGCCGAAATACTTGAACTCCAGCGATACGCCGCTATTCCATAAGGGGTCAACCCTTTATGGTCTCTTTCAAGCCAAAGAAGGGATTCGCAAAAATGATCGAGTCGTCCTAGTTGAAGGATATCTCGACGTTATAGCTCTGCATCAATATGGTGTCGATTACGCGGTGGCCACCCTGGGGACATCGTTAACGGTGGAGCACGTACGCGCTCTAGCTCGATACAGTAAAAACGTTATTGCGCTGTTTGACGGTGATGAGGCTGGCAGTAAAGCCGCGGCGCGTAGTTTCGAAATTTTTGTGGACGCGGGGCTCCTTGGCCAAGCCGCATTTTTGCCTAAGGGCGAAGACCCTGATACTTTTGTGCGCGGTCACGGCAAGCGGGCGGTCGAAGAGCTGTTGGCGAGATCTGTGCCACTGGCGGATTATTACTTTTCTGGGTTAGAACAGCGTTACGGCAAGAGCTTGGAAGGCAAAGGCCGGATTGCCGGGGAGATCTCGCGGCTGCTTCAAAAGGTGCGGAATGTCTTCGAGGTCGATATTTTGGTGGCGCGTGCCGTAGATTCGTTGGGGATCCGTGAGGAATTCCTGCGCCAGCCTCTGCGCGATTCGGCGCCTCGGAAATCGGCGGTTATGTCGGTCCGAGGAGTGCCGCCGAATAATCCTGCCAATCGAGACGATGCGGCTGATAGGACGCTGATCAGTCTTGTTTTGTGTTTTCCTGAAATCGCCCGCCATATATTTAAAGAGAGTGAGGCGCTACAGTGGGTAGGGTCGAGCTGGCGGGAGGTTGTTGACCTCATCGGTGCTGAATGGCAAGAACATGGGAACATCGACGTTTTTAGGATCGCTCAGAAAGTCGACGCAGACAAGGCGGCGCAGATTGCCGGCCTTGCGATCGAAGGAGAGAGTATCGCCGAAGCTGAATCTGAGAAAATGGCGATTGATTGTATCGCGTACCTGCGTCGGAAGTATTTGCGGGAGCAAGAAAGAAGTTTGCGAATTGCGATCCGTACCGCGGAAGAACAAAAGGACGAGAACGCAAAAAGAGAGAGGATGCTAGAATGGCAAGACATAAAAGAACGCCAGCTAGAACGCCGAAAGCTCGCGCCGAAGACCGCTCGCTAGCGAACGACAAAGTCGCCTCACGTCACGCTCGCCAGCCGGCGGAGAAGAAGAATATGAAGGAGGTGAAAAAGCTCATCGACTTGGGTAAGGAGAAGGGCTATCTGACGTACGATGACGTCAACGATATGTTACCGGCGGAAGTAGTGTCTCCGGACCAGATCGATGATGTCATGTCGATCTTCGGTGAGATGGACATTGAAGTTGTCGATTCCAATCAAAGAGTTACGCTCGGGGGGGCCGGTGAAGACCTTGCCGATGAAGAAGAGGAAGAAAAGGAACTTGACGGTGAAGCTGACGGCGATGCCGTCGGCAAGACTGGCGATCCCGTGCGTATGTACCTGAGGGAGATGGGAACGGTCTCCCTGTTAAGTCGCGAAGGCGAAGTCGAAATTGCAAAGAAAATTGAAGTAGGCGAAAAAAAAGTTATCGAAGAAGTGCTCTCTAGCCCACTTGCATTGCGCTATGTTTTGGATCTCGGTGAAAAACTGGCGCAACACGAGATCCGCGTTCGTGAAATTATCAAGGACGGCGATGAAGATGCGGAGTACCTTGAGGATGAGGAGGTACACGAAAAGCGGCTGCTCGAGCAGATTGGAAAGATTCGTCGGACCGCCAATGAGCGGGAGAAAATCAGGAAACAACTCGATGGCAAGCGCGTATCGGCACAGCGCCGTCAGGTGCTACAACAGAGTCTTCTCAAGTATCAAGAAAAGATTATCGGTGGTCTCAAAAACCTCCAGCTGAACCGAAAACAAACTGAAGCGATCGTCGATGGTTTGAAAAGAGCGATGGATCGCATGCAAACCCTGGAGCGGCGCGTGAAAGAATTCGAGCAAAGGACCGGCAAATCTGCTCCTGAGCTCCTTAAAATGGTGTCTAATCTCAATGGACGTAAAAAGGACTGGCAACGACTCACGGGCTCGCTTCGCATGGGCCATGATGCAATTCTGCATATGTCGGACGAAATCAGGAATGCCCGTCGTGACATGCGTCATATCGAAAAGGATCTCGATATTCCATTGGACGAGATCAAACGTCGCGTCTGCTCGATTATCGAAGGGGAGACCAAGGCCAACTTAGCCAAGAAAGAACTGATTGAAGCGAATCTGCGACTGGTTGTGAGTATTGCCAAGAAATATACCAACCGCGGCCTGCAGTTTCTTGACTTGATTCAAGAAGGCAATATTGGCCTTATGAAAGCCGTGGATAAGTTTGAGTATCAAAGAGGTTATAAGTTTTCTACCTACGCTACATGGTGGATCCGCCAAGCCATTACTCGAGCCATTGCGGATCAGGCGCGTACCATCCGGATACCGGTCCACATGATCGAAACAATCAATAAGCTTATTCGTACGTCGCGCTACTTGGTCCAAGAAATAGGCCGCGAACCCACTCCCGAAGAAATCGCCACTAAGATGGAGATTCCGCTGGACAAGGTACGTAAGGTTCTTAAAATCGCCAAGGAGCCTATCTCATTGGAAACGCCGGTGGGTGAGGAGGAAGACAGTCATCTCGGCGATTTTATCGAAGATAAAAGAATTATCACGCCATCTGACGCGGTTGTGAATATCAACTTGCAAGAGCAAACCAAAAAGGTGCTCGCTACTTTAACACCTCGAGAAGAACAAGTGCTGCGGATGCGGTTCGGAATCGGTGAGAAATCGGACCACACTCTCGAAGAGGTCGGACAGAAGTTTACGGTGACGCGCGAGCGTATTCGTCAGATCGAAGCCAAGGCGCTACGAAAGCTCAGGCATCCGAGTCGTAGTAAAAGGCTGAAAAGTTTCATGGAAAATTAACCTGCGCCTGCGTCACCGGCGCGACACGATCCGATCTATTTCTTTCATTCTTTCACGTATGGGCCCATAGCTCAGTTGGTTAGAGCCACCGGCTCATAACCGGTTGGTCCCTGGTTCGAGTCCAGGTGGGCCCACCAACTTTCTTTTCATCTGAAGTATAAGTTCATCCTTAAAGGGGTGTCGGAACATGCGTTAACTGTAATTTCTGGGTTTCACTTTCGACTGAAAAAAGTCGGTGCTGTACTGGCCCCATTGTTATGTAACACCAAACCCGAAGCGTCACATAGCTGAAACGCGACGTGACCCGCACCGAGGTAAGCAGACCTTGAGCCATTTTTACGTCCTATGGAATAGTAGTCGAAGCCGAGTTCCTTGAGGTCTCG
>WHTF01000136.1 GCA_009379725.1 Deltaproteobacteria bacterium
CACCCGCGCTCCCGGCGGTCCCCGGCGACACCAGGCAATGAGTTCGTCAAGCTTTTCTGTCGGTCCTTCGGCGACGACCTCGACCGAACCATCGCGGCAATTCATCACCCATCCGGTTACGTGCAACTGCCGGGCCTGCTGAACCGTCGACGCGCGAAAATAGACTCCTTGTACTCTGCCGCTGATGATTAAGTGGACGCGAGCATTGACGGGCACGGTTTCCATGGCTGTCGATTATCTAGCGCAGCGGTCGCGATGCCGCAAGCGCCGAGCCTTGGTCCATTGATCGCTTTAAATATTTGACAAGAGCCCCGCACTTTCGATAGGCTTGCGCCCGTTCGCATCGTAAGGGTCACCGAAGAGCCCGAGGCAAAAGAACGGTCCCTAGCGAGACCGATCAGGCGCTGCCCTTGGCACCTCGATCGCCATATGCGCATTCGTTGATCCAACAAGGAGGGCCCAATGGGAGCGAAATTATATGTGGGTAATCTTCCGTACTCCGTCACGGAAGAAAGACTGCAGCAGCATTTCGGGCAGCACGGCTCGGTGGTCAGCGCCCGGATCGTCACCGATAAATTCACCGGCCGCTCCAAAGGTTTCGGTTTCATCGAGATGAGCTCCGATGCCGAAGCCGAGCGCGCGATCAATACTTTGAACGGAACCGATTTCGAAGGTCGAAACGTCGTGGTCAGCGAGGCCCGTCCACAGGCCCCCCGAGAGTTTCGACCCGGCAGTGGCGGAGGCGGCAGGCCACCGCGAGATCGTTACTGATCAAGTCGCCAGCAGTTTTAATAATTCTTGCTCATCTAGGATCCGGATTCCCAGCTCCTGTGCCTTCTTGAGTTTCGATCCCGGATCCGAGCCGGCAACGAGATAGCCGGTATTGCGGCTCACAGCGCTGCTCACCCGCCCTCCCAACGCTTCGATCCTACGTTGTGCTTCAACCCTCGACAGGGTGTCGAGCCCGCCGGTAAGAACGAAGGTCTTTCCGGCGAGAGCACCCGTCTTTTTGGCCTCGCTTCTAAAGCGAATTCCTGCTTGCAGAAGCTTTGACACCACACGTCGGTTTTCATCCTGGCCAAAGAAGCGTGCGATACTTTTGGCGACCTCGGGGCCGATCTCCCGGACTTCGATCAGCTTGTCTTCTGTGGCCTCCATGATCGTTGTCAAATCGCCGAAATGCTCGGTTAAGAGCTTAGCGGTCGCCTCGCCGACGTGCCGCATCC
The DNA here is from genome assembly GCA_009379725.1 of Deltaproteobacteria bacterium. Classification (GTDB taxonomy): domain Bacteria; phylum Desulfobacterota; class Binatia; order UBA9968; family UBA9968; genus WHTF01. Next base: position 1,227 of record WHTF01000136.1, read on the forward strand.
CCAGAGCGGTCAAAAAGCGAGGGAGGGTCGAATCCTTGCTGCGCTGCAAAGCATCGATCAGGTTTTGTGCCGATTTCTGGGCCATTCGTTCCAGACCCGCCAATTGATCTTGTGTGAGGCCGTAGAGATCGGCGATGTTCTTGACCCATCCCCGTTCGACGAGTTGATCGACAAGCTTGTCGCCCAACCCCTCGATGTCCATGGCATTTCGTGAACCGAAAAATTTGAGGCTTTCTTTGAGTCTTGCCGGACAGGAAATGCCGACGCAGCGGTACGCCGCCTCGCCTTCTTCCCGGTAGACCGCCGTGCCGCAAACCGGGCAGTGATCCGGCATGTGAAAAGTTTTCTCTGCGCCGGTTCTTTCCTCCTCCAGAACTTTGACGACATAGGGAATGACATCTCCAGCCCGTTCGACGATCACCATGTCGCCGATGCGAATATCCTTGCGAGCGATTTCATCCATGTTATGCAAGGACGCGCTTTTAACGACAACGCCGCCGATACGGACCGCTTCGAGATTGGCGACAGGGGTCAAAGTACCGGTGCGACCGACCTGGGGTTGAATGTCGAGAATGCGCGTCGCGGCCTGGCGCGCTTGGAACTTATAGGCGATAGCCCAGCGCGGCGAGCGGGCGATTTCACCGAGCCGGCGTTGCAGTTCGTTATCGTTGACCTTGATCACTAGTCCGTCGATCTCGTAAGGAAGTTCGTCGCGCCGGATCTCCATCTCGTCGCGGTAGCCAAGAATTTCCTCGATGCCGCGGCACTGGCGCGCCAGAGGCACGGGCTTTAAGCCCCAATCCCTGATTGCGTCGCGGAATTCAGCATGGCTCCTCAAGCTCGCTCCTACGACAGTTCCTGCGCCGTGGCAAAAAATATCCAATGGTCGTTTCGCCGTGATCGTAGAATCCAATTGTTTTAACGACCCGGCGGCGGCATTGCGCGGGTTGGCGAAAACCGCTTGTCCCCCTTCCTCGCGTTCGCGATTCATCCGCTGGAATGCCTCACGTGAAAGAAAAACCTCACCGCGGGCTTCTAGCCGCTGCGGCAGCTCGCGCGCTCCGGCGCGCAGTTGCAGCGGAATAGACCGAATCGTTTTGAGGTTCAGCGTAATGTCCTCGCCTTTGATCCCATCGCCGCGGGTCGAGCCGACAGTGAAGCGCCCGTCAATGTATACGAGCTCAACCGCCACGCCATCGATTTTGGGTTCCACCGAATATTCGATGGGTTCAGTGTGCTTTAAAAAACGTTGTATTCTTTCGTCGAACTCTGACAATTCTTTTGGATCGTTGGCATTGCTGAGCGATAACATGGGCAGCGTGTGTTGGACGGTCTTGAACTTGGCTAAAGGGGCGGCGCCGACTTTTTGTGTCGGTGAATCGGCCGACGCGAATTCGGGATGTGCCCGTTCGAGCTCGTTCAGGCGCTGAAACAGCCGATCGTATTCCGCATCGCTGATCAATGGGTCGTCAAAAACATGGTAGTAATAATTGTGTTTGTCGAGCTGCTGCCGCAGATCAAGGATTTCTTTCTCAGCGCGGTAGGGGGATGTTCTTGTCATACTCGATCAGATCGACTGATCGGCGATCTGCCTCATCGGAAGAGAATTAGCATACATCGCGCGATGAATGAAGGTTTAGTAAGGCAGGGTTCATTGACCCCCACAGGTGAGTATGTTAACCCTTGGGCTAATGGGTACACGGTTCTGTTGGAGGGCCATTTGTTTTTTGATTTTCTTCGGTTGCGCCTCCGCCGCGCCAGATCTGAAAGCGCCCCTTAACGGTCAGTCCTGGGTTTCTGAAGCTCCTTTCCAGCATCAGCAAAAAGTCGAAGTTCCGGCTGATTCCAAAGGACTCTCGCACTTTATGAAGGGCAACCTTCTCTTGGGCGAAGGCCAATTCGACGAAGCTCTTAAAGAATTTGAAAGCGCCGCCGAAGCCAATCCGGACGACGGTTTCCTGCGATTTCGTTTGGCCACGCTCTACATAAGAAAAGGGGATCTGAAAAGAGCCCTGATCGAAGCAGAAGCGGCGGCGCGAATGGAACCCAAAAGCGTCGAAAACCATTTACTGCTGGGTGGCCTTTATTCGTCGTTAGGTGAAAATCAGAAAGGTATCGCAGAGTACAACGAGGTTTTCAAACTCGATCCGCAGAACCAGGAGGCGCTGCTGTACTTGGGCGTGCTTTACTTGCAAGTCGAGGACTACGCCAGAGCAACCCGGATGTTGGAAGATCTCCTGAAAATCGACGATGACTCCGTCTTGGGCCATTACTATCTCGGGCGTGTGCGCGCGAAAAGCAAGCTCTATCTGGCAGCCGAGCAGAGTTACCGCAAGGCGCTGGAGTTAAATCCCAAGTCCGAGGCGGTGCTCATGGATCTGGCCTTGGTCTATGAACTGCGAGGCAAAACCGAAGAGGCGATTCAGACCTATCAAAGATTGCTGCAGATCAACTCGCAGAATGTTTGGGCGCGAAAACGGTTGGGTGAACTTTTCGTGGGTCAAAACAAGCTTGACGACGCGCTTGCCCAATTTGAAAAACTAAAAAGCACAGAGGCCGATCCGCGTGAGACACGGATAAAGATTGGACTTATTTTCTATGAGAAGGGCGATTTCGAACGTGCCGCCACGGAGTTCAATCTAGTTTTGGCCGGTGACCCGGAGAATGATCGGGCGCGTTACTATCTGGGCGCCACCTACGTCGAGCTAAGGTCCGATGTCAAAGCTTTGGCCGAATTTTCCAGGATACCGGAGAAGAGCGAATTTTATCTCGATACTCGTTTGCAGATGGCCTATCTTTACGAGCGCGCCGACCAATTACAAAAAGCCATCGATTCGGTGCAGGCCGTGCTGAGCAAGAAAAATGATCGCAAGGAAGTGTTTGCCTTTCTCTCAACGCTGTATCGCAAAGCAAAAAATTTTCCCAAGGCCATCGAGGCGATGGAGCGGTTTGTCGTTTTGGATCCCAGAAGCGATCAAGCTTATTTTCAACTGGGCGCCCTTCACGATGAGGCCAAGAACAAAGACCAAAGCATCGCCCATATGAAAAAGGCGATTGAGATTAATCCGAAAAACGCCGCGGCGCTTAATTACCTGGGCTACACCTGGGCGGAGATGGGCGTGCGACTCGACGACGCGGAGGACTTGATCCTGCGCGCTTTAAATATCGTGCCCAACGATGGTTTCTATATCGACAGTCTTGGCTGGGTGTATTTTCAAAAAGGGGACTATCCCAAAGCGGTCGAATATTTGGAGCGCGCGGTGGAAATCACCGTGGACGATCCGACGATTATCGAGCATCTCGGCGATGCGTACGAAAAAGCTGGCAGATCCGAGCGCGCCGTGGCGCGCTATCGAGATGCGGTTAAGAAGTCCAAGGAAGACGACCAGATCAAACGAATCCGTGAAAAGATCCAGCGCCTGGAGAAGAAGATTTGAGGGTATCGCTTCAGCGCGCAATCTCCGCCTGCTACCCCAATCCAGCCGCTTTGTTGCTTGGCGCGCTTTGCATGATGATGGTTGGCTGCGCCACGGTTAAACCGCCGCCCAGGGAGCCGCAGCTACGCGCAAGCCCTTGGGAGGCGGGGGAGCTGATCAAGTCGATGGCGCAGCGACGTGAGCAGTTTCGCTCGTTGCGATCATTGGCGCGCGTCGACTACGCCGGGCCCGACGGCAAAGGCAATGTCCAAGAAGCCGTTCTGGTTCAACGACCGGATCGTCTGCGGCTGGAGACCCTTACCTTTCTCGGCGCCGTTTTGATTGTCACGGTCGATGACCAAGAGATCATCGGTTATCACCCGCGTGAAGGAGTTTTCGTGCGCGGGCACCGAACCAAGAAAAATATGCTGCGTTATACGCAAATACCCCTGGAGCTCGATGAAATTACCGCATTGCTGATGGGGTTGCCGCCCGTCGATACGAGTGCCGGCTGGCGGCAGGAGGGCAACGCTCTGGTATTCTCGGCAAATGACCGCAAGCGAGATGTGGTGACGTTCGAGTTACAAATGCCGGTGCCGACCCAATGGGAACGGTTCAATGCCGCGGGCGCGGTCGAGCTGCGCGCCGAATTTAGCGATTATATTCAGACCCCTGCCGGTTTGTTCCCATCCAGGATCCAGGTTGAAGCCCCGCTGCAGGACAAGAAGCTCGAAATTCGCTACCAGGAACCCGAGTTGAACGCGTCTCTTTCGCCGGAGCTCTTTTCTCAGCAGAAACCGGCCCATGCTCAGGAACTGCGCCTGGAAGCGTTGGGTGGTTGACGATGTTTTTAACGAGAGGTTGGCGCTCTCTTTTAGTTTTCTTCCTGCTGTTCGGGTGCGGTGATAAGACCGAAGTCACCGGCGACGCTTCCCAGCCGGCGATGACCGAGAAGAATCCGGGCACACCGACGACCGGTGATTGGCTGATCATTCATAGCCTGAGCGATCCTGAACAGCTCAATCCGTTGACCAGCAATGACGCTTCCGCCAGCACAATTCTCCAGAATATTTTCCAAGGTCTGCTTACGCGCGACCCGCGCAGTCTCGAATTGAAACCGTTGCTCGCCACCGCGCGGCCGGCGATTGCCGAGGATAAGCTGAGCTATACTTTCACGATTCGCCGGGATGTCCACTTTCAGGACGGACGACCGCTCACCGGCGAAGATGTGCTATTTTCCATAAAGGCGATCAAAAACCCGTTGGTGAACGCGCCTTTTTTGCGCGTTTATTTCGATTCCGTTGTTGATGCCCGGCTGCTTGACAAATACACCATCCAGTTCAGGATCAAGGAGCCGTACTTCCTCAATGAAAGTGTCTTGGGCTTCATCGACATTCTACCGCGTCACTATTATGACCCCCAAAACTTTTTAAAAGACGTCACCATCGCCGATCTGCGCAAGCCCGCCGATCAGCTGCCGCCGGGCGTGCAAAAGTTTGCCGACGGCTTTAACAAAAACTTCAGCCGCAATCCGATGGGCAGCGGCCCCTATAAGTTCGAAGGCTGGAAAACCGGTCGTGAGATTGAATTGGCACGCGATCGTAATTATTGGGGCAATGGTAAGGCCGGAGTGGATCAGCCGTACTTGGACCGCTACAAATATCGCATCATCAACAATCCCGATGCCGCCCTAGTCAGGCTCAAGAGCGGCAGCCTCGATTATATGGGACTGACGCCGATCCAGCATGTGCGCGGAACTCACAGCGACAGATTTAAAAGCGAGTTTCGCAAATATGAATATTTCGCGCCGAATTATAGCTATATTGGCTGGAACAATAATCATCCGATTTTCCGCGACAAGCAGGTGCGCAAAGCAATGACCCATTTCACCAACCGAAAACAAATGGTTAAAACGATCTTATTCGGCCTGGGCGAGGTGGTTGAAGGCCCGATCTATTTTTTCCGCCCCGAGTATGACAAGACCCTGCCGAGCTATGCTTTCGATCCCCAGAAAGGCATGGAGCTTTTAAGCGAGGCGGGCTGGCGCGATAGCGATAGCGATGGCGTGCTCGACAAAATCATCAACGGGCAGAAGATACCGCTTCGTTTTGAGATCAAAATCAATTCGGGCAATACCACGCGCAAGAGCGTGGCCCTTACGTTGCAGGACGAGCTCAAACAATACGGCATTGACGCAAGCGTTCGCGAGTTGGACTGGACGATTTTTTTGGGCGACGTGAAAATGAGAAAGTTCGATGCCGTTATACTGGGATGGGCGATGTCGGTCAACGAGCCCGATGCCTATCAGGTTTGGCACTCGTCACAATCGGTTAACAACGGTTCCAATCACATTGGCTATGAAAATGCCCGGGTCGACGAGATCCTCGAGCAGTACCGCCACGAGTTCGATGATCAGAAGCGTATCGAGCTCTATCGCGAATTTCAGCAGATCCTCAGCGACGAACAACCCTACACGTTTCTGTTTGTCGGCAAATCCGTGGTAGCGGTGCAACGGCGCATTCACGGGGTTGAGATCTTGCCCGTTGGGCTCAATCCCATCGAATGGTGGGTCCCCCGCCCGGCGCAAAGGTACGGGCAGGAACTGGCGGTCAACTAGCAAAATTGCGATGGCATCCTACGCGCTGCAACGGCTGTTTTTGATGATTCCGACCTTTATCGGGGTCACTCTGATCGGCTTTTTTATCATGCGACTGGCTCCGGGTGATCCGGCGGAGCTGCGCGCGGCCGGCGGCTTAGGCGCGGCGGCCGGCGCCGGAATATCTATCGACAAGAGGGTTGCCGTCGATGAAGCTTTGGCCCAATGGCGCGCGCAGTATGGCCTCGATCGGCCGCTGCATATCCAGTACGGCATTTGGGTGAAAAACTTATTGACCCTGAACTTTGGCGAATCCTTTAAAGATAATCAGCAGGTTTGGGGCAAGATCCTGGAAAGGCTGCCGGTCACGATCAAACTCAATGTTCTTGCCATTTTTCTTGTCTATCTGGTGGCGATACCGCTGGGCATTTATTCCGCCACCCATCCGAATTCCTTCAGCGACCAGGCGCTGACTCTGGGTGCCTTTGTTCTGTTTGCCGTGCCTTTGGTGTGGGCGGCAACCATGGCGATTGTTTTTATCTGCGGCGGAGATTTTTTCTACCTGTTCCCTCCGGGCGGTCTTGAATCCCTCGATTACTCGCAAGAGTGGCCGCTCTGGAGAAAAATAAAAGATCACGCCTGGCATCTATTTTTGCCCGTGGTGTTGATGTCCTACGATGGATTTGCCGGATTGTCGCGTTACATGCGCGCCAGCATGTTGGAGGTGCTGGGACAAGATTACGTGAGAGTCGCGCGGGCCAAGGGACTGGCCGAATCGCTGGTCGTTTTCAAGCACGCGCTGCGCAATTCATTGATCCCCTTGGTGACGATCTTGGCGGCGATCCTTCCAGGGCTGGTTGGCGGCAGCGTGATCATCGAGACGATCTTCTCGATTCCTGGTCTGGGCCAACTGGGTTATCAGTCGGTACTGGCGCGGGACTACCCGACGATCATGGCGCTATTTACCGTCAGCGCCGTGCTGACGCTTATCGGTATTCTCATTTCAGATCTGCTGTTGTCAGTGGTCGATCCGCGGATCGCATTCGGTCGCCGAGAATAATGAGTCCTACCCAGTCCAGCACAGAGCATCGAGCAGCGGATTTCGCAGTCGCGCCCGGCGGCGGCAGCGGTGATGCTCTCTGGTCCGGCGTTTGGAAACGATTCAAGCGCAACCCGATTGCTCGTTACAGTTTTTATGTTGTCTGCGGTCTTTTTCTGATCGCTTTGTTTGCCGATTTTCTGGCCAACGACAAACCCTACTATCTCTCTTACCAGGACAGAACCTTCTTGCCGATTTTCCGCAGCTACCTGGTCAAAATAGGACTTGCCCAATGGCCCCCGGAATTGCTTAACGTAGACTTTAAAAAGCTCGAAGGCGCCACGGCGGTCTTTCCACCGGTTCCTTATTTGCCCACCGACATCGACTTGACCGCGCCGTTTGAAAATCCTTCGCCGAAGCACTGGCTCGGCACGGACCGGCTGGGGCGCGATGTCCTTGCGGGCATGATTCACGGCTCCCGGGTGTCGCTTTCGATCGGCTTTGTCGCCGTCGGGATTGCCGCCATGATCGGTATCACGATGGGCGCCATTGCCGGCTACTTTGGCTCATGGGTCGATCTGGTGGTCTCGCGACTGTTTGAAATTATGCTGGCGATTCCGACGTTTTTTCTCTTGATCACGGTTGCCGCCCTCTTGCCACCGAGCATTTATCTGACCATGATGATCATCGGCGCCACCAGTTGGGTCGGTATCGCGCGCTTCACCCGCAACGAATTTCTCAAAATACGCAACTTGGATTACGTTACGTCTGCTATCGCCCTCGGCGTCTCCGACCGTAAGGTCATGTTCAAACACATTCTGCCCAATGCCCTGGCTCCGGTGATCGTTTCCGTGGTGCTCGGCATTGCCGGCGCCATTCTCGTCGAATCGAGCCTAAGCTTTTTGGGCATCGGCGTGCCGGCCGAACTGGTGACCTGGGGTTCCATTTTGCACGAAGCCAGCAGCGCGACTTTTGCGTGGTGGTTGGCGGTGTTTCCTGGCGCGGCGATCTTCATCACCGTCCTGGCCTATTATCTGGTCGGCGAAGGATTGCGCGAAGTCCTTGACCCGAGGCTGCGCGGGTTGCGCTAGTTGCTCTCTCTGTTATTCCGGCGCAAGCTCGAGGCGAAAAACTCAAAGAAAGTAAGGAGAGATCATGGCTCGAATTGCTACTATCGATAAGAAAGAAGATCTAGCGCCGGAACATCAACCTATTTATGACTCGATTGCGCAAAGCCGAGGTGTGGTTGGCGGGCCGTTCTTGGCACTGCTGCACAGTCCCGAGCTGGCCGGGCGAACTGCGCATCTGGGCAGTTATCTTCGCTTCGAATCGAGTTTGGATGACAAAGTTATAGAATTGGCCGCGCTGGCATCGGCTCGCGAGCTCGAATGCAAGCACGAATGGGCCGCGCACATCAATCACGCTCAGAAGGCCGGCATTCCGCTGGAAACCATTCGCGCGGTTCATCAGCGCAAGAATGCCGAGCATTTTTCCTTCGAAGACGCGCAGATCATCAGCTTTGTGCGCGAGATGGTCCGTTCGCACCGCGTCAGTGAAACGACTTTTCAGGCGATCTATGGCCGGTTGGGAGAACGGGGAATGGTCGAGCTCACCGCCACGATCGGTTATTACGCGATGCTCGCCTGCACTCTCAATGTATTTGACGTAATGACCGCGACCGCACCGGAGGAATTCAGGATTTAACGGACGTAATGATTGTTCAAGACGTTTCGGAAGAGCCAATCAATAAGCGAGCCGATCTTCATAAATCGATGAGTATTTAGAAGGAGAGAGTAAAATGAAGCTGAAGGATCAGGTGGCGGTCATTACCGGCGCGGGAAGGAATATCGGCAAGGCGATCGCTAAACTCTGCGCCGCCGAGGGAGCGAAAATTGCCGTTGTTGAAATGCATGAAGGGCGCGGCCAGGCGGTGGTGGATGAGATCGAGCAGACCGGACAGCAAGCCGTGCTCGTGCTGTGCGATGTTGCCAACTCGGGCAACGTGCAGGAGATGGTGCAAAAGGTGGTTGGCCGCTTCGGCAGCATCGATATTCTCGTTAACAATGCGGCGCTTACGGATCACGCCGATATTTTCGCGAGCACCGAAGAGGAGTTCGATAAAGTGATTGCCGTGAGTCTCAAAGGCCCGTATCTGGTGACGAAATACGTCGGAGCGCAAATGGCCAAACAGGGGCGCGGCGGGAAAATCGTTAACTTCGGCTCTACTTCAGGCATGCTTGGCCGAACCGACGGCATCGCTTATGCCGCCGCCAAGGGTGGTGTGATTAACCTGACTCGCGCCATGGCGGTGCAGCTTTCGCCTTACAAAATTCGTGTTAATTGCGTCGTGCCCAACCGTTCAGGTTCACCTGTCGGCTATGACGATGATGTCGCCGGGAGCCGGACTTTTCAGAATCTCGCGGGCCGGTTGGGAACGGCTGACGATCAAGCCAAAGCGGT
>WHTF01000137.1 GCA_009379725.1 Deltaproteobacteria bacterium
AAAGCTTGCCGAACTCATTGCCTGGTGTCGCCGGGGACCGCCGGGAGCGCGGGTGGAGAAGGTGGATTCACAGATGCAAAGCTTTCGGGGCGAATTTGCTGAATTTCGCATTAAGGATTCGCGCGATTAATTCTTGAGTGCCCGCGTTGGACGAGTACAAAGTCAAAACTTAGTCTGCTCGCTTTGCTGGAGAGCCAGGCGATAGATTTCTCTTTTGGAGTAACCGTATTTCTCGCCCAAAACTTCCGCAATTTCTTTTATCCGCATCCCGTCGCTTTGGAGCTTGCCGATCTCGTCGCGCAGCGCGATCTCGGAAATTGCATTTTCATCCGACGATCCTTCAATGATGAGAGTGACTTCCCCACGGATATCTCGCTCGGCGATTTGTCCAATCACCTCGCTAATCCGATCTCGGAGAAACTCCTCGTGAATTTTCGTCACTTCGCGCGCCAAGGCGATCCGGCGGTCGCCCAGAATGTGATAAATGTCGTCGAGGGATTCTTTCAGCCGATGCGGCGCTTCGTAAATAACGATGCTGCGGCGTTCATTGCGAAGCTCCTGCAGCTTGGACCTTCGCTCTTGTTTCTTGGCCGGTAGAAATCCTCCGAAGAGAAATTCATCGGTAGGTAGTCCGCTGGCGCTGAGGACAGCGGTTACTGCACAAGGTCCCGGCACGGGAACCACGTGAATTCCTGCGCGCGTCGCCTCCACGATTAGGCGATAACCTGGATCGGCTATCGCCGGCGTCCCCGCATCCGACACCAGCGCGATACTTTCGCCGCTTTGGAGCCTGGCGACCAGTGGTCTCGCCTTGGTTCTCTCGTTGTGGTCGTGGTAACTCGTCAGAGCCGTGCCAATCTCGAAATGATCTAGCAGAACTTGTGTGTGACGGGTGTCTTCGGCGGCAATGAGATCGACGTCTTTCAAAACCTGAATCGCCCGCAGTGTCATGTCTTCGAGATTACCGATCGGCGTTGCAACGATGTAAAGTATGCCGGGCAACGAACGGTAATTCATGGCTTAAACAAGTAACACAGGGGCTAACTTACTTGCAATTTCGCGCGCCTTCGCTAAGGTAGAGAAACTACGCGGTTTTCATCGTAAAATTCATTGGACGGAGAGATTCAAATGGACAGCGAAAGCGTGCTAATTTTTGGCCAGGATCTTTGACCCTATACCTCGGGAGCCCGTGAGGATTTCTCCCGTCGCAGAATTTCCTTCGAATATATCAATGTGCTTGAAGATGATGACGGCCTCGCACGCATGCTGAAATATTCCAACGGCCGCCGCCAAATACCTGTCATCGTCGATGCCGGCAAAGTGACCATCGGTTTCGGCGGCAGCTGAGAAGTCTAAGGGCCGGCGGCGCCGGCTTCAAGCAAACTGCAAGTAACGACGAGCATTGAGCATGAACGTTGACACGCAACTCATGGCCGATAAAATTCGTGCTATCTTCGGCGTGAACACGGTTATTTCCTCTCTTACCGCTCTGGCCGGCGATGCCTCCAGCCGGCGCTATCATCGCGCCCGCATAGAAACGCCGGGCGCGCCAAAGTCGGTCATCATTATGGAGCTACCCGCCGGCAGCACTTTGCCCTTATCCAGCGACGAGCTCGCCGTTTTCAAGGAAGTCCCTCAAGAACTGCCTTTTCTCAACATGCACCGATTCCTGAGCACGATCGGCGTTCGGGTCCCGAAGCTCTACGGTCACTGGGAGAGCCAGGGCATTCTCCTATTGGAGGACTTGGGCGACACCGCCTTGTGGGACCGCGTGCAAGGCCTGGCGCAATCTGAAGTGGTCGGGTGGTATGAAAAAGCCATCGATGAACTTCTGGTTCTGCAAATCCGCGGCACCCAGGCGCGCGACGAAGCCTGTATTGCCTTTCAGCAGCGCTTCGACTTGCGTCTTTATATGTGGGAGTTCGATCATTTTCTGGAATACGGATTGGCGAAGCGGCCGGACACGCGCATCGCTAAATCTGCGATCGAAGAGCTGAGAAGAATCTTTTTGGACATCGCACGACGCCTCGACCAATATCCCGCCTGTCTGAATCATCGGGATTATCACAGCTGGAACTTGATGATTTATGACAACACCGTGGCCGTCATCGACTTTCAAGATGCCCTGCTGGCGCCGCCGCAGTACGATCTCGCTTCGCTGTTAAACGATCGAATTACCGACAGCGTCATCGAACCGCACCTGGAAGAGCGTCTTATCCGCTATTATTTGCGTCAACGAGCCGACAGTGAGAAGCGCACGATTGATAAGGATGAGTTTTTCGAGATCTATTTGCTCTCGGTGATACAAAGAGACTTGAAGGTGGTCGGCAGGTTTTACTATCTCGACGTCGTCAAGGGCAAACCGGGCTATAGGAAATTCATCCCGCCGACGCTCCATCGCTTGAAAAGAAATATGGCGCGAGTACCGCAACTCGAACCGGTCATTCCGATTCTCGCAGAACATTATGAGGAAATGCAATGAAGGCCATGGTGCTGGCCGCCGGGCAAGGGACACGTCTTCGCCCATTGACCGATACCCGTCCCAAAGCCCTGGTGCCGGTGGCAGGCCGGCCGATGATCGAATATTCGCTGCTGCTGCTGCGACACCATGGCATCGTCGATGTGGTCATCAATCTGCATCATTGGGGAGAGCAGATTGAGGAGCGGCTCGGCGACGGCAAACAACTCGGCTTAAAAATCAGCTACTCGATAGAACCTGAACTGTTGGATACCGGCGGCGGGCTGTTGAAGGCTAAGTCATTTTTCCGGGACGAAACCTTCATCGTCGTCAACACCGATGTCATGATCGATTTACAACTGGATCAGTTGTTAAAATTTCACAAAGAGAAGCAGGCCGCGGCAACGCTGGTTCTCCGGCCCGATGAACATGCCGATCAGTACGGCTCGATGGACACTGACGTAGAAGGACGGATCTGCCGATTCCTCGATAAGCGGATACCGGAGAAACACCCCGGCCCGACTCGTAAATTGATGTTCACCGGAGTACAAGTGCTCGAGCCGAAAGTTTTCGACTATATGGAATCAGGATCGACTCCTCACAAATTCAGCACCACCAGGCAAACCTATCCACGGATGCTCGCCGACCAGCAACCCCTGTACGGCTTCTGTTTTGAGGGTTTTTGGCAGGACCTTGGAACGGTCGAGCGGATCAGACAAGCCGAGGACAGCCTGGCCCGAGGGAGGGTTGGCCTCCACTATCTCCAAAATCCCGATCCACTACATAATCGATAAACTGCGTAGATTGCCCAAAGCAGGTCTGCCAGCGCGTTCCCCGTCTCGCGTTCCCCGTCTAAAGGAAGTGTTCTACCAGACGGCTCGAGCCGTAAAATATGACAAACCCGAGCACTACGAGGAGTGTAATCCAACGCGACTTACCCGCCTCTGAGAGAGGTACTAGAAGAGTCGCGCCGACATAGATGAAACTTCCCGCAGCCAAAGCCAAAAGCACATCGGCAAAGTACGGGTCGAGTTGCCGAATCCAAAAGGGCAGCACGATTCCGATCAGGGTGACAAGCCCCAAGCTTCCGCCCGCGGCCATAGCCGCCCAGCGGCTCCATCCGGACCCGCGCATGATCGCAGCGATGACAAAACCGGCCGGAATTTCATGGAGCAACACCGCGAGAAAAATCAATATGCCCAGCTCCGGATTGGCGATCATGCCCGCGCCGATCGCCAGCCCATCGACCAAGTCGTGAACGATGAAGGCGATAAGAGACGCAAGTCCGGTAGCCACGGGGACCCGTAAGTGATGAGCGTCATCCGGCAAACTGTGCAGGTGGACGTTGGTAAACTGTTCGATCAAGAATACTAAGAGGTAGCCCATCGCCACGAATCCAGGCATCGCCGGACCCCGTGTCAAACTTTCCGGCACCATTTCGAGCAGCGCGGCTGCCAGAACAAACCCCCCGCTGAGGCCAAGCGCCGCAGCCGTAAAGCGGCGCGAAGGCTCGCGCTGGAGCACCGCAAGAGCGCTGCCCAAGATATTAGCGACCGCCGTCAACAGTCCCAGGCCGAGAGCGAAACGAAGCATATTCGTCTCTTGTGACAAACTTGATGTTGGGATGCAAACCGATCGCAAGGAAAATGGGGTGGTTGGAATAAGGGAGTATTGGAGTTTTGGGTTCGAACGCGTTATCCGAGCACTCCAGTCTTCCAGCCTAGTGGCCTACAGGTCGTACTTTCGTGTTATAAGATTATAACGAACTTTCACCGTCTCGCCTAAAACACGCAGATAATCCAATAATCTGAAATGGCTTCGATCATCATTAATCCAATTTGCGGGAATGATACCGATGCGGTACTTGAGTGCGCGGGCCAGAACCAGAACCTCGATATCGAAACCCCAACCGTCAATGGTCGTGCGAGAAAATATCTGTTCCGCCGCATCGGCGCGAAAAGCCTTGAAGCCACACTGGGTATCCCACAGGCCGGGCACCGCCAGCAGCTGAACAATCGCGTTCCCTCCACGTCCCATGAGCCGTTTGTAATAAGCTTGTGAAACAGCTTGCACAGCCTCTGCCACATCTTTTGGATTGCGCGACGCGATGACGAGGTCGCAACCTTTTTCGAAAACAAGCTTCATCTGGTCGAAGTGAACGATGTCCGTAGAGTTATCCGCGTCCGAGAAGAGGCGGATAAGACCCAATGCGTTGAGCATCCCCTCTCTTACGGCATAGCCTTTGCCTCGATTCACGCCACGATCGATAATTCTCAGGTTTGCGATCGTGCCATTCAGTTCAAACAAAACATCCCGCGTATTATCCGAAGGACCATCCAAAACAACGATAATTTCATACGTAAAGGCTCTACCGGCGAAGTATTGGTGAAGTCGCCTCAGTGTCGACGGCAGCCTCTCTGCCTCGTTATAGGCGGGGACAATGACCGAGAGATCGATTTGCGCCTGCGACATTGGAATCTATAGCCGGATCCTGATAGGTATAACAAATTTCAGTCATGCTAATGCACCATTAATGAGCGTTAAGCAATGGCCTGATACTTCGTTCAATAGGAATGAGTTGCTATCGTTTGCATTAATACGTGACAATGGTTTTCTTGGCCGTCAAAGATTATTGCTTTTCATCGAAAAATTGTCAGGAAGCGCATGCCCTATAACAGTCTGCAAGATTTCATTCAAGTTTTAGAGCGTGAGGGCGAGCTCAGGCGTATTGACTATCCGGTAAGAGCTGAGTTGGAGATCGCCGAGATCGCCGATCGGGTCATGAAAAAGAACGGTCCGGCATTGTTATTTGAGAGTGTCGTCGGCAAGCAGATCCCGGTTCTTATTAATGCCTTCGGCTCGGCAAAACGCATGGCGCTGGCATTGGGAGTCGCCGATATCGAGGTGATTGCCGGCGAAGTTCAGCAACTGGTGCAAACCAAGCCGCCGAAATCTTTTAGAGACAAGCTACAACTACTTTCGCAGTTAATAAAACTCGCCGGCATCCCCCCTAAGATCGTCAAAAGCGGGGAATGCCAGCAGGTGATTTACCGCGAGCCCGACCTGAGCATTCTGCCGATTCTCACCTGTTGGCCCGGCGATGCCGGTCCGTTCATCACTTTGCCGATGGTTTTCTCGAAAGATCCGGGCAAGGGAACTCGAAACGTCGGTCTCTATCGCATGCAACTTTTCGACTCGCGAACCACCGGCATGCACTGGCATCTGCACAAAGTCGGGGCACGCCACTATCAGCATCACAAAGAGCAGCGCGGGCGCATGGAGCTGGCGGTCTGCTTGGGCGGCGATCCGGCATTGATTTACGCCGCTACGGCGCCCTTGCCGGACCAGATAGACGAGATACTCTTCGCCGGTTTTTTACGCAAGAAAGGAGTGCCGCTGGTTAAGTGTCTAACCGTTGACGTCGAAGTCCCGGCCAACTCGGACATTGTCATTGAAGGATACGTCGATCCTGCCGAACCCTTGCGGAGCGAAGGTCCATTCGGCGATCATACCGGTTTCTATTCGCTGGCCGACGATTATCCGGTATTCCATGTCACCTGTATCACGCATAAACAAAATCCGATTTATCCCACGACCATCGTCGGCCGGCCGCCGATGGAAGACGCGTATATCGGTAAAGCGACGGAGAGGATCTTCTTGCCGCTGCTGCGCCTCACTTTTCCCGAGATCGTCGACATGAACTTGCCGGTCCACGGCGTTTTTCACAACCTTGCCGTCATTTCGATTCAAAAGAACTATCCGGCCCATGCGCGCAAGATCATGCACGCTCTGTGGGGCATGGGCCAGATGATGTTCACCAAGGTTTTGATTATCGTCGACCATGACGTAAACGTGCACGATCTCTCCGAAGTCACCTGGGTTGTCGGAAATCATATTGACCCGCAGCGCGATACGGTTTTGGTCGAAGGGCCGGTGGACGTTTTGGATCATGCCGCCCCGATGCTGGGCTATGGCTCCAAGATTGGCATCGACGCCACCCGCAAGTGGCGTAGTGAAGGATTTGAGCGGGAGTGGCCCGCCGCCATCGTTATGGACGAAAAGACCAGGACGTATGTCGATTCGATCTGGGAGAAATTAGGACTATAGCTCCACCGCGGTGCCAACCGTTCAAGTCGTTCAATCAACCGAAACGGATGGAACGGCTTGAAGGGATGAACCGAATTGAATGGGCCACGCAAACGCAACAACCGGTATCAACAAAGATGGCGCTATTCGCGAAGATTAAAAATTATGCCAGCCTCGTTCGTTTTTCCCATACAATTTTTGCGCTGCCCTTTGCTTTTGCGTCAATAACTCTCGCGTGGCCGAAGCATCCTGTAACGTGGCGTGAACTGCTCTGGATCGTGGTCGCCATGATCGGCGCGCGCACTGCGGCCATGGGGTTCAATCGGTTGGCCGACCGAAAATTCGATGCTCTCAATCCGCGTACGGACCAATGGGAGCTGCCTAAAGGCACGGTCAAGGTCTGGGAAGCGGGGCTGCTGACGGCTGCAGCAGCTCTGATCTTTGTCTTTGCCGCATATCAACTGAACTGGCTTTGTTTTGTTTTATCGCCCGTCGCTCTAGCCGTCATCTTCTTCTACTCGCTGACGAAACGATTCACCTGGGCCTCTCACCTGTTTCTGGGCTTGGCTCTTTCGCTTGCCCCGATCGGGGCTTGGCTAGCTGTGGCCAATTCGCCCATCGACTTGAGGGAGCTGTTCGTTCCTTTATATCTCGGCTTGGCGGTGGTTTTTTGGCTCGCTGGGTTCGATATTATCTACTCGCTTCAGGATCGTGAGTTCGACCACGCGCAAGGATTGTCCTCTATCCCGGTTCGTTTCGGCGTTGCCGGCGCGTTGCACCTTTCAAGCATTTTTCATCTGTGCACGATAGCCTTTCTTGCAGCGGTCGGGCTCACTGCTCAGCTCGGAGTCATCTACTGGATCGGCTGCATCGCGGTATCCGCTGTTTTGCTATGGGAGCATTGCATCGTGCGGCCCGACGATTTATCGCGCATCAATCGCGCTTTTTTCGATTTAAATGCTTACGTCAGCATCGGCTACTTTTTAGTCACGCTGGCCGACGTTGCGGTCACCTACGGCGCCGGGATTGGATGACGGGCATTACACTCATTATCGCTCTAGCCGCTCTCGGCGTGATTGGCGGTTTTTTTGCCGGCTTACTGGGCTTCGGCGGCGGCGTGCTGATGTTCCCGCTCTTGTACTACGTTCCACCGCTGTTCAGTCTTCCGCGGCTTGACGCAAAAACCGTAGCGGCGATCGTGATGAGCCAGGTCTTTCTCTCAACCATCATCGGCGGGATGGCACACTTGCGCCACAGGCGCGTGCACGGGCGGATTACGTTAGTAGCGGGAATCGTCTCGGCGATCGGATCGCTTGCCGGAGGGATCGCATCTGGGTTGACTTCCGAGCATGTTTTGTTGGTCCTTTTCGGCATCATTAGCGCCATCGTATTGTTGATGATGTTCTTGCCGGCACCCAACAAGGAGCAAGAGGAAGTTTCGGTGGAAAAGGTAACTGTACCCCTTTTACCGCTGTCTGTTTGCTCCCTCGCCGCCGGCATCGTGATCGGCTTTCTGGGGGCGGGAAATTTCGTCTTCGTCCCGCTACTGATCTACGTCTTAAAAGTGCCAACTCGAATCGCCATCGGCAGCAGCCTGTTTATCGCCATGATGAATAGTTTCAGCGGCTTTTTAGGAAAGCTGATCACCGGACAAATTCCCTTGGTGCTGGCCACCAGCGTCGTCGTCGGTGCTACCGCCGGCGTTCTTGTCGGAGAGAAGATCCACAGCCAGGTCTCCGCGCAAACTCTCCGGCGGATCTATGCCGTCATGGTCTGGCTTATCGCCATCAGGGTATGGATCACGATAGTTGGATTCAAATGACGAGACCGCATTGCTCTGCTTTTCTGATCGGCCACATTACGGGGAATGCGCCAAACGCCAGCGGCGCGAGTCAGTAGTGTGCCGAGTCTCAAGCGGGCGTCTCAGATTCCACCATGAGCTTTTTGTAGCGTCGCGCGATGCCCATGACAAAAAACAGCGATACGAGAGCAAAGCCGACGTTGACGGCGGCGAAGGCATCGGTATCGAGAGCGAGTTTTACTCCGGTGAAAACAAACAGGGCGGACAATACGTCTCCGATGCGGACGAAAAATGTATCGATGGCGGCTTTCGCCTTGTATTTCGCTTCCCTGCTTGTCGGCAGAAACAGAGCCTGGCGACAGGTATTCTGCAGTGAATAGTCGATGCTATTCTCGGCGATTTTGGCCACCATGATATAGCTCAGAACCGGCATAAAGATCATAATAGAGTAACCTCCCAGAGCGACACCCGGCAGGAAAAAAAGAGCGGCGGACACCCCGACGTACTTGATGATGCGCGAGACTAGAAATAATTGCACGGCGGCGGAAATCAAACTCACCCAAAAAAAGAAAGTCGCATAGAATTCCCCGATAAAATTCTCCGCGATTTTTCTTCTTTCTTCATTCGCCAGATCGCTTGTCGGAGCAGTAACGCCAACCTGAGGCGCTTCGTTCGTAGCAATCTGCTGTGCTTTGATTGTGACTGTTTTTCCGAGGATAAACTCGCCCGTAGTATTGACCAGATTAAGAGCGATCATCAGCAAGGCGATCAAGAGAAGATAGCGCTGCCCCACAACCAACTCGAATCCTCCCTCTTTTCCCAGAGGCACTTCGGCCGCCTCGTCCTTGGCAGATGCTTTAGCCGGGCGTTGCTCGCGCGTATTGACGATGTTGGCGATCAGAATATAGATGCCGAGAAGCGCCGCGGCGACCAACATGAGTGCGTACGCGCCCAGCGGCTGAAACAAACCAACCGGCAATCTTCGGTCCCAGGATCGCTCCCAGTGAACCGCCAAAAGCGATGATCGCGAATAAACGCCTGCCTTGCTCCGGGGTATAGATGTCGTTGGCAAAAGACCAGAATTGCGCCACAACGAAAAGATTGAAAATACCTACCCAGAGAAAAAACGCCACCCCGAGCGGCACATGGAACCGTGCCATAACGTAGAAGGCAATTAAATTGGAGATAAAAAAGAGAACCACCCAAGTGATCAGTTTGATCCGATTGACTTTGCTCGCCAGGAAACCATAGGCCGGCACGACCAAAAATCAGGAGAAGCGCTTGTCCGGCGGCCGCGTAGCTTTTGATTTCCGCTCCTCCACCGGTGAGAATGAGAGGCTCTCGCACTGTCTTAGAATCAAATAGGAGGTAAGAAGAATGAACAAATTGAGCATCAGGAGAATCGCGGTCCATCCCTCTCCTTTGCGCACCTCCGCGAACAGCCTAAGAAATCGCTCCAAAAGGTTTTTCTCTCCTATCGATGTGGGATTGCGACCGGGTTTAGCAAATAATGCCTGGAGCGCATGGGCCGGGTAGGCCGACAGACACGGTCGAGATTCGCGTTAACGCGCGCGCGACTTCGACCCATTCCGTTTTCCTGTTTTTCCGGTTTTGTCATTAAGGGTTTGGGCCATGCCCTTCGCCAGGAGATCGGTAAACTCCTTTAGCGGCATCTCCTTTAACTGCTCGATAGACAGCTTCCGAGATCCCCCCCGTTTCTCCACGTTTTCCTTTTTCATATGCCTCCTCCAGAGCCTGACTGACTTTGGCCCTTAGCCCCTCGGGCGTGTATTTATGCGTGACTTCCCTGACAAAGTTCAGGTCCGCAACAACAGCTTTCCCGCGCCCGCGACTATTGTCAACGACACTGATTGCTACCTCTGGATCGCCTTTATACTTGTTAGCGGTTTGTAGGACGACTTTCGGAGCGTTGATGTGAGTATGGAGAAACACGTCGAGCGGGACGGCTCTTCCCATCCTGTCGCTCTGTGACAGCGCCCCGTTGACGAACGCCTCCAGCGGGTCGCGGTAAACATACACGATGCTTACTTTCTTGGATGCGTCCAGCGCTTGGGCAATTTTTTTCAACGATGATTGCAAGCTCGATAAAGTCGAGTCGTAAATGATCTGCGCGAACCCGACGACATGGGCAACGCCAGGCACGGATTTGATCGCCGTTGTTTTACCCGCCGCTGTGCCTCCGGCAGTGAAAACGACCAGGTCGAGCTTACTGGGTCCCGCGGGCTTTGTCAGTT
>WHTF01000138.1 GCA_009379725.1 Deltaproteobacteria bacterium
GCCAGGAACGACTGGCTGCCAGCGACGCTTTCGCATAACGGCGTGATCGAAATTCGCAATTACCGTAACCCACTCGAAATAACGCCGCATGTCGCCATCACCATCGACTTCGATAGCATGGAAAACTGGCGCGACTATATAGACTCGCAGGATTACCTCCGCATCATGCGTGAACTGCGCATCCTTGGCTGCAATAATTTCACAGCCAACGTCTGGGCGCCGTCGAAGTATTTTCCCGAGTCGATGAAGCCCTAAACTGCGCGACGAGCCTTTCTCATGCAACCTCCAAGCGCGACCACCGGCCGCGCTTGCTATTTACATTTCCTGATAAGTCCAGACCCCGCGCAGGTGCAGAACGTGAATACCGTGGTTCTTATCGCTCAAATAAATACAGCCGCGGCGGTCGACCAGCACGTCTTCGGACTGAGCGACTAATCGGCTTGGCTTGGAACCGATTCTCACCAGCGGATCGGCGGGTACAAAATAGGCAATCTCTTTGGGCTGGCGCGCGTCGCGAATGTCGTAGACGCGGAGTCCGGCGTTGAAATAAGTCAGATAGGCGATATCGTCGCGATCTTCGAGGCAAGCCTGGTGATTGGGGTGATGATGATTGTGCGGGCCGAAGCGGCCGGCTTTCTCGTAAAAATTCTTAAGTTCGCTTTCCGGCGCAGGCGCGGGCAGCGGAAAGAGCGACAGCAGGCGCGGGCGCTTTTCGTCGCTGATATCGACGATGCCCGCCATATTTAAATTCTCATCGCCATTCTCCCGGATCGCCTCGTCATTGATCAACGCAATCTTGCGGCGCGGCAGCGGCAAGTAGGTATGGATGCCTTGTGTCGCGGTAATGCCGCGAAAGGCGATCTGGCTGATCATCTTCGGCTGCGAAAAATCCGAAACGTCGAGAATAATGCCGCCACCGTCGCCGTAGGAAAGAAAGGCGCGCTGGCCTTCGATATGCGCCGGACCGTGGCAGGAAAACTTTAAACCATTCGTGCTGGCGCCGTCGACTTGCTCCGGCAACGAAAAGCGGCCGATCTCGCGCGGGTTGGCGGGATCGGCGATGTCGACGATGCGGTAGATTTTTCCGGTCAAACCGGAAGCGCCGGCAGCGGCATGCACCAAATTGCCGCCATCGTAGAAATTGCGGTGCGTGCCGGTGCTACCGGTTTTGAAGTGACCGATCTGTTTCGGCTTAATCGGATCGCTCACGTCGAAGATAAGAAAACCTTCGGTAAAAGGCTGGCCTTCGGCGCCGCCCCAGCCGGGCGCGATGCGCTCGAGCCCCGTGATCATCTTACCCTCGGCGACCTGAATCTGAATCGTCCAAGTGTTGTCAGGTCCCGGAATGTGGGTGCAAAACTCCGGCGCCGCCGGATCGGTCACGTCGAGCACGCTCCAGCCGCGATGCCAGAGATGGGCGACGTAAAGATACCAGCGGTTGTTCACTTCCTGCATCGCCAACTTGAAAGCCGGCTTGCTATTCAAATCGTGATAGCCGATCGGTTCGATATTGTGGGCAAAGTAACCAGAGGGAGTTTTCTGTGCCATATTCATCGCCTCGCGGTGACGCCGATTTGACTGCAATATTCTCGCACGGGGCACTCGCTGCAAACCGGCGAAATCGGCCGGCACAGATGCTGGCCGAAGCTCACTAGAAGATCGTTGTATTCGATCCAGTATCGCTTGGGAAGCTTATCGCGGAGCGTAAATTCTGTCTTCTCCGGCGTTTTGGTTTTGATGTAGCCCCAGCGATTCGATATCCGATGCACGTGGGTGTCGACGCAGATGCCGGGTTTTTTGTATCCCAGCGTGACCACGAGATTGGCCGTCTTGCGGCCGACGCCGTTGAACTTCAACAGCTCGTCGATTTCATGGGGAACTTCGCCGCCGTATCGATCGATTAATGTCCGGCAAATCTTCATGATATTTTTTGCTTTGGTTTTGTAAAAGCCCACCGGATAGATCAGTTTCTCGATCCTTTTCGCGGTTAGTTTCAACATCGCTTGCGGTGTGTCGGCCACTGCGAACAATCGGTGCGATGCTTTGGCTGTAGTAGAATCTTGCGTGCGCAGGCTGAGAATGCAGGATATCAACACTCGAAAGGGACTCTCGTAGGTTTCCGCCATCAAAGTGACGATCGGGGTGTCCCACTTGGTCACTTCGTGGCGCAGAATTCGAATGGCTGAGTGAATGTCGCGTTCTTTCACGGTGCTAGTTTTTTGCCTGCCAATTGGCTAAATTGAAAAACGGTTCATATCACAGATCTCAACCGCATCAAAATTTCGAATCGATGGTTGTCCATAAAATTTCCCAAGCGCTCAAATCTCGCTCTCCGAAAAATATTGCGGGAAAACATTATAAACCGGCGGCGGTTTTGATTCCGATCCAAGAGCGAGGAGACGGCGATTATCTGGTTTTGACCAAGCGCGCCGAGCGGATGAGCCACCACAGCGGCCAGGTGGCATTTCCCGGCGGGCGGGTGGATGCCGGCGATCGCGGCGAAATGGAAGCGGCGCTGCGCGAAAGTCACGAGGAGATTGGCATTCATCCGCGTGACGTGCGGATTTTGGGCCAATTGGATCAGGCAGAAGCGGGTTACGGTTTTCTCGTAACTCCGTTTGTCGGCGTGATCCCCGCGTCTTGCGAGTTCGTATTAAATCCGGCGGAAACTGCGGCGGTGTGTTCCGTGCCGATCTCGGCGCTATTGGCGCCGCCCAACTTTACCGTTAACGACTATCTTTCGCCGAGAGGACATCCCCGTTATCATTTCTATGTAAACGGCTGGGATGTCTGGGGCGTTACAGCCAGAATCATCGTGCAGTTCCTGGAGCTTGTTTATGATTTCAAAGCGGAGAAGCCCTGAAGGGTGCTGCGCTTGTGTTCGCTGAAGGTTCTGCCCCGCTCTTGCCTGGCGAGTCAATATCCTGATTGGGTTAACGACTACGGAAAGAGTATCCGCCGATCTTGTTATTCACGGGCGGGTTACTGTGGCATGTTCGGAACTCATTTTTGGTTTTTAATCATGCTTGTCGATAAGCACGTATGGTTCACAGACTCTCTGAAACCGTTTGGAGTTGGAAAATCATCTTTCGCCTGCATTGAATAGTTATGTCGAGAAAAATACTCGCCAGTTTATCGTCCGCCGCCTTGCTGTCCGCGCCTTTTCTCAATCCGCTCCTTTTTCCGCTCGCCTGGTTGGCGTTCGTGCCGCTCTTTTGGGTGATGCATCGAGCAGAGAGTTTGCGCCAGGCTGTTTTCTACGGCTGGCTGATGGGCACCGCCGCGCACTTGATCGGATTTCACTGGCTCGTCTATACGATCACTGTTTTCGGCGGATTTCCGTATCCGATCAGCGCCGTCGTGTTTCTGGCTTATGCGGTTTTGCAAGGACTGCAGATCGCCATCTTCGCGTTTCTAGTGCGCAGCATAGGATTTGGGCCGCTGCAGATTCTTCCGGCAGTCTTCTGGGTTGCCCTCGAGTTCTGGTTTCCGCTGTTGTTTCCGTGGTATCTGGCCAACAGCCAGGTCGCCTTTTCCTGGTTTATTCAGACCGCTGATCTCGTCGGGCCCTACGGCGCAGGCTTCGTGCTCATGTGGTTCAATGCCGCTATTTGCAGAGTTGTAATCGCAGAGAAAAACGAGCGTCCGGCGCGCGTCCTGGCGGCGGCTTACGCGGCGTTGTTTGCCTTAGTGTCGCTGGTCTATGGTTATCAACGGTTACAGACTGTCGGTGAAGAAATGGCCAAGGCTCGCAAATTGCCGGTGGCGGCGGTGCAGGGCAACATCGACATCGATTTAAAATGGAATCCGGCTCTGGTAGAGCAGAATCTCGAAAAGCACAAGAACCTCACCAGCCAGTTGGAAGCGGTACCTTTGGTGATCTGGCCGGAATCGGCCATCGAGGTATGGCTGCCCGATGAGCTCATTTATCTTCCGGAGAAACTGATGCCCCAGCTCAAGGCCGGGCAGTCTCGGTTCATCTTTGGCGCCAAGAGCTTTCGCGGTAAGCCCGGAACGGCGGATTTCAAGGCTTTCAACACTGCGTTTATTACGGACAAAAGCGGCCGGATTCTGGGCCGCTATCACAAACAGGTGCTGCTCGCTTTCGGCGAATATTTGCCGTTTGCCAAATTATTGTCGCTCTTGCCGGCCATGCCATTCGCTGACGGTTTTACTGCTGGGAGCGGTCCGGTGACTTTTCATCTGCCGCGCGGAATCCGCATCGGTCCGCTCATCTGCTATGAAGATTTGATGCCTGACTTATCGCGCAAATTGGTCAAGGAAACTCGCGCTAACGTCCTGGTCAATCTCACTAACGACGCGTGGTACGGCAAGTCGGTTGGTCCGTGGCAACACGCGCGGCTCGCCCAATCGCGCGCGATAGAAACGCGGCGCAGCTTACTCCGTGTCACCAACACGGGAGTGACTTCGCTGGTCAATGCCAAAGGAGAAATGGTTCAATCGTTGCCGATGTTCACGCCGGCGATACTTAAAACCGAGGTCGAGATCTTGGACGATGAGACCTACTACGTCCGCTTTGGTGACTGGTTCGCGTGGGGAATGACAATTATTTCGCTGGGGCTGATGCTGGGTCTGTTTAGAAGGTTGTTAATGTCCAAACCGTGATTAGGCCTGCTGCACTTGCTCCATGGCTCCTTTCCGCCAAATTCGCTCTTACTCATTGTCCTGAAGAATTCAAGCGTCCATATGTTAACAAGGTTCAGCCGCCGGAAACTGCCAGATCGTGCTGCCGCTTACCGAGCCGCTTACCGCCATTAACGGTAATGACCACCGTATCGCCCCACGTGCTGATCGAGTTATCGTCGGCCGAGGTGACGGAAGGGTTACAGATAAACACCATGTTTTCCTGAAGCTGGACGGCGAGCTGAAGCGGGTTTTTTGCATGGGCGGTGACGATGGGGCCGTCATCGCCTGCGCCGCGTCCGCGCAGGTTTAAGTCCGCCCTCGCGCCCGCCGCCGGTCCTGATTGAGGCGCCGCCGCCGTTCCTGTCTGCACAGTCAATTCGGCTAATTCCCCAACACTCACGCCCGGTTTTAGATTTTCCAGAACACGATTGAACACGTCTCGCTGGACTTTGATTAATTCCTGATGCACGGGATCAATGACGCCGATGAAGACGGGTTGAATTCCCTGCGCACGGTAGCCGATCCATGACGCCTCCAATTCGTTAAGGATCAGATCGCCGTGTTCGAGAATACGCATGCTTGGGCGCGTGAGGGTGCGCTTAGGATTTTTCCCTGACACCCAGTTACAATGGACCGGCATTTCCGAGCCGTTGCGCATAAGACCGTACTGGGTCGCCGCCCAAACATCCCAGTCGCGCGCGCCGGGGCGAGCTGCTTCGATTTCGTCTTCGTACGCCAGTTCAACGATCTCCATGGACCGGGTCAGCGCGATGATTTCCTCCTGGCTCTTGATGTAGCGGACGTTATTCAATATCGGCGTCGCGTCGACAAGCTCCGCGTTGGGAAATGCTTGACGAATTTTCACCCATGTCCGATGCAGAATGGTTCCCTCGGGCGTGTAGGGGCCTTCGACTTCGCCGAGACCGCTGATGCCGATACGGCCGCGGTCGATATTGAGTTCCTTCAGGCGCTCGACAATCACCGCGCCGTAGTTCCTCCTTGCCTCGCGAATATCCGTGGTCCAATCCTGAACTGTATTCCAGCGCGGCGCCGCTGATGTCGCGATGGCGGTGACTTCTCCTGCGAGCGGGAAGACTGCCGCGATATCGGCGTCGCCACCCCCGCCGCAGTGAGTGAGATAGCGGACATTGGCTTGGAAATCCATCGAATGACCGGTGTTTTGTGGCAAAACGATGACGTCGATGTTTTGCTCCTTCATCGTCGCGCGCACGGCTTCCCAGCGCCGGTCCCGTTCACTTACGGAAAAGCGCGGATAGGGATAAAGGTCAGCCATGATAAAAACCCTCCGCAAAATACACGTTTTATATTACAGCGTCTTATGCGTAGGCAAGCAAGGGCGGAAACGTGAGCGTGTCCGCAGCTATCATAGTGGGATTCCGTCTCAACCTACTTCGGGACAAAGAGCAAAAGGTACTGATACGGCAGAAATGTGTGCTCTTTCCTAAGTCCAAAGCCGTTGCTCTCCATCTGTTTGATTAAATCTTCGCGGGCAATTCTCATCTGCAGCGGCGGGCCGGCTGGGGTTTCTTGCTTGTGAAAGTCGATCATGACGATTTCGCCACTGGGTTTAAGCATCTTCTTGATCAGCGAGAGATATTTCGTTTGATTCTCAACGTGGTGCCAGGAGTTTGAAAAAAAGAAACGATCGATCGAGCGGTCGGGAAGAAGCGGGTCGTCGGGAGCGGCGAGGATGGAAACCACATTGTTCGCTTTCACTGCACGAGCGCGCCGGTTGATGTGCAGAATCATGTCCGGGCTTATGTCGACAGCGTAAATTTTTCCTTTGTCGCCGACATGATGAGCCAGACGAAAGGTGAAGTAGCCGGAGCCGGCGCCAATGTCGGCGATCACTTCCCCCTCCTTGAGGTCAAGAGCGGTCAGAACCTTATGCGGCTTCTGGTAGATGTCCCGTTGCGGATCTTCCAACATGCCGATGTAGGCTTTGGGATCCCGGTGCAGGCGGTGCATCTGATGGTCATCGCGCTTAACTGCGTCCTGGGCTCGCGCTGAAAACGGCACAAGCAGTAAAACCAATAAAAAAAGTAATTGTTTCATGCCTTTCCCGGAAAATTTCAGTGAAGTTAAAATGATAGCTAAAAGCCTCATCGGACCGTCCGCGACTTAATGGGAATAAAGGTATCATACTTTTCTATCAGTTCCATGAGAGCCGGTGCCGCCAAGTTGCCTGTATCCCCGTTTCCCTGCTAAGGGTAGCCACTATGGCGAAAACAGAACTCAAACGACAAATAGGTTTGTTTAGTGCGGTGATGTTGATTGCCGGCGATATGATCGGCATCGGTATCTTTGTCACGACCGGCGTCATCGCCGAGACCCTGCCAACCCCCGGTGGCGTCCTGTTGGTTTGGGTTCTCGGCGGCCTTCTGGCTTTGGCGGGTGCCCTGACTTGCGCTGAGCTTTCTGCAAGTTTGCCTTACGCCGGAGGCGATTACATTTACATAAGGGAAGCCTACGGCAAACTTATGGGCTTTCTTTCGGGCTGGTCATCTTTCCTGGTGACTTTCTCGGGTGCAATTGCGTTTCTCGCCGTGGGTTTTACTGGATTCGCCGCGTTTTTCTTTCCTGTTCTCGGCTCTAACGAGGCGCTTTTGTCGATTGCGCTGCCGGGTTTCCCTATCAACATCACCGCCGGAACTCTCTTCGCGATCATGGTTGTCGGGCTGATCTCGGCTTTGCATTGTTTCGGCGTGCGGCAAGGCACGCTGATGCAAAATATTCTGACGACTATGAAGATCGGTGCGCTGGTGGGGATCATTGTATTGGGCGCCATCTTCGGCGAAGGCAACACGGCGCATTTTACGCCGCTATTTGACTGGTCAATGATCACCAATTCCAGCCTGTTTGCCGCGGCTTTTATACCGGCGATTTTCGCCTACTCAGGCTGGAACGCGATCATTTACATCGCCGGAGAAGTCAAAGATCCGGAAAGAAACCTACCGCGCGCTTTGCTGTTGGCCAATGTGATCGTCATCGCGCTCTATCTCGCTATCAACGTTGTCTATATCTATGCAGTGCCGGTGACCGAGATGAAGGGTGCGCTGAGAGTTTCCGAGGTGGCTACCACGGCCCTGTTTGGTTATCAGACGTCGGCATGGATTACCGGCATCATCACGGTGTCGATTCTCGGCGCCCTCAACGTCGTGACCATGCTTGGCCCGCGCATCTACTATGCGATGGCGCGCGACGGAGTCTTCTTTAAGGGGCTTACGAGGGTACATCCAACTTTCGGCACGCCGATGAACGCCATCATCCTGCAGGCGGTATGGGCATGCTTGCTTATTTTAACCGGCACCTTTGGCACACTTTTTACCTATGTCAGCGTCATCATCACGCTGTTTTCGGCGTTGACCATCGGCTCTGTGATCGTGCTGCGCTGGAAACAGCCGAATTTGAAGCGCCCCTACATGCTCTGGGGCTATCCAATCGTGCCCATACTCTTTATCGCCGCGCATGCCTGGATTGTCTGGGGCTCGCTCGTGCAAAATCCATCGGACTCCTTGAGAGGAGTAATCATCGTTAGCCTTGGGATTCCCGCTTATCTCATCTGGCAAAGGCGGTTGAACAAGAGCTGAATGGGAATCAAGCAGCTAGAAGTCAGAGATATAATTCAGGAGCCAGACGTAATCTTTTAGAATCCCATTCTGGGTTCCGTCTTCTGGATTCTACGCTGTAACCCGTGTAGTTTGTTTGTAACCGTCTCTAAGTCCCTGGATTGAGCTATGGTTAGAATCACAAAGGTCTACACGCGCACCGGCGATCGGGGCGATACCGCTCTGGTGGGCGGCAAGCGCGTGCCCAAAGATTCACCGCGTATCGATGCCTACGGCACCATTGATGAGTTGAACTCCATCGTCGGGCTGGCGCGCGTTTTTAATGAAGAGAATCTCGATGCCGGAGAGGCGCATCGATTCCTCGACGGCGTCTTGTGCCAAATTCAGGATGAGCTCTTCGATTTGGGCAGCGAGCTGGCCACACCGCCGGAGTTTTTTCAGCAAGGCATGTATCGTGTTTCTGCAATCGAGATCGAAAGAATAGAGGAGCTCATCGACAAATGTCAGGAGGATCTCGAACCGCTCAGGTCTTTCATTCTTCCCGGCGGCGGGCGTATCGGTGCTTATCTGCATCAGTGCCGCACGGTTTGCCGCAGAGCGGAACGGGAGATTCTGCGGTTGTTACGCGCTGAACCGATCAGCGAATGGCCGCTGAAGTACGTCAATCGCTTGAGTGATCTGTTCTTTGTGTTGTCGCGTTGGATCAGCAAGCAGACCGGAGAGCAGGAGTATCTGTGGCAGAGGGGATTGGCGGAAAAGCCGCACAAGAGAAAGTAGGTACGTACGCAAGGGATTCAGAAGTCAGAAGCCAGAATGCGGTAGTCGGGCGGGGACGGCCTCTGAATACCGACTTCTGTATTCCGATTCGAGTGGGGGATCAACATGGGATTATTGGACGGGAAAAGGGCGGCGATCTTCGGTGTCGCCAATGATCGGAGTATCGCCTGGGCGATCTCGGAAGCGCTGCATTCGGAGGGCGCGGAGCTGGCTTTCACTTTCGCAGGGGAAATTTTGGAGAAACGCGTGCGGCCATTGGCCGACGGTATCGGCTCGAAGATCGTCCTACCGTGCGACGTCACTAAAGACGAAGAGATCGAAAAAGTCTTCGCGACGCTCAAACAAGAATGGGCAGGGCTGGATATTTTGATCCACGCCATCGCTTTTGCCAACAAGGAGGATTTAGCCAATCCCTATGTGCAAACCAGCCGGCAGGGCTTTCACCTGGCCATGGACGTGAGCGCGTATTCGATGGTCGCGTTGGCGCGTCATGCCGCACCCTTGATGGAGGGACGCGGCGCTTCGATGCTGACGCTGACCTATATGGGTTCGGAGAAGGTGATTCCTAATTATAACGTGATGGGAGTGGCTAAAGCCGCTCTCGAGGCCAGCGTACGCTACCTGGCTCACGACCTCGGCCCCAAGGGAATTCGCGTTAATGCGATTTCCGCGGGTCCGATCAGAACATTGGCGGCCTCCGGAATTGCCGATTTTAAGTCTATGCTTCATCATGTAAGCGAGCGAGCCCCCCTGAAGCGAAACATCGACGCCGAAGAAGTCGGCAAGACTGCGCTGTATCTCTGCAGCCATTGGGGTAGTGCGGTCACCGGTGAAGTGCTGCATGTGGATGCCGGTTACAATATTATGGGCATGTAGAATAGAGACAGGAGACAGAGGACGGAAATCGGAGACGGAGGAATTTCGCCATGGCGATCAAAGAGATCACACCAAACCAGGCGCACGATTTATTGGCGGCGAATACGGATGCTGTTTACATCGATGTGCGCACCGAAGGCGAATTTGCCGCCGGTCATCCGGCGGGCGCGGTGAATATCCCGGTCGCTTTTCCTGATCCGGCGCGCGGCATGACGATGAACAGCGACTTCGTCAAAGTCGTGGAAGCGAATTTTCCACGTGAGAAAAAGATCATCGTCGGCTGTCAGGCAGGACCGCGCTCCACAGCAGCGGCTAATTTGCTGCAACAGGCAGGCTATCAAGACGTCTCGAATTTGCGAGGCGGATTCGGCGGCATGCGCGATCCGATGGGAACCGTCATCGCGCCGGGCTGGGCCAGCTCAGGACTGCCGGTCAGCCAAGACAATGGCGAAGGCACGAGTTATCAGTCACTGTCGGCGAAGGTTCGCTGATAACCGATTTCGGACAGAAAGATTTCTCGCTTCGCTCCGAAATGACAAGTGCGCGGGCTGTTGCAGCGGAAGGAAAGGAGCTTCCTCACTGAAGTTGGAGCACTAATGCGAGCGCGTTGATTCTTCGATTCAGCTTCT
>WHTF01000139.1:0-541 GCA_009379725.1 Deltaproteobacteria bacterium
GCTAAATTGATAGGTCATGACCAATTCCTTGCACCTCCACGTGCACATGCCGATCCGAAACGGCGCCCACCTTGCCCGGCAGGAGAAATGTCTTGCCGAGAAAATCGCGAACAAAAGGGGTTGCCGGTTTATAGTAAACTTCCTCCGGCGTTCCTACTTGTTCGAGCTCGCCAAACTTCATGATGGCGATCCGATCGGACAAACTCAGCGCTTCGATCTGATCGTGAGTGACGAACATGACGGTAATCCGGACGCGCTGCTGCAGCAATTTCAACTCGCGGCGCATGTCTTCGCGCAACTGCGCATCGAGATTGCTTAGCGGCTCATCGAGCAACAAAACACGCGGTGAAAAAACCAAAGCGCGCGCCAACGCGACCCTTTGTTGTTGACCGCCGCTGAGCGCCGGCGTGGGCCGGTCTTCGAGTCCCTCAAGTCCCACGAGCGCCAGGATATCGGCAACCTTGGTGCGCATTTCCGGCCTGCTCGCGCCGCGAAGTTTCAACGGATAAGCGACGTTTTCGAACACCGTCATGTGCGGCCA
>WHTF01000139.1:551-10430 GCA_009379725.1 Deltaproteobacteria bacterium
CGTAGGACTGAAACACCATGCCCATATCGCGCTTTTCCGGCTTGATGAAGACATTTTTCTGCGCCGACACCAGGCACCTATCGCCGAGATAAATGGCGCCACCGTCCGGCTTTTCAAGCCCGCCCACCATGCGCAAGGTCGTCGTCTTGCCGCAACCGCTCGAACCCAGCAAGGTGAAGAACTCACCTTCCTTGATGTCGAGATCGATGCGATTGACCGCCACGACGCGGTCGAAAGTCTTGTAGAGGCTTTGAATGCGGAGAAAGCTCATTCACGAATACCTTGCAAGCAAATTGGATTACCGATTAGCAGCGTGCTAGTCGGCGCGGAGGCCTACCTTAAGACCAAACGATCGGGCGATCAAGGCCACGCCGAGAGTCAACAACATAATGAAAATGACGGTGATACTGGCAACCTCCCGGTAACCGGCGGCAACCTGGTCCAAGGCCAAGAGGGACAGCGTGCGGGTTTCGGACGTTGCCAGAAGAATGATGCTTGAATTGTGCTGCGCGGCAAACATGAACTTGAGCACCGCCACCAGCGCCATCGTTTGCGCCACCAGCGGCAAGACGATTGTCATGTAGGTTTTCCAGAAACCGGCGCCGGACATGCGCGAGGCCTCTTCCAACTCTTTACCTAATTGGATGAAGTTCGCCTTCATCACCTGGGTTGCCAGCGTGATGCCGCCTAACACCTGGGCGATCACCAATAAAAAAAGCGTGCCGTAGAACGGCCGGAAGAACGGCGTGCCGAGAAACATCCATAACAAACCCAGACCCGCCAGCACTCCTGGAATCGCCGACGGCAGCCAGCAAATCGAGTCCAGTATCGAGCGTCCCGGCAAACGCGTGCGGACAAGAACATAACCGATCAGCGAAAAGAAAAACGCGCCGATGATCCCGGCCGCACAGGCGACAATCAATGTATTCTTCAAACCCGTCAAGATACGCGGATCGCTGAGCGCCATCTGCCAGTACTCGACGGTCCAGGTTTTGGGCAAATTAAAAAACCCGAAACGGGTCATAAAACTGCCGCCGAAGACGCTGAGAATCGGCACCACACAGAGAAGGATAACCATCAAGCCGATAAAGATCGTCGCCGGATAGCGCCACGGTCCAAGATCGATGATCTTCGGTTTGAACTGGCCGCTGACGGTGGTGAATTGCCGGCGGGCGATCAGCCTCCTTTGCAGCGGGATGAACGCCACCAGGAATATCAGAATGATGCTGCCCAACGCTGCCGCCTGGTTGACCAACGGCGGCTCCTGCCGCGCCAGGTCGACGATCTTGGTGGAATAGACGTAAAATCCCCAAGGCACGCCGAGCAAGAGTTCGGTCTCGAAGCTGCTGAAGATACGAATGATGCTCAGCAGGAATACCACCACAATGACCGGCGTCATGGCTGGTACGGTAATGCGCATCATAGTCGTCAGCGAACTGGCGCCGGACATGCGGCTCGCCTCTTCCATCGAAGCGTCCATGCGCCGGAAAGCCGGCGTCATGAGCATCACCTTGGTCGATATGCCGTTGGCCATGAGATGGGCCCAGATGATGCCCCAAAAGGAATAGATATCGAAGTTGAGGTTGTTCAGAAAGGGAATTGCGCGCAGCCAATTGTTGATGAGGCCCGTACTCGGATCGAGCAGCAACATCCAGCCGAAAGTGGTCACGAGATTGGGCAAGATGAAAGAGATCCAGAAACCGAATTCCAGGGCACTGGAGAAAAAAATATTCGTACGCGCCAGCAGCCATGAAATAAAAATACCCGTCGGCAGCGCGACCACTTGCAGCGCAATACCAATCTTCACGCTGTTCCACAAAGACTGCCAGATGCCACGCTCGCTGAAAGCGTCTCTCCAAGCCTGCAGCCCGTAGGCCGGCGGTTCGGCAATGGTGGAAACGTTGAAGCTGTTGATGATAATCAAAATCAACGGATAGATAACATAAAATCCCATCGCTCCGATCAGCAGGGCCATCATGAGAAATCCGCCGTCGAGCCGGGGGAGCCACGAGCGCGCTATATTGGTATATTCAGCCGGCTGGGATTTTGCCATGATCCGTTTTTAGCTACGAGCAAAAAATTGCTAGGCCGATGCCTTACTTCTGCGTGCAACCCGGATGATAGGAGCCCATCCGGCAGGTGGCGCCGGCTTTTTTCATTGCCGCTTCGAAATCCCGGTGGATCTGCGGATCTTCGTCCTCAAATTCGATCTGGCCGCCGCCCAGCTTGACGCTGGTGAACGTTCCGCCCTCGCCGTCCTGCGATCGCATGAAACGAAAACGCCAGTTGTTCCAGCGCAGCGCCAGGTACCTTGCCGGATTCGCTCCGGAATTGAAATGCTGGTGAAACCACTGATCGGGCGGGACGACGACGCTGCCCGGTTTCCAATCGACGCGCTGCGGCTCTTCCCCCTGCGGCCAGAGAATCGAATACCCCTGGCCGCTGAGAATAATGACATGAGCGCCGGGGCCATGGCGATGGCCTTTCTTATAGGTTCCCACCGGGAACTCTGAAATATGCGCGCCCATGGTGTTCTTGGCCAGGTTGAACTTCATGTTGGTGCTGCCCTTGCCGCGCTCGCTGTAGTCGGTGAGCTTGATCGTGTGCGTGTCCGGCACGAAATTAGTGGTCATGAAGAATCGGCCGGTCACCTCACCCTCGCCGTTGAAATAGCCCTCCGTATGCGGATCGAAACGATCGAGAAACATGTAGTCGCTATTGAAGATATAATGTGAATTGTGGAACAAGTTCATCATGAAGCAACAGTTGGTCACTGCGAAATAGCGCGCCGTCTCGCTGCCGCTGGCATTGAAGTGTTGATAATCGGCGTTGATCGGGATGGCGAACATGCTGCCCGGACCCCACTCAAAGGTGTGCTTTTTTTTGCCGTCCCGCTGCCAAACCGTGGTCGCACCGTCGCCCTTGGTGACGTACACCATCTCTTCGTACATGTGTTTCTGCGGCTTGGTCTTGCCGCCGGCCGGGATCTCACAAACATACGCATCATTGATACCGCCCGTGCCGTCTAAAACGATAAAGGAGCAGGGCACGCCTTTGAGGTCCCAAGGTTCAACCGCGACTTTATTGACTTCCTCGACGAAGAAACCGCGCACCACCGGTATCTTCTGCTCGGCTTGCCAGCTCTTGTAAGTATCGATTCGCTCGGGCTTTAGATTTGGATCGGTGGGTGCCGCCATTTGTGCCATCTGATGATTCTCCTGAAAACGGGTTATTAAAAATTCAGGCGACCTTTTGCGGTTGTCTGCCGAAAAGGCCGATTCGTTCATTGATTACATCGAGCTCGATAAGCCGATTGGCCTTTGGATCGCGCACGGTTCCCAATGGCTCGCCGCCCTGGCGGACTACGTCGATCTGCTCGCGCAATAATTTGCGCAACAGGATCACCCCCTCGTCGCCGGTGCCGAGATGCTCCTGCGTGCGATCGGTGAGCGCCCCTTGGGTTTCCCACGCCATCGCATCCTGAACCAGAACTTCGTCCAGGCGATATGCTCCATTTTCGTTGCGCACCGGGAAGAATTCGCAGGGGACATCGCCGCCGGCCGGGGATCGATCCGTCTCGTCGGGCTCGAAATAAACTACGTACACTTGAGTATGAGTGTCGTCAACCGGCATGCGCATTTGCAAATTATGTCTGACCTTGCCGTTGGTTTCCCTCATTTTAAAGACATGCCGCAACGTGTTTGGAAAAAGCAACGGGTGCTGATCGATCTCCCTTTCGGCGCCGGGCTTTTTTCCCGGGGTAGCGCGCCGCTTCATGATCCCATACTCAAATTGAATGAACTCGTGCGTCTCTTCGTAGTGGTCCATGGCGCGGGCAAGATGGGCCGCGCCGCCGTGCAACCAGTAGAGGTGTGACGGATCCACCGAGTTCTCCATCGGCTGCAGCCAGTTGCACTTCAACATTTCCTGCTTCTGAATCCAGCGCTTGCCGGTCTCCCAGGCCAGAACGTCCCAACGTGGCAGAAGCGGCCTCGGCTCCGGCCCTAAATAGGCGAACAACATACCGCCCAATTTCTCCACGGGATAGGCCGTGTGCTTGATTTTTTCTTTGAAGCCACTGGCCTCGGGTTCGGCGGGCTGTTCAAGGCATTTTCCCGTGCAGTCGAATTTCCAGCCGTGGTAAGGGCACCGGATACCTTCGTCATCGACGCGCCCGAAAGCCAGTGACGCCCGGCGATGCGGGCACTGCTCGCCGACCAGCCCGTAACGTCCTTGCTTGTCGCGAAAGACCGCCAGATTCTCGCCCAACAGACGCACGGTCATGATCGGCTTTTCTTCGGTGAGCTCTGTCGCGGCTGCCAGCGGCTGCCAATAACGGCGCAGCAGCTCTCCCGCCAGCGTCCCGCGGCCGACTCTTGTCAGCATCTCGTTTTCTTCACGGGTCAACATCGCCGATCACTTCCTTCCCTCGTTGGCCGCCATGATTTTCTTGGCAAGGTCGAAAATCGGTTTCATGTCGCCGTATTCCGGCTTGACGACATCGAAGTATTTGACACCCGCATGAAGCCGCGTGTCCTCCGGAACCATATCTTTTGGAATATCGATTCGCCGGGAATTCGGCGGATCGTCCGGGTCGCCGAGCCTTTGCAACGCGAGCTGCCCGCTGCGAGATAAAAACCAGTTGATAAATACCTTGGCCGCGTTGGGGTGCGGCGCCTGATTCATGAGGCTCAGCGATCCGCCTCCCGCCGAAAAACTCGTCCCTTCTTGCCACTTTCGCGTATCGAAATCTTCCACCGGCAATCCTTGAGACCTGGCGGTCATGGAATCTTTGCAGCCCATGCAAATAGCGTATCTGCCTTGCGAGAGCCAATCCGTCATCTGGCGAAAGTTTTTTGAGTACTGAACGTCCATGGCGCCGTAAAATTTCTTCATGAACTCCGGGCCGATCTCGGGATTGTAGTAAAAGAACTGCATGGTGGCGCCGAGACCCGTGTCTCTCGGATCGAGGGATACGATCTTGCCCTTCCATTTGGGATTGGTGACATCCCAGTAGGATTTAAACTCATTAGGGTTGACCATATTGGTGTTGTAAGCCAGTTGCGCCGAGCTGGGATTGCCGAGAAACGCGAAGATATACTTGCCTTCGGGATCGGCGTAACGATGTTCATTGCCGTACCATTTGGATGTGTCCACGACCTCGGGCAGCATGAGAGCCGGTTTGATCGGATCGAGAGCCTTGCCTTTGTATAGCGTGTTGTAGAGGCTGTTGGTTCCGCCGCTGTAAACATCCGCGATGTACTTGCCCGCGCGCCGTTCCGCCATAATTCTCGACGTCAGTTGAGAGCCTCGGCCGGTGACGGAGACAATGTTGATTCCGGGGTACTCTTTTTTGAACTCTTGCAGCAAGCCCTCGTAACGATAGATGTAAACCGTGACCTGACCTTCCTTACGCGCTTCGGCGAGTGTCTTTTCCCACTCTTTGCTGGAATTGTTTTGCGCGACGCCGGCCGCAGGCAGAGCCAAGCAAAACAGCATCGTCGCGAGCGCCGCAACACGTCCGGATAGGGTTTTGAAAGATTGTGTCATCTTTGCACCTTCCTTACTGATTACTCTGCCGTAAAGCCCCAGCGCCATCAGATGATTTCGAATAGGCCGGCTAAAGTCAATCACTACATGCCTGACCTTCCTCCTACCGTTTCAACGATTCCTTGACGAATTTTCGGATGACTTGCATATCCATCCATTCGGCGCGGTCGACGAACGTGTAACGGTTCTCGTCGCTGGCCGGCCGGCGGTTACCCCGGGGCACTTTGTCTTTAGGGATGTCGATCCTCAAGGAATCGGGACCTTCCTCGCCGAGGGTAAAAAGTCTTTGGTAAATCGTCTGTCCCTCGCGCGACAACAGCCAATTGATTGCCACCTTGGCTGCATTGGGATGTGGCGGGCGATCGATGAGCGCGACGCCGCCTGAGCCGGCGGTGATGTAAGCCCCTTCTTTTAGGTGATCGGGATCGAACCAATCGACCGGCAATCCCTGAGTCTTCATCTTATCGAGATCCATGCGCGAAACCGGGCCGAAGATCGAAAAAGCGAATTTTCCGCCGGCCAACCAGTCGCCCATTTGGCGCGAATCGCTGCTGATCGTAATATCCATCTCGGCAAGCATTCGCCGCAAGTACTCTTTGCCCAAGGTCGGACTGTGGTAAAAAAATCGCATGGCGTCTCCCGAGCCGCCGCTCATCGGGTCGAGAGCCACAATCTTGCCTTTCCATTTGGGATTGAGCAGATCCCAATACGATTTAATCTCCTTGGCATTCACCAATTTAGAATTATAGCCGACCACGATTCGGGTGCCGCCGTTGAAGTTCAGGAGGTGCATCTTCTCCGGGTCGACATAATGATGCTTGCCCTGCCACCACTTCGAAGTATCGGTGACTTCCGGCAGCATGAGTGCCGGCGGGATCGGGTCAAGGACTTTCGCTTTGTAAAACACGTTATAGCCCGTGGTCATGCCGTTAAGATAAATGTCGGCCAGGTATTTATCGGCGCGCCGCTCGGACATTAACCGCTTCGCCACGTCGGCGCCGCGGCCGAAAACCCCGGTGATTTTGATCTCGGGATACTTTTTATTGAATTCAGCATAAAGAGTCTCAAAGTCGGCGCTGCCATAAATCGTCAGCTGCCCTTCCTTTTTCGCCGCTTCTACAGTCTTTTCCCATTCGGCTTTCCACGCATCGGCGGCCGCCGCTGTAGCGACGAAAGATCCCAAGACCAACAGAATGACGTTGGCCCAAAATAAACGTCGAATTTTCTTCATTGTAATACTCCTCTTCTTAGCTTCCTGCCGTATGTCTTAAGCGACTTCTGTATATCTGACCTGGAAAAATCAGATTCTTCGTCACTGCGCTCCTCAGAATGACATCCATGGCCTGTCTATCATCCTGAAACGAATCTGCTTTGTTTTGTCGTCCGGCGCGCTAATTCTTCCCCGCCGACTTCAGAGCCTCATTGACCACTTCGATGATCGGCTTCATGTTGATCCACTCGGGCTTGCCGGTGTCGAGATATTTGATTTCGTCAAGCCGCCGGCTTTGGTACGGCACATCGTCTTTCGGAATATCGATGCGCAGTGAATCCGGCGGGCTCTCCGAATTGATCATACTCTTCTGCAATGCCATTTGACCGTTGCGCGAAAGCAGCCAGTTGATAAAAACTTTCGCCGCATTGGGATGCGGCGCGCGATTGACCAAAGCCAGCGTGCCGAACTGCTGGACCAGACCGCCGCCCTCTTTGAACGCGCCGGGACCGAACGTATCGACCGGCAACCCCTGGCGCTTGAGGACGTCGACGTCGCAGAAAAAACAAATGGAGTATTTTCCGGTTGCCAGCCAATCGGGCCCCTGGCGAAAATCACGGAACAAGGTTAAATCCATTTCACCGAATAATTTTTTTATAAAAGATGCGCCCAGCTCCGGATGATAGTAGAAAAACCGCGTGTTACCGGAGCCCGGTCCGGCCTGGCGGATATCTCGCGCGATGATTTTTCCTTTCCACTTCGGATGGAGCAGATCCCAATACGATTTGAAAGCCTTTGCATCGACCTGTTTGGTGTTGTAATTCACGGCGCCGTAAGTCGCCGATCCGACATAGTTAAAAACATACTGGCCTTCGGGATCGGAGTACTGGTGCTTTTTCTGGTACCACTTGGTTTGATCGGTAATCTCAGGCAAGATCAGCGCGGCTTTGATCGGATCGAGAGCCTTGGCAGTGTAGAACTGCTGATAATTTGGATTGGCGCCGGCGCTGACGACGTCAGCGATATATTTCTCGGCGCGCCGCTCGGTCAGCAGTCGCTGTCCCAGTTGGTTTCCTCGACCGGTCACGGCGGTCAATTCGATGTCCGGGTACTCTTTTTCGAAGTGGGGCAAGACCGCATCATAGCCGCTGATGTATACGGTCACCTGCCCTTCTTTCTTCGCCGCCTGGAGCGTTTTGTCCCATTCTTTTTGCCAATCGCTCTGGGCGTTGCTGTGGACTAATCCGCCCAGCGAAAAAACCATGAATACCACGGCGGCCAAATAGCCACGCAGGTTTTTGTAGGTTATCGATGAAACCATCGCCATCTTCATTCTCCCTAGTCGCTTCCCGGCTAATTCTTTCCCGCCGCGTTTAAAGCTTCGTTGACAACCTTCAAAATAGGTTTCATCGACATCCATTCCGGCTTGCTGGTGTCGATATAGCTAACCCGGTCGAGGCGCCGGCTTTGGTACGGCACATCGTCTTTCGGAATATCGATGCGCAAGGAGTCGGGCGGACTCTCGGCATTGACCAAGCTCTTCTGCAAGGCTATCTGCCCTTTGCGCGACAACAGCCAATTGATAAAGACCCTTGCGGCATTGGGATGAGGCGCCCGATTCACCAACCCCAGCGTGCCGAACTGATGCACCAGCCCGCCGCCCTCCTTGAATACGCCGGGACCGAACGTATCCACCGGCAAGCCTTGGCGCTTGAGAACATCGGCATCGCAGAAGAAACAGATCGAATATTTTCCCGTCGCCAGCCAGTCCGGACCCTGGCGGTAATCGCGAAACAAAGTCACGTCCATCTCGCCGAATAGTTTTTTGATGAACGGCGT
The DNA here is from genome assembly GCA_009379725.1 of Deltaproteobacteria bacterium. Taxonomy (GTDB): domain Bacteria; phylum Desulfobacterota; class Binatia; order UBA9968; family UBA9968; genus WHTF01. The sequence continues at coordinate 9,151 of WHTF01000139.1, forward strand.
GCCCAGTTCAGGATGGTAGTAAAACAAGCGGGCATTACCCGAGCCGGGACCGGGCGCCCGGACATCGCGCGCGATGATTTTGCCTTTCCACTTCGAATCCAGCAGGTCCCAATAAGACTTGAATTCTTTCGGATCGACGAGCTTAGTATTGTACGTCACCGATCCGTATGTCGCCGATCCGACATAGTTAAAAACATACTGGCCTTCAGGATCGGAGTACTTGTGCTTTTTCTGATACCATTTAGTTTGATCGGTCACCTCGGGCAAGATCAGCGCGGGTGTGATCGGGTCAAGCACTTTACCCAGGTACAATTGCTGGTACGTCGTCACCCCGCCCGCGCTGAAAACGTCGGCCAGGTATTTTTCGCCGCGCCGCTCGCTCATCAGCCGTTGCCCAAGCTGCGAGCCACGGCCGGTGACGGCGATCAGTTTAATGGCCGGATACTCCTTTTCGAACTCCGGCAGCACGACCTCATAACCGCTCATGTAGACCGCGACCTGACCTTCCTTTTGCGCGGCTTCGAGGGTCTTATCCCAGTTTTGCTGCGTACCCGACTCGGCGGCGTATGAAATAGCGGCGAAAAGAAACAGCCGTAGAACAATGAACATGAGTGCTATTTTGAGCATCTTCTTCTCCTTAACCGGTCTTTGCTTTAAACGAAAAATATAGACCTCTACTCCGGGCTCGGTACCTGGTGCGATAAGACAATTTCTTTACGTTGTTCCGAAGACTCAATAATCGCCAGACAAACTTCCAGTGTCGCCTCGCCCCAGCGGCCGTCGTGAAACACCGGCCGGCCGTTGACGACGGCATCGTAAAGTTCTTCGACTTCGGCCTCGCGGCCGCGGCTTCCCGCCGGAAGCGGGATTTCTCTTTTCTCCGATTCTCCATAAACGAACAGGCCTTCGGGAGTTTGGCGGATATCGCCGTGCTCGCAGCTCACCACCGTGAAACCGAAGAACGGTTGTTTACGCTCTCCCGACCAGACATGGCTGAACTCGCCCTCGCGCCGGCCGCCGAAACGCATGCCTTCCTTGAGCTGTTCTTCTTCCTCCGGACTGCGCACCTCGCGCAGCTTTCTTCTCACTTTGAGGTTGGTTTCCGGATCTCGATGCTGGCCGCCCTCGCCGACCCAGCCGAAGAGCTCGGCGGTATCGAAGAAGCCATAGCCGCTGTAAACCAAGGTTGCCGGCGTGCCGTCTTCGAACTCGAGAAAACAGCTGTAGCTCCCTTCATGGCCGCGCGCTTTGTCCCAAATTCCCGTGGTCGCGCGCACGCT
>WHTF01000013.1 GCA_009379725.1 Deltaproteobacteria bacterium
GAAGCGAAAATTGTCAAACTCCTCGGATTACAAATAAATGAAGAAAGAAGGCTGGATGACCCCATGAAAAACGAATTACAGAACCTTACGGAAGACATTTCCCGGTTATACGAGGAGATCACACAGAAAACCGAATCGCTCGGACAGATCGATAGTATTACTCGTCTCTATGATGAGCTGCAGATGCAGTTACAGGGCATCTCGACCGACGAGGTTGACCTCCTGCAGACTCAGATCAAGTCGACCCTAGAACAAATGGTTGGCATCAGCAAAAGTCTGGCCGTCATTAAAACCCTCAAGCTTACGCTCAACGGCAACGACGAAATTGGCGAGCATGCTAAAAGAATACAAGCCAATACATCGCCTCGGCGTTCGTTAGAAGATCTTTAGAACGTTTCTCGCCTTTACCGGGACATAGCCATGCAAGGAAATCTTTCACACATTAGTCTTAATGACATATTAATGCTCGCTACCAGCGGAAAAAAGTCCGGCGTCCTCAAACTCTCTCGAGGCAAGGAGTCCGTGGAAGTTTACCTGTTAGACGGCAGCATCATTCACGCCACCTGCCCCATTGGGGACGGCGAGAAAGCGCTCCTCTATCCGGTAACCTGGGGGGAAGGCAACTTCGCTCTATTACCTAATGGAGTTCCACCTTCAACAACTATAAAGAAGTCTTCGGCCGAAATCCTCGACGAAGTAAAGGCGATGAGTCGGGAATGGGAAAACATTCTCGAGGTTATTCCTTCGGGCAAAACGGTTTTTCGTATCGCTGATTTAGGTGAAGAACAAAACGGGCCGGTCACTGTTCCCCACGTAGGCTGGCGCGTCCTGAGCAAGATCGATAGCGGTCGTTCAGTGCAGGAAATTGCCGAAGCTCTTCGCATTCCTTATGCTTACACGGCGAAGGTGATCTTCAATCTGCATAAATCTGGCCTTGTCGAAATTGTCGCTCCATCGTCCAGACCGGGCGCCGACCTAGTCCCCACCCACATTTTGGGACAAGTAGTCACGCTCTTAACCGAAGTCATGGGCCCCATGGCATCTCTCGTCGTGCGCGATCAAATCGAAGCGTTAGGCGAGGCACAAGAGCGTTTCCCAGAATCCAAGCTTGACGACCTAATCGGACAGGTGAGCAAGGAAATCAATGATGGCAAGCTCAGGCAGAGGTTCGAAGAGTCCGTTTATCACGAAATATCGAACTTCAAAAAGTTTTAACGTACCTGCACTCTAGTCGGAGGAACAATGTCACAAGAGTCTATCTCAATCGAAGGGACGAAAACCCGGAAGCCGCTAAGCTTGCCGTGGGGAGCAGCCAGTCTCAAATGGAAAATCGGCGCATCATTCAGCGGATTGATTCTCTTGTTGGGAGCACTCGTCATCGGCATCGTCTATTACCTAACCGACAGCGCATTGCACAGACAAGTTGATCTGCGCGCGGTGGCTATCGCTACCAACCTAAGCGATGCTTCCGCTGCCTATGTATCGCGGCGCAATACATTAGAACTGGACGCTTTGATCGCGAAGTATGGCCGCTTGAACGGTGTCGCCTACGCCTACATTCAAGACCCTAAAGGAGAAATCGTCGCGACCAGCCTTCAACCGTTCCCATCGGAGCTAAAGGATTTAACCGGCATCGAAAGACGCACGGCCAATTCCCGCGTGACAACCATCCGCGGAAAATCGGTGTACGATACGCGCGTTCCCGTTCTCGAAGGACAATTAGGCACCGTTCACGTGGGTCTATGGGCTGACTCTGTCCAGGCCGACGTGCGCGGTACCGTTCTGACCATAGTGGGGTTAATCGCTCTCTGTCTCGCGGCTGGTATTGGTCTTTCACTCCTGCTAGCCAGCAAAGCGATCCAACCCATCTTGGAATTGAAGGCCAGCGCCGACGAAATCAGCCGGGGGCAGCTGGATACGCCGGTAACGATTCAATCAAACGATGAGGTTGGCGAGTTGGCTCGATCGTTAGAACGCATGAGAGCAAGCCTAAAAGCCGCAATGATACGTCTTAGTAGAGATTAATCATCTAGGAACCGGAGGAAGAATATGAACGTAAACAATTTACGCTGGCAGTTTTATTCGCGCAGTTTGTCAATCTCATTTCTCTTTTTCGTCTGCGGCCTGTTAACACCGGCAGTTTCCATTTTCGCTCAAACGGGCCCCGCAAAGAAAGTCTTTATCGGCTACAGCGGGATTTCCACGGGTCAGGCACCCGCGTGGATTGCTTATGAACAAGGCTTTTTCCGCAAGTATGGCCTAGACGCTCAACTTCTTTTTCTCGAAGGTGGAACCATAACCGTTCAGACCTTGATTTCCGGCGATGTGGTTGCGGCACAAGTTGCAGGCTCTTCGGTAGTTCAAAGTAATTTACAAAAATCTGGAATCGTTTTGATCGCCGGTTTTTTGAACACTTTGGATTACAAACTTATCGTAGCAAAAGATATTACCCGCCCCGATCAACTCAAAGGAAAGTCTGTCGCGATTGCTCGCATCGGTGGCTCATCTGATTTCGCCACACGGTACGCACTGGAGAAGTATGGCTTAGTGCCCGATAAGGACGTGGCCATGCTTCAGATTGGCAGCCAGCCGGCAAGGCTCATCGCGCTTGAAACCGGCAAGATCCATGGTTCCATGATCGCAATTCCAACAACGGCGAAAGCAAAAAAACTCGGGTTGAATACGCTTGCGGATCTTCAAATGCTGGGCCTTGAATATCAGCATACCGGTCTAGCGATCAACCAAAAACTCATCAAAACTCAGCCGGATCTAGTACGAAACATTCTCAAAGCTTTTGTTGAAGCAATTCACTTCTTGAAAACGCAGCGCAAGGAATCGCTGGCGATCATGGCGAAGTACCTCAGAACCGATGACACGGAAGCCTTAGACGAAGCGTACGATTCTATCATTCAAACACTGATACCGGAAAAACCCTACCCCACGTTAAAGGGCATTGACACCATTCTACGCGAAATATCGATAAAGGATCCCTCGGCCCGCAGCGCGCGCCCTGAACAATTTGTCGATTTGACTTTCATAAAAGAACTCGACAGCTCGGGATTTATCGATCGGCTCTATAAAACCCAGAGCGTTGCTAAAGCTGCGCCACGAATCAACCCAGCTCCGGCCGCCGCCGTTAGCAAGGAAAAAACGCCTTCCATAGATACCAAAGCGAAACCTGCAGCCATGGAGGAAAACATAAAGCCGATCGCAAAAACTGTCCGGGCTATGCCGGAAAAGAGTCAAGCTCCCGTAATTACCGCTTCCAAACTTTCTAAACCCGCTGGTCAAGCAGATCAGCAGTACACGGTTAGAACCGGCGATACACTCAGCAAATTAGCCGAGCGCTTCTACAATTCCACTTCTAAGTGGGAAAAGATCTTCGAAGCTAACAAGGACACGGTTAAGAATCCTAACTACATCTATATTGGGATGAAGCTAGTAATTCCCGCCGACGACCAGGCGAGTTGATTAAAAATCCGCTGAACAGAAAAAGGGCCGGACGGTGTCTCCGCCCGGCCCTCTTCAATACGCTTACCCTAACCTTCTAAGCTCTTTAGACCCTTAAACTCTTCGATGACACGAAAATCCCGCTGCATTCTTTCGAGATTCTCTCCTATCTGCTCGATTTTGTCGTAATTGATATTACCCAAGAACTCTCCCGCGCTAGCCAAATACTCTATCTTTCGCGGTTCAATTTTCATCAACCTCGCCGCGGTCGCGTCCACTGCAACCAGATCATCTCCAAAAATCAGCATCCCGCTTTCTTTGGCCTGCCCTTGCAGCGGACCATTTCCTTCCATGCCGACGATGCCGTCGACGATTGCGAACTGCGGAATAGGTAACGAGCTGTTAATGTCTAGAATACTATTGTGAATCCCCTGCCAATGAAGAATATTCTTGGGCCAGCCATACACCAAGCCGGGAACTACGCCGAACATGTTTTTTAACGAGAGCGTCACGCCCGCCCAATGATGCGTTTTCAGCTTCGGCATCGATACCAGGAGATCGGCATTGTAGAGGGTCTCCGGCAGATAAAGATGCTTGAGGCTAGTAAAGCTGCTACGCAAACGGGTCGGACGCACATCGTCGCTATTCAGATCTACATAGCGAACACTATGCGCCTTCATTACCCCATACATTCCGGAAGCCGTCAGCAGATATTCATTGTCTCGACGATGTCCTGGGCCTTCAGCGACAACAACCTCCGCCGCCCCAAGACCGCGAAAGGAGTCGATCGCAGCTTCGATCACGGCTGGATTGGTATTGATGACGCCATTAGGATCGAACTCTACCAGATTTGGCTTTAGAACAATCCGCTTACCTTTTACTTCCAGCCGGAAAAGCTTAATCCCCCTGGTTATTACTTCCTTGAGCGGAAGATCGTAGCGTGCTGCTTCAAGAATCGCGACGCGCGAAAGTTTTTTTCTGCGAAACGCCGACGGATGCCACAAGACACGCTGTTCGCAGGCCGGCACCAACGGGAGCAGCGAACCGAGAGCGGAGTACTTAATGAAGTTTCTTCGGCTAATCATCGTCTATATGCGAAATGCCATTGCTTCGTTGACCGAAGCTATAAGTGATAATGCGATAGTTTTGGTTTCACCAAGGAACCCCGTCAGCTCGAAACGCCTGTCGATTTGCTGCTTCCATTCCGAAGTATTCTGCCCGTAAACTGACAAACAAATCGATCCCCAGCTCAAAGCTAATCCGGAGTCGGTCTCCTGCATCATCTTCCGTAAGGCACGCAGGCTATCTTGGTTGCCTTGAGTTGCCCGGCGATCTTGCAGAGCGATCAGCGCCACGGCGGTTACGTCAGGATAGGGCCAGAGCGTCTCACCGAAAACTTTTGAGTTTCCATAGTTCCAGCCTCCGCCTTCGCACATGCGATCATAGATCATCAATTCGCCCTGGTGAACCCTCTCCTCTATGTTTGTTCCGGGAAGACTGGAACGAACTTTTTTCAAGGCGATCAGCGCATAACTCGTCGGTTCGACCCAGCTAAATGTCCTTGGAACCCAGGACCAGCCGATAAGCCCCGGATCTAGATCAACAACGGTAGTACGGCGAGGGGACAATACCGAGATCACTCGCGCAAGCAGGCCAGGCGTTCGGCCCTCCTGATTTAACAACCAGCGAGTTGCCCTCGTCATTTGCTCCTGGTAACGGGGGAACCGGCTCAACGCTATGATCGCCAGCGCAGTGGTCCAGGATGCAGAGATTGACGTATCGCTCAGTGGCCAGCTTCCCTTGGCGTGTTGACGCTGAATCAGCCAGTCCAAGCCGCCTTTGATACTTCCCATCGAGTGGTCGTTTTTCAGAGTGTCTAAGGCTAAGACACTGAGGGAGGTGCACTCTGTATTGCTGCTCTTATAAGGCAACGCCCCCCATCCCCCGTCGGGGCGTTGCGTATTCATTAGCAATTTGGCAGCAGCACCAATCATCTCGAAACGTCCAGCGTCACTGTAACTCTCCGAATTTGCGTTGCGATGCGTGGTTGTCTAAAGAAACGCTGATCACATCAAGTATAGCCATAGCCCAGCGGTTTTCGTCGCGTCCATCTTCATCGCTAAATAAACAACGTCCTGAAAGCAATGGCAACAAGAAACGGCTCTAAAAAGGAACTTACCCAGCGCGGCTTTGCATTCCAAAGACGTTAGAAATGACTGCTTTTCAGAACAAGGAAGCAGTAGAGAGCAGAAAAGTGTTTTTTGGGGGTAGGATCAGGACGGAACACTGATGATCGAGTAGCTTTCTCCCGCCCGTTTCGAAGCAGCGGTATCGTCGTCAAAACGCGACCATTCCTACTGCGTCACTTCGCGCGCGCCAACTCCTCATCGATCATCGCTGCGAACGCTTCCACCGGCTGAGCACCAGTGATTTCACGACCGTTGATGAAAAAAGCTGGAGTTCCGGTCAGGCCCAAGCCGGCACCCTCATTCACATCCTTTTGCACGACAGCCTTGAATTTGCCGCTACTTAAGCATGTTTCAAAGGAATCTTTGTTCAACCCCACTTCTTTCGCGTAGGACCTCAAATCCTCCGGCGCCGCCTTCGGCGACGACGCATAAAGCTTGTCGTGATACTCCCAGAACTTACCCTGGTCACCGGCGCAGCGAGCCGCCTCGGCGGCTTGTCGAGCCTGGGGATGAATGCTATCCAAAGGAAGGTCTTTATGCACAACCCGTACTTTGCCATTATAACGAGTAAGAATTTCGCCCAGGATCGGCTGAGCCTGTTTACAAAACGGACATTGAAAATCCTCAAACTTGACGATCGTCACCGGTGTACTATCTTTGCCTTTGGATGGGGCGTCCAAAACGTTGATATCCGTCCGAAGCACCGGGGGTGGTTTTAAGTACCTCACGATTTTTGATTTTTCCCTGAGGGTCTGGAGATATAAATTCCGCTTAGCGTCGCTTCTCTGCTTGAGAAGAAAGGCTTGAAGCTGAGCTTTGACTTGCTCGAATGGGACTGGCACCCGGACTTTGTTTGACTCGTAGAATGCTTTAATTTCAGATTCGCTCATTGGCGGTATACTAGATTCAACCTCATTTTCCAACAGTGTCGCGACAGACATACCTCTTCGATCAGCTTCCTGCTTGAGTAATGAATCGTTAATCCACTGATCAATCGTGTCTCGCCTGATCTCGTAGATCTGACGTTGAAGCATTAAAAGTTTGCGAGCGTTTGCGGCGTCGACCTGTCGCTCATTTATCGCAACGCCGTTCACTTCAGCCAGCTTGGTTTCACGTGCGAGTGGTTTGCAAGAAGCTTGAAGGAGTACAAAAAACGAAACCAGCCAAAACAACCAAATAGCTACGAAATTTTTGTAGCGCAGGAAAAGGGCATACATATTTCTTTTACTCAGATTCTAATTCCGCAATGATCACTGCGAAAGGAAACACCATTGTAACATCGCAGCATCGTCCAGGGTGATTCGTACGCCAAACCATAAAGTCTCGTTGGTCGGACGCAATTACATCCCTGACTTGGTGTCCCTTAGAAGTACCGGTTTATAACATTGAGTCGACGTGTTAAATAGGTCTGAGGGACATGAAAGATCACCATAAATCGCAAAGGGATTTTTGCTTTGTACAGCCGAAATACAAAGTGTCGCCCAGCCCTTTAGTGTTTCACACTGGTTGATCGTGCTGATTTTTTGGTCAACGTATGGAATCAAAAAACAGTCCTCTGGCTGTGACCAGCCGTCATTTCCAAAGAGTTCATCGACTCTCTTAACCAGTGGTGGAATGTTGCCGTTGTTGAGACAGATAGGCTGACCGACACTTGAGAACTGATTGTTTTTCTCACAGCTTTTTGTGGCGTCAAGCAACTCCTCTACAGCGTCCTCAGAGGTTGGTCCCGAAGGCATCAAGTTAGTCCAACCCGCAGTATCAGACGGATCAGGATGCCTTATAAGTTGGCAATTCGTACCGGTGACAACACCACCGCTGCTTGTACAACCACCCGCACACAGTTTCGGTACGCTATTACCCGTGGCATCTACTTGATCGTTGCACCAAGGATTCGTCGATTCTAGTGCGGGACAACCCGTGACAACAACTGGCATTGAAGGCAGCGCCTTAAGAGCGGCGACTGCGCTAACATTAACATTAGCAATGCTTGATACGTTCGCACCGAAAAGATTGAGCAACGGGGTCAAAAACGTTGGTGTGTTGATCGATGTCCCGGAAGTGTCCGTCGTATACGGGTTGGTCTCCTCAAGTGCCACCCTAATACCATTCGCGCCGGCCGGTAGGCTCCCGACCTGTGTGATAGTTTGAGTCGCGGGATCATACTTAACTAGAGTAACATTGGGACCATTAACGGTACCGTCTATAGGATTGGCGAGGCTCTTTACGTAGTCGTTCGTCAGGTTCAGCTCTTCAATTCTTGTTTTTATCGCGTTAGGGTCACCCGTAGGAATTCCCGTCACACCGGTTAACGCCGCTGCATCCATGGCAGGCTGCCCCTGAGCTCGGTTGTATGCCAACCAACCAGTATCCAAACCCATGCCTACAAAGATTAACAGGAGCACTATCATCAACGTGGCCAAGACCAAAATCGAGCCGCTTTCATTTCTCAGGCACTTCATCGCAACCTCCGACCGCCTCTGACGGCCTAACATTTCGTACTCGGTGCATACGGCTGCAACTCGTAACGGATTTCAGTGGAACGTGTAATAGGCAAATCAAGATCGGTCACAAATCCGAAGAGACCCATCAGGCGATAAAGACCAAAAGGATAGTTCCCGTCGGCGCTGACGGTTATTGTGCGCATGCAAGCAGCGCCGGAGGCGCCCGATAGGGTCACTGTTATGGTCGCGTCCGATAAACGCTCGGGCATTCTCTCCCTTATTTCTGCGAGAACGCTTCCCGCTGGCTGACCCGAACACGGCATCGTACAGCTACCGCTGGGATCAGGAACAGTTGCCCCTATTCGAGCGCCCTCCCTTACCGCATTTTGCGTTAAATGAGCCGTGAACAAGGCGATCCCAAAATCGAAAGGCACATACAGAGCTATTAATAGTAAAGGAGTAATAAGAGTAATTTCAACGATGCTCTGCCCCCGCCGGTCAGCTAGAATGTTTTTTCTTTCGGGTTTGACAGTTTTCATAATGCACCAACGATTTTATAAGCGACGTCCAGGCCTATCGGCTTCAGCATTGGTGTTCCCATCTCATACTGGTCGTTCGTATGATCGGGATTTGATCATCCACGGAAAACCCCATAAGACCAAGCAGCCGGTAAAAGAAAAAGTTGTAACTCCCGGAAATGATAACAGTGACCATTCGGTCGCATGTCGGCGGGGTGCTTCCAGCGTCCAATGCCCAGCTTATCGTAGCACCCGGAAGCAGTGCCGATGACAAACGGCCGGCAGCTTCACTCAAGATATTTCCTGGGCAAGCAGGCATGGTGCAAAACCCACCTGCTGTCGTGAGCGTAGGATCCGCGGCTGCGATTCTTGCTCCTTCACGCGAAGCGTTCTGAGCCAACTGTCCAGTGAAAAACGCGAGACCGAAATCGGCGGGAATCCAGGCAATGACCAGGAACAAGACGAAAATAAGCGTGAATTCAACGACAGCTTGGCCTCTCCTGTTTTGTTCCTTGAGGCGACAAACCCGTTTGTCAAAACTACGAGTTCCGTTCCTTATTGAAGCATTCATGGCGTTCACCCATCGAGTCAATGTTCGGCAAACTACCCTATTTCAGTCAGCCGCGTGTCTCTCAGATCATCCATTTCGGAAGTTTCCACAAGTGAGATTTCCAGTTGATCGCCCACTTCGGTATAAGACTTCTTGATCGTACCATTCGGCAGTTCCAGCACGCTGTATGCCCGCAGCTTAATGCCGCCGATTCGATTCGGAACCATGCCGGAAACGATTCTCAGCACGAAGTTATTTTTGTTCAAAAAAACTACGTCAATGGGAAACTTCATGCCGATCGTGTGTATGCCCTTGCTCGGCATCAGCCACAATGCTTCCTCCGGGCCAAGAGTCGAGCGCTTGAGCAACCCGACGAGCCGGGTGATAAAATTGTCGGCTTTTCTTATCTTGGTCGCAAGCCAGGTATTCTTGGTTAGATTGATAACCGGCACGAGATTACCTCAACGGATCTGAAAGCGTTTTCATGAGTTGTAAACCGGCGGGTCCAAGCAGGATGATAAAGATCGCCGGTAATATAAAAAACACCAGCGGGAAGATGAGCTTGATGACCGCCTTTCTCGCCGCCTCCTCGGCAGCTTGGCTGCGTTTATCGCGCATAGTCTCGGCATAGACTCTGAGAGAACGCGCGATACTACCGCCCATTTCCTCAGTCTGAGTCAGGAAAGTAACCAGTCCACGGATTTCCTCCACACCGCATCGATCCGCCATACGGATCAAAGCTTCCTTGCGCCGCGCACCAGCTTGCATCTCCTGTGTAGCAAGCAAAAGCTCCTCACCTATGGCTAACTGCTGGTTGTTTTGTTCGTTTCCAACGCGATTCAACGCCGCATCGACGCCCATACCCGCTTCCACGCAAATAACGATCAAGTCTAAAGTATCGGGAAGTGCTTCGCGCATTTCGAGAACACGGGCACTCGCCTTTCGATAGACCGTCAGAAAGGGCAGCATATAACCCGCGGCACCAGCCGCCCCACCTAGGAGAAGGACATCCAGCATCGGCGCATTCATGAGGAAGGCCAACAAGAGCCCCGTAAGGCCCAAGGCCAAGCCTAGAAAAATGCGCAATCCCCAGTAGATCCTGATGGCTCGGGCACCCCGATAACCTGCCTGATGCAATCGCGTGCCCGCCTTCGATAAATTGGCAGGTATTTCCTTGCTGCCAAAAAAGAAGTTAGTCACCCGCTCCCAAAAAGTCTCCTCTTCACTATCAAACAAACGAATCCGCGCGGACTCGGCTCGTGGGCTTGATATGGTCTCGAGTCTCCGTTGAATGACCTCTTCCGCTATCGGCGCCCTGGGCGCAAAAACGAGATATATAATCGTACCGACAACTCCGAATACTCCAAGTGCAATTAATGCTTCCATATGATCCCGTCAGATATGTATCTTTATGAACTTGCGGAAAACCAGGATACCCAACACTTCCAACACCAGAGCCGTCGCCAGCATCGCACGACCTCCCGGATGCACCAACATTTCGTTCATCATTTCCGGTTCGCGAATGAACATAAAAACCGCCAGGAACGGTGGTATCGAACTGACAGTCCAGGCGCTCATACGGTTTTGCGCAGTCAAACTCTTGATCAATCTCTCAATGCGGAAGCGATCGCGGATGATATTTGCCAATTTTGTAAGCAGCTCCGCAAGGCTGCCGCCAATCTCGCGCTGAACCAACAATGCCGTATTAAACAGCCGTACTTCGGCGAGGGACATTCGTTCCTCAAACTTTTTCAAGGCGTCATTAAGAGGCAAGCCTAGATTGACCTCCTCAATGAAAACTGAAAACTCGGTACCGATCGGATCCGGCATTTCCCTAGCCACATAGACCATCGCCTGCGTGAGACCGAGGCCGGCTTGAAGACTTTGACTAATCATATCCAGGCCATCGGGCATTTGTTCGAGAAACTTTCGCAGACGCTTCCAAATAATATACTTCAAGTAGCAATAAGGAATCATCAGCGCGATGGATCCAAATAATACGGCCATCCATAACGGTTTGCCCACGAGCGTGAACATAAAAAACGTCACCGCAAATGCCCCCCCGGAGCATAGGAGGAACACGCTGGGGCTCATATCGACGTTGGCCTTTTCAAGGTGCAAATCGATTTTCTGGGCCACTCTGATCTTGGAAAGGAAGGTGTTGATCCAAGGAACATCGCTATAAATCGAAGTCTTAAGCAGGTTCTGAATTTCAGATTTTGAAGCGTAACTCATTCGACCGATGGTCGTGAGCCGGCGTTTGATTCGAGCCTGCGCCGTATCCTGAACGGCCATTGGCAGCAGGAAAATAATCACGATCAGCGACATCGCCGCTAAAAATACAAAAATGGCAATGAGGAATAAACTCATATAGCTCTTTTCCTGGAACCCATTGGAACCGGCATAAAATGGGTATTTGGGATTCTAAAGCCATGCCGTTCGAGCCGGTCCATGAACGAAGGCATAACTCCCGTAGCTACGAATTCTCCGATAATCTTGCCGTTCTCCACGCCACGCTGATCGAATTTGAAAATCGTTTGAGTGGTAATGGTACTACCTTCCATACCTGTCACTTCGGCAAATTCCACTACTTTTCTGCTGCCGTCACTCAGACGCGTGAGCTGGACAATGACGTCGAGCGCGGAAGCCACCTGCTCGCGCAGAGCACGTTCCGGGAGAGCAATGCCCGCCATAAGCATCATGGTCTCCAGACGAGAAAGCGCATCGCGGGCGCTGTTCGCGTGAATTGTGCTTATGGACCCGTCATGACCGGTGTTCATCGCTTGCATCATATCCAAAGCTTCGCCGCCGCGGACCTCGCCGATGACGATCCGGTCCGGGCGCATACGGAGGGCGTTACGAACCAGATCACGCGCCGTCACGGCACCCTGTCCTTCGATATTGGCGGGGCGCGTTTCTAGACGCACGATATGATCTTGCTGTAGTTTCAGTTCAGCCGAATCCTCGATGGTAACGATTCGTTCATTGTCCGGAATGAAATTAGATAAACAATTCAACAGAGTGGTTTTGCCCGCGCCTGTGCCTCCCGAAACCAGCATATTCAATCGCGATTTCACGCAGGCGGCCGCGACCTCTGCCATTTGCGCCGGCATTGAATTGAATTGGATAAGATCATTGACGGTAAGGCGTTCCGTTCCAAAGCGCCGAATCGAAAGAACCGGCCCATCGAGCGCGAGCGGCGGAATAATCGCATTGACGCGCGAACCGTCAGCAAGACGAGCATCCACCATGGGAGAGCTTTCGTCGACCCGCCTTCCGACGCGTGTAACGATCCGTTCGATGATCTGCATAAGGTGGGCGTCGTCACGAAATCTAACGTCGGTTTTCTCGAGTTTGCCGTAACGTTCAACAAAAATATGACTGGAAGAGTTCACAAGTATATCTGAGATCTCCGGATCCTTCATTAAAGTTTCGAGCGGTCCGAGACCGAACACCTCATGTTGAACTTCCATCACAAGGCGTTCTCGATCGGCACGACTGACCGGAATAGCTTCGGCCGTTACCATATCTTCCAGGATACGGCGGATCTCGACTCTAACTCTCTCCATTTCCAAATTGGAAAGCTTGGTTAAATCCAATGTATCGATCAATTTGCGGTGGATGCGGAGCCGAAGGTCTTGCAGCACGGTTTCAGAATTCGCGGTCGGCATCGACCGCATAGGAACGCGAAAATTGTCCGAGCCGCCGCCCCTGTCGATTTCCCACTTGTCCTTGTCCGCGTCGCCTAGAGCTGGATTTTTCATTAGTTGTCCCCTTAATTACTTGAGCAATCCTCGCACGGGCATCAAACGGTTGAGTAGACCCACTCTCTTTTCAACCCCGTCCCGCCGCGTAGCGCCCGCTATGGAGAACGATTCGAGCACGGCGTCCGCGAGCCCCGAGTAGCTTCTCGCGATATCCGATCTCGGATCGCATTCTTGGATCGACAGTCCCTGATTTACGGCGGCTATCGCCGTCGGATAGTTGTTGGGGAGAGTCCAGAAGACTTTTGCCCCTAGAGCCTTTTCCGCGGATTCAGGACTCATAAGTTTGCTTTTGATATACCGGTTCAATACAAGACGAATTTTTTTCTCGTAGATCCCCATCCTGTTAAAAAGCTCAAACGCCCTGTGGGCGCTTTTCAATGAGGGAACGTCCATCTCGGTTACAAACAGAATCATATTGGCTTTGTCTAAAACCAACGCAAGGATGTCGTCGAATTCTTTCGGCGTATCGACAACTACATAATCAAAAAATTGCGACAGAACTTCCAGGATTTCGTCGATATCCGCCGCCGTTATGCGTCTGGCATCTTCAGCGTAGAAGGGCTCAGCCAATACGCGAATCCCCGATGCGTGCTTGACCAGAGAACCATCGAGAAACATCGGATCGATTTTTTTTAGGTTTTTGACCAAATCTAAAATGGTGTATGAGGCTTCGAGGTTTAAAAAGCTAGTCACCGATCCAAACTGCAACACCAAGTCGACCAAACAGACGGACTTCTTATGAGCAACCAAGCTGGCAGCCAGATTCGTCGCGACAGTGGTGGATCCAACGCCGCCTTTATTCGATGAGACGGCAATTATCTGACCTCGATCCGCGGTTCGCGAAGTGTGTAGATCTATCTTATTTCTAATCCCGTCTAACGACTTGAGAACCTCTGCCCAATCAAACGGCTGTGTGAAAAATTCCTCCGCCCCTGAACGCATCGCACGCAAAATTGCGTCGGGATTACCGGAAGGAGACGTCATGACCAAACGAACATTAGAAAGCTTGAGTTTAATCTCCGCGGCGATGGCGAACGCTCCCTCGGGGTCGCGGCTTAGATCCACTACCGCCACTACCGGCCCGCTTTTGCCGCGCAACCAGTCGAAAGCAGCGCCGTAACCGTACACTTTTGACTCGACGGCGTATGCGGCTTCTCTTTCGAGCTGCTGCTTGAGCTCCCCAAGCGCTTTGTTGTCCTCGCTGATCAGGCAAATCGGTAGCTTCATGCTAAATTTCTATATCGCGATCGGTTATGTTTGTCGCAGCCTGTCTCTCTCACAATGATCGAAATTCAATAATACGTTCCCGCTATCGAGACTTACGGAATACTTGCACCCGGACCTTGCGGCTTAGCGCGTACCGAACCCCCAGGAACTGGAACCTGTCGAATATCCGGGTCGTCATACTTTTCAATTGACGGGAGTTGGGGTTTTTCACCGGGCTTCCTTGCGCTCACGATCCGCGGCGTGATCACGAACACCAATTCCGACTCCGAGTTTCTAAATCGCGTGCTGCGAAAAAGAGCGCCGAGAATAGGAATATCTCCCAGAAGAGGAAATTTGCTAATGTCTTTGAGAATCCTCCGATCCAGCAATCCTGCGATCACCAGGCTTTCTCCTTCCCGTAATTCCACGCGGTTTACCGTTCGTCGAACCTTCAATCCGGGAACCCCGCCAACGGAGACACTCTGATCGATCTCGCTGACTTCCGGAAATACCCGTAGATCGATCCGATCGGACCAAGTCAAGGTCGGCACGAAGTCGAGTCTCACGCCAAAAGGCTTGAAGTCGACATCGAAGGTATCGTCGGAAACGCCAACCACGGGAAATTCTCCACCAGCCAGAAACCCTCCCGTACGGCCATTTTTCATAACCAGTCTTGGTTGCGCAAGGATTTCAGTGACATTCTTGTTCTGCAGCAAACGATACAAAGCAGTGAGAGAATAAGAGCCATTGAAGTATTGAAAAATTCCCGACGTGGCAGCGCCGAACAACAAGGCATCGGGCGCTGTATCATTGAAAAGATCTGAACCAAATCCCGATTGCGAACCTAAACGGGTCAAGGAAGAAGTATGTTGCGTATTTTGCAAAAAGTCGAAACCAATCTCTTTCAGCTTACCAGTCGCGACCTCCGCGACGATCACATCCAGCTCGATTTGCCGAACCTCTTTAATTACGAGCAAATCAATAATCCCATCGATGCTTCGCTTGTCGCCCCATCTGTTCACGTCGTCTAGAGAGGATTCTTCCTCGAACGCAATCTGCCCACCCCCGGCAATTCCAAACCCGGTGACGTTCGGGCGGCTCTGACGCCCACCGCGGAGATTTATTGTAGTACTTGGCGGGGACACAGCGGCCGGCGGCTTGGGCGGCAGGTGAGTCTGGACGATTTCCAAGACTTTGTCATAGACGACTTCGTTTGACACCTCGCCCCTCAGGAGAAGCGCAGGCCCGGACGTCGATATTTCAACTTTCTCGTTGGGAAGCACTACCCTGAGCTGGCTCCGTAAGGCGATAACATCCGGCACGACGATTAGATCGTAATTGGCAACCTCGCCCTTTTCATTGAAGACGATCAAAGACGTCGTACCTACCGCCTTGCCATTGATCAAAAGCTGGCTAGGAGCAACTACGATTACATCGGCCACCTGCGGCTGAGAAACCGAGACACGCTTTGCTCTCTCAGCCAGGCGAAAAACCATCGATTTGTTGACTGTAACCGATAGCGTCGGCGCTACCTGCTCCTGTGCAGCAACTTCCAGCAACGGTACGAACAATAAAGCCACAATCGCTACCCGAAGCCTGCTCGACCGCCGCCAAACTGAACCAAGGTATCTCATGAGTCGTTTCCTTCCCTGACTAGAATTCCACCACGCTTCTATTGCTGCCGTGAATTACTTCCACCTTATACTTGTCCGGCGCCTGAGCGACGGGACGCACTTTACCCGGTCCCACCGGTCGAGTTTGGCGCCTTCCCAGAGCCAATAAATCGCTCTTGTTACTGCCATCGGTTTTGGCTTCGCTGTCATCGCCAAGGCCTCTTAGCGCCAGCACGATAGGCCCTTCTTGATGAGCTAGAGAGAGTTTTTCGGCTTCCTCGGGGCTCACCTCAAGCGTAATCGAGCGTGCGACCTGTGGCTTGCCATCTTTTTGCTCAGTGCTCTGAGCGACAGATAGAACTCGCTTATTTTGCAGGACGATCTTTGAGACTTTCGTGTCTGCGTTATTCCCACCGCCCGGCGGCGTGGTTGTGATGATTACATCCACACGGTCATCGGGCACGATAAATCCGCTCACACCGATGATCTCATCCACTCGAACGGCCATCGCCCGATTACCGGGTTCCAATCGAACCGTCAATCCCGCCCCCTCTCCCGCCAGTCGAGATTCGAGAATCGGTTCATTAGCCATGATCTTTACCCGATTCACCTTGCCAACGACCTGAGTTGGAGCGCTAAACGAACCGGCGGGAACCGAACTCTTGGGCCATTTGATGGCCCTCACGGTGCCATCCTTCACCATTCCTTCGCTGATTGCGCTTCCCGCCGCGATATCTTTTGACGCAATAACGACATCTTGCGTTTGAGTTCGCAGCGCCTCGGCCGTCGCACGCTGCTGGCGCAGGAAATTGAATATTCCATAAGCCGCGACCAATCCGAAGAAGACCGCCACGACCAGTGCTATTTTGAGCCTATTTTGCATACATACTCCCCTTTTGTAAGTTTTACAGCACAATCATACGGGAGAACTCTTACCATTGTTTCCTTGGATTTCCCAGATGTACTAAAACCCCGCCCACTTCCCTGTTGGGTCGAAATAATATGCCATAATTGTACCAGCGCCAATCGCAACACCCCAGGGAACTGAATAAGCACCGGGATTCAGCTGCATAATATCGGCTCGAGGGCGCCCATGGCCGGCCGTCAAAATAACCAGCTTACAATCTGCCCAAAAGTTTCGAAAAGAAGTTTGTTTCGCATGTCCTAAAGCAATCGCCGCTAAAGCCAGCACTCCGGCAATAATACACGAATAGAAAAAAACCCGCGGCAATGTCTTGTATCCTATGATTGCGCCAACAGCGCCAAACAATTTGACATCTCCCGCTCCCACCCATCCAAAAGCAAAGGGAACCAGGAGAACTAAAATGCCACCAAACAAACCGATAAGGCTGTAAATCAATTGCGTGCTACCCTGGAAGAGACCAAGAATAATTCCCCCAAGGAGCCCCGACAAGACTACCCAGTTCGGAATTCTTCGTTCTTTTATATCAAAGAAAGCCGCAAGGCTAACGAGCGCAAATAACGTAAAGTTCAACGCAAATTTCAAGTTAGGACGTATTTATCGGCGGCTGATGGTATAGTTGCGATGGAAAGTTGTCAACAAATATTTGGGTCAGAGTTAAAACGTGCGCTTGGGAATCGAAAAATGCTTTATTCGATCCCCAAGCGCACAATTAAAGCCGTGAGACTTAATCATGAACCCGAGCCACAAGCCGTTTGCGGAGCCGCAAGACAATTCTTGACCTCGTTCCACGAATTTCCAAGCTGAGAACCGACGTTCGTGTTTTTGATACCAACCCAGAAAACCAAGGCCACGAGAAGAACGATCAAGGTGTATTCAACTAGACCTTGTCCTTCCTCTTCGACCACTAACCTTTTCAGCAAATTCATTATTCTTCACCTCCTTTCATGATTGAAATAGTTGTAACCGAATCAGAAAACCATTCTACCAACCCTATGAGAACCTATCTTTACCATTGCGTTTGTCTCAATCGCCGTTGCCAAGCCCTTAACGCAGACTTTATGCCAAGTTCGTAACGTTCATTTTTTCTGCTAGTTGCAACGATTCAGACAATTCGTTCTCATTCAGCCCTGACAATACTGACAAATTTAAAAGCTCAACTGTCAGAAACCGCAACGCTCATGTCACCGCCCTATTGATTGTTCACTTCTGGAGATTGACAAAAGAACCCGGTAGTCTCCCTGCAGGTCGTTATGCCTAGTGCACTTAGCCGGCATTCATATTCCTGGATCGACCATTTCAGGCTTCTCTATGGTAGTCGGAGTCAATGGTATGACTTTTGCTGCCATCTTCATCAATTATTGACGATTGCTTCTTGGCGTACGCTGATCGAGTCTACGAATCGAGGAAACACAACACACAGTATTAAACCGATGGAACTTTAATGGAAAACGTCGAAAATAATAGAACCCAATTAACGGTCCTCATCATTGAAGATCATCCCGATCAGCGCGATCTCTTAGCTATTGTCCTTCGAAGAGAGGGATACAGAGTCATAACCGCCGCCAATGGAGTCGAAGCGCTGGAAAAACTGAATCAAGAGGAAGTCCATATCGCACTCTCAGACATAATGATGCCCAAAATGGACGGCTTTGAACTCATCAATAAGATTCGGAACAATTCCGCTCTGAGACATATATACATGATCTTAATTACTGCCCGCATTCAGGAGGGCGATCGCGTTCGCGGTCTCGATCTCGGAGCCGACGATTATATCACAAAGCCCTTTTCATTCTCTGAACTACTGGCGCGTGTACGCGTCGGCTCCCGGGTAGTTCAGTATCAACAACACCTTGAATACCAGACTCAGACCGATTCGCTCACCGGGCTATTTAATCGACGAGCATTCGAGAAAAAAATCGGCGAAGAATTCGAAAGATCAAAGCGTTATGAACATCCGTTGTCCGTTTTGATTTTCGACATCGATAACTTTAAAATTATTAATGATACTTACGGCCATCACGGCGGCGATGCCGCATTGATTAAGATTTCGGAAATCTTACGCGACAAAACACGCCGCAGTGATTTTCCATCGCGTTACGGCGGCGAAGAGTTCGTTCTGATACTTCCAGACACCGACCAAGAGAGCTCCCTCCAAGTCGCTAAAAAATTTCACGACGAGATCAGATCTTGCTCCTTCGGAACAGCGAATAAGCCATTTTTATTGACGGTTAGCATGGGCCTCGCCTCGACATCCATCAAAGAGTATTCAGATTGGCGCCAAATGGTCGATGATGCGGATCGCGCTTTGTACCAAGCAAAGAATGCCGGCAAAGACCGAATTGAAATATATTTGCCCCAAGAGACTATCAGACCACGCCAAGCCTCTGCACACTAGTAGCCGATGCGCTCCCGCAGATCACTGTGCATTAGTCTCGTCATTCTGGTCAGCCTTTTAGGCGCATGGTACCTGGCTAAACAGAAACATCCGAGCGAAATAACTGTCCGTCCGCAGCCCACTACCCGAACACGGTTAGGACCATCCGCAGCGACGCCAAAGTTGACCGATTTTTCGAATACAATTGCCAACGATTTAGTCTATCTTTCGAGACTATTGACCTCGGACAAAGAATTAGTCGCGTATGCTACTGCCGCATTTGTCGGAATTTTTATGATGGTCCTGGCCATCAATAATGCGGTTCCAGTTGACAAGCGTAGAACTGATGCAATGCTGGAGCTTTTGAAAGAGGAGAAAGCAAAAGCCGAGAATCTCGCGAGGCTAAAAGCGGAATTTTTGAATCAGGTATCTCATGAACTTCGTACGCCGCTTGCGGTGATCATTGGCTATCTAGAATGCCTCACCGACGGTCTTTACGGACAAGTTGATGGTAAACATCAGGACATCCTTCAAATTGTCGCGAAGCAGTCCGGCCACCTGAAGAATATGATAGACCAGATTCTCATTTATTCCCGCTTGGAAGCGAGTAAACAACCGCTTCGCGTTGAAGAATTTAGCGCCAACAAGGTTTTACTTGACCTGCGAGATACCTTTGACTTTCTTTGCATCCAAAAAGGCTTACAACTGATATGGGACCTCCCACGAACTGCTTCAACCATCAAAAACGATCCTGAAAGATTCAAAGAAGTAGCGAGTAATCTCCTGCAAAATGCGGTGAAATATACGGATCAAGGTTCAATTACCGTCACTCTCGATCAGTCAAGAAGATCCGGCTCCGTTATTTTGGAGGTCATCGATACGGGTGTGGGCATTCCGCCGAACGCCGTCGGCAGTATATTCGAGCCATTTATACAAGCTTACAAGACGTCCACGGAAAACTCGCGCGGCGGGATTGGCTTGGGACTGAGTATCGTCAAGAAGCATATCGAGCAGATGAATGGCACAATTTCCGTCGAAAGCGAATTAGGCAAGGGATCTAAGTTCAAGGTTGTTTTTCCCCGCCGTTACCGAAGTGACGGCAAACGCAGGTTTGGCTTTTTTAGGAAAATCAGACTTCCCTTCTCATTGCCAATCCCACGGCGGGTTTTCGTACGTAATAAATCCATGAAACCCACACAAAGCAAGCCACCAGCCGGGCAACTAGTGTGATTCGTCGCGCCGCTCACTCCCGGCCTGCAACTGCCAGCATTGAAATCAACATCCGTCGTTGATTTGCCTAGATGGATCGCCTGAAATTTTTTCAATGAAGTCACGGATGAAATATTTACTGCCCTCGTCGGCGGAATTGATTTTTCTATTCATTTTTTTCCACCTTGTTTTTAGTACCGGAAAATTGCTAAACGACGGCGATACCGGTTATCACATACGTGCCGGCGATTTCATTCTGCAAAACCGCATGGTCCCAAAAACCGACGTTTTCTCTTTGTGGGTGCCTCAGTTGCCGTGGACAGCCCATGAGTGGCTATCTGAAGTCATCATGGCCATCGTCCATCGCTATTCCGGCCTGACAGGCATTGTTATTTTCTTTGCGCTTATCATCGCATTAACCTATCTCGGGTTGTTCAAGATGTTACGCGACAAGAGCCCGGACATCCCCTTAGCGCTGTTAATCACTGCCATGGCTGCGATCTGTTCTTCTTTACACTGGCTTGCCCGGCCTCATATTTTTTCTCTCGCGCTGACAGTTATCTGGTATTCGATCCTTAACAGTTTTCAGTACAAGGAGAAGAACAAGCTTTACCTATTGCCTCCCCTAATGCTTCTGTGGGTTAATTTACATGGAGGATATATTTTTGGCTTGATACTTCTCCTCCTTTACGCAGGTGGAAACCTGGCAGCCTGGTGTTTCGAAGATCGATCCATAGCAAGTCAACACATTGACAGAGTAAAGTCCCTTGCTAAGGTACTTGCAGCTTGCCTGGCAGTGTCGGTGCTTAATCCGCACGGCTATCGCATACTGCTTTTCCCTTTCGCTGTGGCGTCTGATGCGTTCCTCATGGACAATGTGCAGGAATTTCTGTCGCCGAACTTTCACGAGCCACTGCCTTTCAAGTATCTTCTCTTAGCGGCAATCGGACTGTTTGCGTTATCGCGTGTTGCCTTGAATTGGATAGAACTGGGGCTTGTTTTGCTTGTCACGTACATGGCGCTTTATTCTGCGAGATACATACCGCTTTATGCGATCATAATTGCACCTATTTTGTTAGGGTTAATCGATCGACTGAAAGTCAATCTCCCGCGACGAAGCTTTGAATGGCTCGCTCGACGCTCTGCCAATTTCAGCTTTATCGATGCAGGAACAAGAGGACATCTCTGGCCGGCTGTCGGAATCGTCGGGGTACTCACATTCTCACACATGAACCCGCTTCACGCTGAATTTAACAATAAACTTTTTCCGAAAGCGGCTGTGGAATTTCTCATGGCCAAAAAGATCCCTGGAAATATGTTCAACAATGACGAGTTCGGAGACTATCTCATATACACGGCTTGGCCTGAGTATAAAGTATTCTTCGACGGTCGATCGGACATGTATGGGGCGACATTAGGTAGCGAATATCTCCAGGTATCACGCACACTGCCCGGCTGGGAGGATGTGCTCCAAAAGCATCAAGTAGAATGGATTTTCTTCAATACCGGTTCGGTGCTTTCGGCACGGCTGAAGAGCCACCCTCGCTGGCGGTTAATATACTCGGATGCGGTCGCAAGTATATTCGTACGAGACAAGGCCAAATATCATCATTGGATCGCCCAATATAGCTCGGAAGCTTCGGCACATTCTCGGAGCACCGACGAGATCTTGAGATGACAAACGATGCCAAAAACGTCTAATCTTCTTGATCTGGACGACCTTCCATGAAGTCATTATTGAGCTACATTTCATTTTCAAAAGTTTCGACTCCGCCTAGATCAGTGACATTTTTGTCCGAAACCGACACTAAATTTGTCCTCATCATATGTCTCGTTGGGACAGTTTCTCCCAGCCTGCAGTCAAACATGGTCAAACAAGGCTGTCAAAGCTGAGCTTATGACGCCATGTTTGGTGTTTCATATGACACGAAAAGCGGAATCCTACGCCGGTCTGGTAGGGCACCGTCTCGCAGATAGGTCAACAATGCAAGTTCGTGGCATGCGCCTTGCGTTTGGGTTCAAATTGGTCTGAAGAAAAGGCAGGATGTCATTACCCTGAACTTCCTACTGGCGATGAGGCCATCATCATCGCTAGACCGCGGAATACGAGACGTATAAATGACTCAGAACATTAGCGATCTATCTGGCGACGCCGAATTTCAACTACGGCTCCGGCAGGTAGTTCTGGCTGCCCAACACACCGTCAAGCAGGTTGGTCTTCTGCTGATAGGTTTTGACTGTCCTGATCATTCCTTAGCCGATCTCACCCGAATGCCTAATTTCTCCGACTCAGTTTGGACAAGATTGAGAAACACTCTCAGAGATTCCGACACCGTGATACGCAGGGAGAATGGAGAGATAGCGGTACTGCTTCCGTCCGTGAACGGCTCAGACGATGTTATTCTAGTAGCCAAAAAGGTTTTGGGCAGCTTACAAGAACCTCTACTGATCGAGGGCCTAAAACTCGACGTACGGCCGCGAATCGGTATCGCTCTATTTCCAGAACACACCTCAAGCGCAACTACATTGATGCAACGCGCCGATAGCGCTTTGAATTCGGCGCGCCGGAGCAAAACCGACTACACGCTCTACTCACACGGAGACAATGATGCTCAGCGAAGTCCTCTGAGTATGGGCCAGCTTAGACAAGCCATCGTTGCTGACCAGCTTTTCTTACTGTATCAGCCGAAGATCAACCTCAAAACGCAATCTATCTCGGGGCTGGAGGTGCTCACGCGTTGGCAGCACCCCGATCTTGGACTGATTTCGCCAGATGAATTTATTCCAGTCGCCGAGCGCACCGGCTTGATCATTCCACTGACACTCTGGGTTTTGCAGCAGTCGCTTCTACAATGCCGCACATGGGGCGAGAGGGGTATCGATGTGAGCGTGGCGGTAAATCTTTCCATGTGGAATTTAGACGCGCAAGAACTACCGGATCAAATCAAGGGATTGCTGCAGAATATCGGGGTAACACCGGACAAACTTGAACTCGAGATGACCGAAAGCGCCATCATGGGCGATCCTCAACGCGCTATTCGAACTCTGTCGCTCATCCGAGATCTTGGGGTTAAACTCGCGATTGATGATTTCGGAACAGGATACTCGTCCCTCGCCTACTTGAAAAAACTTCCCGTCACCAGTATGAAAATAGATAAGTCATTCATTCTAAACATGGAACGTGACAAAGATAATTCCATCATCGTGCGATCCATTATCGAATTAGGTCATAATCTCGGGCTTAAAATCGTCGCGGAGGGGGTAGAGACCCACGAAGCACAAGATATGCTACGGCAGCTCGATTGCGATGAGGCACAAGGATTCTATTACAGCCGCCCTATCCCCGTGGATGCGATGACTGAATTTCTGAAAACCCCACCCGTAAAACTCACTGCGCAGTTGACCGAAGAAAACATTATGTCGACGCCGGCGCATGGGCCGATGCAAAGGAACGGAATTCTAACCAACCCAAAGCTGTAATCCTACTTTGTGTAAAAGACGCTCCCAGCTCGGTAATGTCGATGAACCTCCCTCGCCTTTCATCTATGCTCTATAGGTTAATTTTCTTTCGATCAGCAGTCTAAAGCAGAAATAAATTCAAGTCACCGGTAGCCGCAGCTCTTCGCCCCCGGTCACCCGCCTTGGCGTTTTTTAAGCTCTTCAATCAGTTGCGGAATGATCTTGAAGACATCGCCCACCATGCCGAAATCTGAGTATTGAAATATCGGCGCATCTGCATCTTTATTGATGGAAATGATGGTTTTGGAAGTTTTCATTCCAGATAGGTGCTGCACGGCGCCTGAAATACCGCAGGCGATGTACAGATCAGGTTTAACGGTTTTGCCTGTCTGGCCGATCTGCATCGCATACGGCACCCAACCGGCATCGACGGCTGCGCGGGTCGCTCCAACCGCCCCACCGAGAAGCTCGGCCAAATCGCTCAACATCGCAAAGTTTTCTTCACCCTTGAGTCCGCGTCCGCCAGAGACAATGGTCTTCGCGCCTTCGAGTTGTGGTCCCTCTCGCTTCACCGTTACTCGCTCTTTCATTCGAACTTTGCGGAGACCATCGTCCGAGGCGGCTGGCACTTCCTCAATAGCGACCGCTTGCTCACTGATTTCGGGCTCGAAAGATTTCGGCCGCACCAACAATAGCTTGGTACCCTGGCTGACTAATGTGCTGGTGTTTTGATAGCTCGCGCCAAGCGCGGGAATCGTGGCCTCCACGCTGCCGTCTTTCAACTTAAAATCACCGACATCGCTAATCGCGCCACAATCGAGCCTTGCGCTCAAGTTGGCAACTAGATCACGTCCCGTGTAGCTGGAAGCAAATAACATCACCGCCGGCTTAAATGTATTGATTAAGCCTGCAATGGTCTCAGCTGCGGGGAGCGTTAGATACTCACGATAAATAGGATCGGCGGATCGATAGATCTTTGTTGCGCCATATTTTGCAAGTGTTTGCACTGCGTCTTCAGGAGCTGGCCCCAACAGCACGGCCTCTGCCTTGCCCGCTTCGGCTGCCTTGGCGACCATTTCCAAGGTAGTTGTCGTAATCCTGTCGTCGTTCAGTTCCGCGTAGACCCAAATAACGCCTGCCATTTAAATCACCTTGATTTCAGCGAGGAAGTCCGCAATCTGCTTGCCGCCGTCCCCTTCGTCCGTAACAACCTTGCCAGCCTGCCGCTTGGCCGGTCTACCAACGGTCAAAACTTTTTCTCGTGCACCGTTCTCGCCCACTTGGTCTGGCGCGAGCCCCAGATCAGCCGCAGTGTAAACCTTAATCTCTTTCTTCTTGGCCGCCATAATGCCTTTCAGCTGCGGGTAACGGGGTTCGTTAATTCCGCTGCTAACCGCCACAAGCGCGGGCAATGCGCACTCGATCAAATCGTAGCCGCTCTCGCTCTGACGCTTGATAATAATCGTACTGCCTGCGACTGAAATTTCTTTAGCGAAAGTCACTGGCGGAACGCCCAGAAAATAAGCGATCTGACCGGGAACAATGCCGGAATAACTGTCGCTGCTCTCGGTCGCACAGATAACCAGATCGAAGGGTTGCTTCTTGATCGCGGCGGCGAGAATTTTCGCGGTGCCAAGCGTGTCGGAACCGGCAACCGCCTCATCCAGAATATGGACTGCCGAAGTTGCGCCCATGGCCAATGCGTTACGGATACCGATAGTGGCATCGCTGATGCCCATGGTGACTAGAATAACGGTGCCACCGTGTTTTTCCGTGAGACGGAGCGCTTCTTCGACGGCGCTCGCGGCAGCCGGGTCCAACTCATGGGGCACACCCTTGCGCACCATCCGCTTCGTGTTCGAATCGATCTCGATGGTCACCGAGCTTGCAGGGATGACTTTACCGCAAACGACAACGTTCAATGTTTATTTCTCCCTCAACAAAAATGACCGATAAACAAAGGCGCCTCGAAAAATCAGGCGCCTTCTATGGGAAATGATCGAACCGGGACTGCGGGCAGACAAAGATTTACGCGACCCACTCCTTGACGTTTCCCTCAAGAACGACATCCAAAATCTCTTGGCAATCCGCAATCGCCTGATCGACGATCTTCGGATCGTCCTTAAGATGGGGCATGGCAGTGCCCACCGCTTTCTGAAGAGCCTGAATAAACTCTTTGAACTGCTGATCTAAAGCTTCGGTATGAGGTGCTGGTTGCATGATTTTACCTCTAAATCTAGGTGTAAAGCCGTCCTTTGTTCGGATCCGGGACGGCAAGGCCCATCTTGGTAAGAAGACCGTCAATCTCCTCCTTATACTGCGCGCGTCCCACCGCATTGGGCCGCCGTTTGAGGCCCCAGTACATGTATCGCTCTGAACGATATGATTTGGTATTGCCGAACATATCAAGGCCCTTGACGTACCAGTAATCAACCGCCTTCTGAATTCGATCCTTTGCTTCTCCGCCCTTGGCGGCGTATTCCGCCGTCTTGTTTGTGCCAAAATCAATATGGCCTTCTTCTTCCCGAATGACATCGGGATCTTCGACGATCCGGGCTAACGGGAGGTACGTGCAGCCAATAAACTCCTCAAGTTGAAAACGGCCAACTCGATCGATCAAGAAACCGAAAACCGCATAGTCTTCCCAAGTGTCAATCGAGCCGCGAAAGGCCTCTACGTACCGCTCCTGATTGGATCGGCTCAACACGTACGATACGTCGAGACCCATATCGCCCGCCAAGCGAGACATCTTTCGATAGTGATCCATCTCCTCCGCAGCAGTGCGCGCGACGATCAGTTGATCCAATTTAGTCGGAGCCGAGGGTAGAATATTTTTCACGTACAAATTCGGGCCGCCGATCTCACAATCAGCCTGAATGGCCAGCACCCGCTTGAGTAGATCCTGATATTCCGGATCTTGCTTCTCAAAATCCTTTAAATCAACCTTTTCTGTAAACATATGATGAAGCCTCCTCTGGCTCGCTAATCCGGCGCAATTGCTGTAGAAAATTTCTTAACAAACCAGGGCTAATAAATCAACAGAGATTTGAGATGCCGCGGCGGATAGCGGACGTTCCTCGTCGTCCAGCTGTCATGCCGACGAGGAGGCTTTGTGGAAACCAGGGAACCTATTGAGCTTTTAACCGATCTCTACCAGTTGACGATGGCCCAAGCGTATTTTTATAGCCGCAAGCTGGAGACGGCTACCTTCAGCCTTTTTGTCAGGTCGTATCCAGCAAACCGGGGGTATTTCGTTTGTGCCGGTTTACATGATGTTCTCGATTATCTTGAGAGCTTTGCTATGGATGCAGCGGCGATCGATTATCTCCGCTCTCAGGGCCTTTTCACACATGACTTTTTAGAATTTCTGCAAAACTTGCGATTCACCGGCGACGTCTGGGCGCTGCCTGAAGGACAGATATTCTTTAGAGACGAGCCTATTGTTGAAGTCACCTCCCCTATTGTCGAAGCACAGCTCGTGGAGACCTTTATCATCAACCAGATCAATTTTCAGTCGCTCATTGCGACCAAGGCCTGCCGATGCGTTCACGCGGCTGCGGGCCGATCCGTGGTCGATTTTTCTCTACGCCGTACTCACGGCATCGACGCCGGCATGAAAGTCGCCCGCTCCAGTTACCTCGCTGGATTTTCGGCCACGAGCAATGTCTTGGCGGGCAAACATTATGGAATACCTATCAGCGGCACAATGGCTCACTCCTTTATTACGAGCTTCGAACGTGAGATTGATGCATTTCGCAGCTACGCCGCAAGTTTTCCGGACAATGCTATTTTTTTGATCGACACCTATGACACCCTCGCAGGCGCGCGCAAAGCCGCCGAAGTCGGCAAAGAGATGGCGGCACAGGGTCGGCGCCTTCAAGGCGTGCGCATTGATAGCGGGGATCTGCCGCAGTTAGCGATTGAAGTGCGAAATATTCTCGACGACTCTGGACTCTCCAACGTCAAAATCGTTGGTAGCGGCGGCTTAGATGAATACGATCTCGCCGAGTTTGATGACGCGCAAATTCCCTATGATAGCTATGGAGTGGGGACTAAGATGGGAACTTCAAGCGATGCATCGTGGACCGACATGGCCTATAAGCTTGTCGAATATGCTGGCAAGCCGGTGCTAAAACGCAGCCCTGGCAAAGTTTCTTGGCCAGGAGCGAAGCAGGTATTTCGCCAAAGGAACAGACGAGGACAACTCGATAAGGACACGGTTGGGCTACGCGGCCAAAATATCACCGGCACCGAAGCGCTGCTCACAAATGTCATGAAGAGCGGCAAAATCGTCGCGCCGTTACCGACTTTAAGGCAAAGCCGATCGCGCTTATCCGGCGAGTTGAGCCAGCTTCCGGATGCCACAAAGAAGATCCGAAATCCTGCTTGCTACACAGTCGAGTTCACTCCAGAACTGATCGCGCTACGCCAGGCAATCGAGCAAAAATTGACGCAAGCTTAAGCGACTGATGGTAAATCGTGAGCGGATGTGAA
Source organism: Deltaproteobacteria bacterium (assembly GCA_009379725.1). GTDB lineage: Bacteria > Desulfobacterota > Binatia > UBA9968 > UBA9968 > WHTF01. The sequence goes on from WHTF01000013.1 coordinate 28,196, forward strand.
AACAGTAAATCCGAATAATGAAACCTAACCGGTCATTATCAGCTAGCTGGCGGTAATCCTCGACGCAGGCTCGGAAACTTCACATTCACGATTGCATTTCGGATAGGTCGGAGTGAGAAACTCAGAGGATACTCTCGATGGAGTTAGAATTTCACCACTGCGGCGCCCCAGGCAAAGCCGGCGCCAAAAGCATTGAGCAAAACTACATCGCCTTTTTGAATACGACCCTGGCGCTTAGCTTCGTCCAACGCAACCGGTATGGAAGCGGCCGAAGTGTTGCCGTACCTGTCGAGATTGACCATGACTCTGTTCATCGGCACGCCGAGCCTGTCGGCTAGAGCAACGATGATCCGCCGATTGGCCTGATGCGGAATTACGAGCGACACTTGTTCGATGCCAACGCCCGCTTCCTCTAATGCCTGCCGACTGATGTCTTCCATGGAGCGCACGGCAATCTTGAAAACTTCCTTACCATTCATTGTGATGGTATGTTGGTTTTTTTCCACGGTTTCACAGTTGGCCGGCTTCAAAGACCCTCCCGCCGGAACGTAGAGGGTTTTCGCATAAGAACCATCGGTGCGCAGCTTAGTGCTCAGAATTCCGTTGCCGTTTTCCGAGGCTCCCAACACGACGGCGCCCGCGCCATCGCCGAACAGTATACAGGTTGTGCGATCTTGCCAGTTAAGGAGGCGGCTCAGGGCGTCCGAACCGACAACCAGAGCATTGCGAATCTTACCCAGCCGGATATAGGAATCCGCCACTGACAGAGCATTGAGAAAGCCGGAACAGGCCGCGCCGACATCGAACGAAAAAGCTCCTCTTGCGCCCAGCATATCTTCGAGCACACAGGCGGAACTTGGAAACGGATAATCGGCGGTAACCGTTCCCATGATAATCGCGTCGAGGTCCTTGGCCTCCATGGCCGCGTCCTCAAGAGCTCTCCTGGCCGCGTGAAACGCCATATCCGCATTGCCTTTGCCCGCTTCCAGCACCCGGCGTTCTTTGATGCCTGTGCGGATGGTGATCCATTCGTCACTGGTTTCAACCATTTTTTCGAGGTCGTGGTTGGTGACAATTTTCGCTGGCAGTTCAGATCCGGTCCCCAGAATTACGCTGCGCCGCTCTCCGCCACTCATTCCGCCCTCCTGAAAATCACACACGCATTCGTCCCGCCGAAACCAAAGGAATTTGAAAGAACGATCTTAACGTCCGCCTTGCGGGCTTGATTGGGCACATAATCGAGATCGCACTGGGGATCGGGATTCTCGTAGTTGATCGTCGGCGGAATGAGACCATGGCGCAGAGTCAGCGCCGAAAACACCCCTTCAACGGCGCCGGCCGCGCCGAGCAAATGACCGGTCATCGATTTCGTGGAGCTTACCGCCAATTTTACTGCCTGTTCACCGAACACCCTCTTGATCGCCGTCGTTTCGTTGGCATCGTTATACTCGGTAGACGTGCCATGCGCGTTGATATAGTCGACATCGGTCGGTGCGATCCCCGCATCCTTCAACGCCAGTTTCATGCAACGCGCGGCCCCTTCCCCTTCCGGCGATGGCGCTGTCATATGATAGGCATCGCCATTGGCCGCATAGCCGACTACTTCGGCGTACACTTTCGCCCCCCGTTTCAATGCTCTTTCTCTTTCTTCTAAAATCAGAACACCGGAACCTTCGGCAATAACGAATCCATCACGTTCTTTGTCGAAAGGACGGCTGGCGCGTTCGGGTTCGTCATTGCGGGTGGATAGCGCCTTCATAGCGGCGAAGCCACCGACACCGAGCGGTGTAATCGCAGACTCTGCCCCCCCGGTAATCGCCGCGTCCTGCAATCCTCGTCGAATCAAGTGATAAGCTTCCCCGATGGCATGTGTGCCCGAGGCGCAAGCAGAAGTAGGCGTTAAATTGATCCCCTTGGCGCCATGGCGGATTGCGATTTGCCCCGGTGCCAGGTTCGAGATCACCTTGGGAATAAAAAAGGGAGAGATTTTCCGTGGTCCACCAGCCAGCAAGGCATCCTTAGTCGTCTCGATAGTGTCGATGCCGCAAAGACCTACACCGATTATAACTCCGACCTGCTCGGCCAATTCTTCATCAATCGTTAAACCACTGTCCGTCATTGCCATGGCAGCCGCGCCGACGGCATATTGAATAAAGAGATCCATTTTTTTGATCTCTTTCGGTTCGATGAAATCCTCGGCGCAAAAATCCGGTACTTCACCGGCAATTCGCGAAGCATAAGCATCAACGTTGGGAAATCGGGTAATTCTTCTAATCCCCGACCGGCCAGCGGTTAAAGCATCCCAGTTCTTGTCGACACCGGTTCCTAAAGGCGTAACCAGCCCCATCCCTGTCACCACGACTCTGCGTTGTTCAGCTGTACTCACGTTCCATAACCATTCTGTAATAGAATTAAGACTTTAAGATAGATGACTCCAACGGGGGGGTCAATAGCTGGGTCAACGAAATGGCTCGTGCGATTGTAAAACGGCGTGAATCAGAGGATCGATCCTTTCGCCGCCAACAACGCCAGGAGTTTTTTCGCTTCCGGGTTGCTGCATAGCCGCGACAACGTCGGCAACGGATGCCTTCAATGCAGCGAGATCATAACCGCCTTCGAGTAAAAAAGCGATTTTCCCCGCGCAAAAGGTTTCCGCCAGCTGCAATAACATTTGGGCCATCATCGAGAAGCCCGCCTCCGTTACGTTCATCCCCGCCAATGGATCGCGCCGGTGCGAGTCAAACCCCGCGGAAACTAGAATCCATTCCGGCGCGAAACGCGTCACCGCGGGAATCACGATGTCCTGGAATACGCGCAAATATTCGGCGTCCCCGCAGCCGGCGGGAAGCGGAACATTTATCGTGTAGCCCGCGCCCTCTTTAGCGCCGACCTCCTTGATACCGCCGCTGCCGGGATAAAATGGGTACTGGTGTGTAGAGATAAACAACACCGACGGATCTTCATAGAACGCGTCTTGGGTGCCATTGCCGTGATGTACATCCCAGTCCATGATGACGATTCGCTTCGCGCCGTGAGTCTTCTTGAGATACTGAGCGCCGATAGCGATGGTATTGAAAAGACAAAAGCCCATGGCCCGGCTTCTAAGGGCATGATGCCCCGGCGGACGCACCATGGCAAAACCATTAGCCGCTTCTTGCGCAGCAATGGTGTCCAACAGTCTGAGAAAACCTCCGGTGGCAAGGGATCCCACAGCGAACGAATCCTGGCTGGTCATCGTGTCTCCGTCCAAAGCATACCGGCTAACGGCCGCGGTTGCCTCAACCGTTTGCACGTAGTCGGCGTCGTGACAGAGTTGAATTTCAGTTTTGGAGGCAGCCCTTGGCGGCAACAACTGAAAACGCGTGGGATCCAGGGCTACAGCCAGATCCAACAAAACCCGGATCCGTTCGGGTCGCTCCGGATGACCTTCACCAGGAAAATGTTTGAGAAACTCCCGGTCAATTACGATCGCTGAACGTGCCATGACTTATTCATTAGCACTGGCCAGACCCTGTCACAACTTCGTCCGAGGCTGAACCCCGACGTAGCCTGTCCAATATGGGCGTTAACGAATGGGTGACGACCTACGCCCAGATGGAGATTTTCCAAGGCAATTTGACAAGAGTTGTATTCACTAGACGCGTCTCGGAGTTCTTTTACGTTGCTTGCGAACTCACAAAAAATCGCATAGCCTAATCTGTGGAGGCTATCGATGTTTGGTATTGGCATGCCGGAGCTGTTGCTTATATTAGCGCTGGCGCTGATCGTTCTTGGGCCGAAGAAACTACCCGAGCTTGCCCGCTCACTGGGCAAAGGCATGGCTGAGTTTCGCAAGGCGACTGATGAGCTCAAAGACGAGTTCCGTCAATTGGACGATGACGCCCTGGAATCCCCTCAGACAGCCACCGAGAAGGACGATCCGGTGCTAGCCAAGCCAGCCGAGCCTTCGACCACCCCCAGCACGCCTGCTACCGATCCAAAGTGAGCGACGATCCAGCTAAAAGGCAGCCGGACAATGTCCAGATGCCTTTTACTTCCCACCTGGAAGAACTGCGTTCCAGGCTGATACGTTGTACCCTCGCCATTGGAGTTGCTTTCCTGATTTGTTTCCAGTTTGCCGATGAAATTTTTTTCGCTCTTGCGGAGCCGCTTCGGCGGCTGCAAATAGCGGATCTGACGTTAATCGGCACGGCCGTAACCGAGGCTTTTTTCACAAAAATGAAAATTTCTTTTTTCGCGGCGATTATTTGCGCCCTTCCGGTGCTTTTGTGGCAGGGGTGGCAATTCGTCGGACCAGGGCTCTACGAGCACGAGAAACGCTACACCCGCAGCTTCGTGTTCTTTGGCTCCTTTTTGTTTCTCGCAGGCGTGGCGTTCTGTTATGGAATCGTTTTGCAGAAAGGCCTAGCCTTTCTGCTCCAAAGATATCAAGCCCTGCAGGTGCAGCCTGCGATCCAAGTCGGCAACTACCTATCGCTCGTGATGCGACTCGTAGTCGCGTTTGGAGTGATGTTTCAGTTACCGGTGGTAACTTTTTTTCTCGCTCGTGTCGGTTTGGTCGATCACCGATTGCTAATTCATTATTTCGGCTATGCGGTCATCGGCATGGCGATCATCTCGGCGATATTAACCCCGCCGGATCTGATCTCTCAGATACTGTTAATGATACCCTTAAGTCTGCTTTATGGAGTGAGTATAGGTGTCGCGTACGTCGCCGGAAAAAAAAATGGGCTGTGACGGAAAGCGGCCTGATTCGAGTTATTCCAAGGGCTACCGTAAGACCTCAGCCCCCTGAACAACAACGTTGACCCGTTCGGAACTTAATTATCGTCGTTGATGAAAGCGCAGGCGGCAAACACGGTGGTCCACAAACCATCTTTGTTACCGATAGCCGATTGCGTGATATTGGAAGTGCGCACGATTTTGCCGGACATTTTGAAAAGGTTTTCTCTCTCGTCCCAGGCCGTATCCGGGTCGAACTCAATGCCAAGGGTTGTCGCAAGCATGCTTGCAGCCAGGTCTTCAGCGTATTCGCCCGCCTTTTCTTCCGTTTCGCCGAATGAATGATGCTCCGAAAGGTAACCATGCTGTTCCTGATCCGCTGGAATAGCCACACCTACCGACGCAGCCACCAGACGGTTAGGTTCATTGGTGCTTTCCCGATCATAGACGCAAAACACAATCTCGCCCGGACGTAGCAATTTAACACCCTCTTCTTTGGATATGCGTTTGCAAAACGGCGGATAGATGCTCGATACGAGAACAAGGTTGCAATATGCCAGTCCCGCCGACCGCAACGCCAATTCGAAAGACGCCAACTTCTCCTTGTGGACGCCGACCCCTTTTGTAAAAAAACATTTTTTCGGAATCATCGTGCGGACGTCTATAACATGAAAGAAATTCGCTGACAACAAACCCGACAGTAAATTGTTGCGTTTCAGCTATTTTGCTACTCAACTACGACCAGAACTGCTCCTGCCTCGACCGTTTCGCCGGGCCCTACTTTGATCTCTTTCACCTCTCCGTTAATAGGACTGCGAACCTCGTTTTCCATTTTCATCGCTTCGACGATCACCAGCCCCTGGCCTTTCTCGACGGCATCCCCTTCGGCGACAAGCACGGCAATGACTTTACCCGGCATCGGCACGGAGACTTTTTGCCGTCCCTGAAACTGAAGTCCAGCTTGCGTCGCGCCCACACGTATGCGCCGCTCATCAACCAGATTGACATGGTAGTTTCGCCCGTCAACCAGGATACGATATTCATCCGCGGAATTGTCGACCTCGATCTCGAACGACCGGTTGTCGACGATCAACGAGTAATTGGTCCGTCCGATCTTTTTGCCATCGACCAAGAACTCGTTACCGTCGACGGAGACTTTATAAACGGACTTTTCGACTTCGTCGATTTCAACCCTGTAGGTCTGTTCTCCAAATTTAGCGATGAAGGCCATGGCCATTTGCTGTTAGGACCGTCTCCAACCTCGGGGGATGAACGACGGCACGAGACGCAGAGCATTCCGTTTTCCTCTTTCGCGCCACTTAGATTGTTCGGCGGCGCCTTTGGCCAGAAGTCCTAATGTGTTCTCCTGTTCGCCATGCAAAGCGGCGATGGCCGCGGAAGCCAAGGCAATTTCTTTGTGGGGAAAGATCTCATCCTTGCTCGTAGAACGATACTCCTGGTCGATGAAACCCGTATTGACGTCCCCCGACATGAACCGCGGATGGCGCAAAATCCATTGATGAAAGGATATATTCGTCTTTATGCCGCGAATCTGATACTCCCGCAGCGCTCGGCGCATGCGCAGGATCGCCTCGACACGATTTTCACCCCAGGTAATGAGCTTGGCGATCATCGGATCATAATAAATGGGTACCTCGGCGCCCTCGTAGACGCCGCAGTCATTCCTCAATCCAAGCCCCTCGGGCAGCCGCAACCCTTCTATTTTACCCGGACAGGGCATGAAGTCGTTTTCGGGGTCCTCCGCATAGATCCGGCATTCGATCGCGTGACCGGTCTGGGTGATATGACGTTGGCGCCAAGGCAGGTAACCGCCCGCCGCCACTTCGATTTGGGCCTTTACGAGATCGATTCCAACCACGCGTTCAGTCACCGCATGCTCCACCTGGAGTCGAGTATTCATCTCGAGAAAATAGAAATTCTGTTCCTGATCGAGCAGGAACTCCAATGTGCCGGCGCCTACGTAGCGGACGGCGCGCGCGCCTTGAATAGCAATACGTCCTATGCGGCGCCTGGTGCGATCTTCCAATCCGGGAGCGGGAGATTCCTCGATCACCTTCTGATGCCGCCGCTGGATCGAGCACTCGCGGTCATAGAGGTGTAGAACCCTGCCATACTTATCCGCGAGAATTTGAATTTCGATGTGACGTGGTCGTTCGATGTACTTCTCGACATAGAGCCGCGGGTCGCCGAAGGAAGAGGCGGCCTCCGATCCAACCGCTCGATATGCCGATGAGATCTCGCGACGTGAGCGAACCAGCCGCAACCCCTTACCGCCCCCACCGGCCACGGCTTTGAGCATACAGGGATAACCGATGGCTTCCGCAGTTTTCACGACTTCTGCTTCAGAAGTCAGTATACCTTCGGATCCTGGGACAACCGGCACTCCCGCGGCTTTCATAATCTCTCGCGCTTTTACCTTATCGCCCATCTGATCGATGACTTCCGGAGTGGGGCCGATAAAAACTATGCCTTCGGCCATACAGCGAGTCGCGAAGCTGGCATTTTCCGCCAGAAACCCATATCCGGGATGGATCGCTTCGGCGCGGCTCTTTTTGGCCACTTCGATAATGCGGTCAATATTTAAGTAGCTCTGCTTCGAAGGCGCCGGACCGATGGGATAAGCGTAATCCGCATACTTAACGTGCAAAGATTCACGGTCCGCCTCGGAATAAACCGCGATGGTTTCAATATCAAGCTCGCGGCAAGCGCGGGTGATGCGAACCGCAATCTCGCCGCGGTTAGCGATCAATATACGTTTAAACATGGGCTTTAGATGAACTTAGAGACAGTGAACGCGATTGAGTTTGCGTAGCCTCTCGATCTCGACTCTCTGTTTTATAGCGGGATATTGCCATGCTTCTTTGGCGGGTTGTGATCTTGTTTATTTTTCAACATTTCCAGGGAGCGAATGAGCGTAGGACGGGTGTCTTCGGGATAGATCACTGCATCGATGTAGCCGAATTCTGCCGCCTTGAACGGATTGGCGAAGGTATCGCGATAATCTTGAGCCATCTGGTCCCGAGCCTTGTCCGGATCCTCAGCCTTTTGCAGCGTCTCGCGAAAGACAATGCTGATTGCGCCTTCAGGGCCCATTACAGCGATTTCGCCGGTGGGATACGCCAGATTGATATCGCCACGCAAGTGTTTGCTCGACATAACGATGTAGCCGCCGCCATAGGCCTTGCGCGTGACAATGGTAATCTTCGGAACCGTGGCCTCGGCATACGCGTAAAGCAGTTTCGCGCCATGCCGTATGATGCCATCATATTCTTGCGAGATGCCCGGTAAGAAACCCGGCACATCAACAAAGGTGACCACCGGAATATTGAAACAATCGCAGAATCGGATAAAGCGTGCACCTTTTACGGAAGCATTGATGTCCAAGCATCCGGCTAGCACCGCCGGCTGATTGGCGACGATGCCAACGGGGCGGCCACCCAGACGAGCAAAACCGACCAGAAGATTGGGCGCGAAGTCGCGCTGCACTTCGTAAAAATATTCTTCGTCGATGACGGCGCCGATCAGTTCTTTCATATCATAAGGACGATTGGGATTATCCGGAACCAGGTCCCGCAGTTTCTTATCGCGCCGTAATGGGTCGTCCGCGGTCGAATGAAACGGAGGATCCTCCTGGTTGTTACTCGGCAAAAACGCGATCAGTTCGCGGATCATCAGCAAGCACTCTTTTTCTCCATTGGCGGTGAAATGCGCTACACCGCTTTTCGCGCTGTGAGTTTCAGCGCCGCCCAATTCGTCCTTGGTAACCTCTTCATGCGTGACGGTTTTGATCACATCGGGCCCGGTGATGAACATATAACTGTTGGTTTTCACCATGTAGATGAAATCGGTGACCGCCGGAGAATAAACCGCACCTCCCGCGCAGGGACCCATGATCGCAGAGATCTGCGGAACCACGCCGGAGGCCTTGACGTTGCGAAGAAAAATCTCGCCATAACCCGCGAGGCTAAGCACTCCTTCTTGAATACGCGCGCCGCCCGAGTCATTGATGCCGATGATCGGCGCGCCGTTCTTCATCGCAAGATCCATCACCTTACAAATCTTTTCCGCCACGACGCCGCTGAGGCTACCGCCAAATACTGTAAAATCCTGAGAATAAACATAGACGAGTCGACCATCGACCGCCCCATAACCTGTAACCACGCCGTCGCCAAGAAACTTCTGCTCCTGCATGCCAAAATCCGTGCACCCGTGAGTGCGCAGACGATCCAATTCAACAAAGCTCCCGCTATCGAGGAGAATGTCGAGTCGCTCGCGCGCTAAGAGCTTGCCTTGTTCATGCTGGCGACGAGTCCGGTCCTCGCCTCCGCCGTTCTCGGCCTTTTGATTCAACTCACGAAGTTTTTCGAAATTATTGTTGATGGTCATGTAGAAAAATCCTTAACACAGAGCCTGCGTGCGGGGTTCACGAGTTCGGGCATAATAGCAAAAGCGCCTAGTGTGTCAACAGAAATTGCCGCCATAAGCGCAACTCTTCCTTGAAGTTACATTATGAAATTGCTAGCGTAACATCGTACGAATGTAGTCATTTAGTTCAAACAACGCTCGGAATGCTTCAAACAAAACCCAATCGCGCGAATCTACCAGCTCAAGCTTCTTCAGCACTGCGGGAAACGCTGAAGGCGGACGAGGCGCTTCTTTTGGTTTCCGCAAGCGAAGGCGATTCCAACATGCTCTATGCAGTTGGAATGTTCGTTCCCGATCCGTTTATCTTTTTTCAACACAAGAAAAAGAAATACGTTGTGATGAGCGATCTCGAAGTTGACCGTGCCAAACGCCAGGCCAAGGTCGATCAGGTACTTTCGCTTTCCGACTGTCAAAAAAAATTAAGAAACACAGGCAACTCCAGTCCCACCCTAATTGACGTTCTCGATTGGCTGTTCCGTGAACGGGGAATCCGCTCGCTGATCGTGCCGGCAAATTTTTCCGCATTCTTGATGGATCAGTTGCGGGCGAAAGGCTTCAATGTTGAAATCAAGCGCGATCCTTTTTTCGCCGAACGCGAAACCAAACGCGCGGAAGAAGTGAGGCATATCACGGAGTCGCTACGAGTGGCAAAATTGGGACTTGAGGCGGGTATCAGAGCGCTCAAAAGGGCCAAGCCCGGCCGCGGCGGCACCTTATATTTGAACGGCTCCAAGCTTACGTCCGAAAGGCTTAAAACGGCCGTGAATACGAGGATTATGGCCCAGGGCTGGCTGCCCAGCCACACGATCATTTCGTCGGGAAATCAGTGCGTCGATCCACACCATGAAGGAACCGGCCCCATCAAAGCGAATACATCGATTATTTTCGACATCTTTCCACGTTCGCAAAAGAACGGTTATTTCGGAGATCTCAGCCGGACGGTGGTGCGCGGCCGGGCATCGGACAGGCTAAAGAAGATCTACGCCACGGTGCAAGCCGGACAAAAGATCGGCTTTGACCTGATTCGCGACGGCGTCAACGGTAAAGAGGTCCACCAAAAAATACTCGATCTTTTTGCCCGTGAAGGTTTTCCGACCGGACAAATCAAAGGCCGCATGCAGGGATTCTTTCATGGCACAGGGCATGGACTTGGTCTCGATATTCATGAGGCGCCTCGAATCGCGCCTGTCGACGCCACGCTCAAGACCGGGCATGTGGTCACTGTAGAGCCCGGACTTTATTATCTAGGCGTTGGCGGCGTGCGTCTGGAAGATGTCGTTTTGGTAACCGCTAACGCTAACAAAAACCTCACCGATTGTCCTCAGTTTTTGGAAATCTAATCGGCGGCCACGCAAGCCGCCAAACTTTGCGCCGTGGCTGGTGCAAAACATCAGCGGATGGATGAATGAAAGAAGCAAAGCAGATGGCTGATTGGCTTGACGCGCTGGACCGCCCGGATAAGCAGATGCTTCGCGTGGCGGTTGACGGTTTGATCGCGACCTTACAGGACTCCCCTGAAAGCGCGAAGATTCTGCAGGACCTTCTCGGCGATTCAGAGCGAAAAAATCGCTGGCCTATTGCTTATATCCTGGCCCACCTGCCTCAACCACCTGCCGAATCATTGGGTATTTTACTTGATACGCTTGACGATCCGGATCCCGACGTGCGCTGGGCCATCATCTTACTCTTGGCCCGGTTGACGAATACAAAAAATACGTTAATCCAACTACCGATAACGCTGTTTGCCACCGCTACGGCGACACAACGGCGCATGATCATGTACTATCTAAAAGAATTAAAGCTACAGAATGAAACGGTTCGACAGGCGCTGTTAGGCGGACTGAAGGATTCTGACGCAACCGTTAGAGTGGCTGCGGTGATCACCTTGAAAGAACAAGAAGTAGATTCAAACGGCAAAAAAGCATTACTAGAGTTGCTCGTGCGCGATCCTGATGTTCGTGTACAGCATGCGGCGGCGATCACGCTGGCGAGCCTAGGATCACCGTCAGAGGAATTTTTATCAGCTCTCGATCATGCTGCGGCAACTGCGCAGGCGCCTTTGAAGAAAGCCGCCAGTACAGCATTGCGTATCCTGCAAGAAAAAAAAGAGGTCCGTCCCATACGGCAACTGACGTCACCTTTGAAACGGACCTCGGGTTAACTTCGGTAGACTGAGGGGGATTGCTAGGCTTCAAGCTAGAATCCCCATCAAAGATCCACTTGAAGCCTAAGTCTCAGTCACCTCGCAGACAAAACAATTATCATCACTCATGTCTGGACCACCTCCTTTCTCTGCTGCCTGTAATTTTAAGGAGCCAGATCTCTTCTGTCAACAAGGTAAGCGCGAGCGTCACTCAACATAGAGCAGAGCCGCCGCATTGAACGCTGGAACGAGAGCTACTGCGAATGCCAGCCGATGAGACTGATCTGACGTCCGGTTTCTTTTTTTTCTCGCCGGTACGAAAAAAAATCTTCTTGCGCGCAACCGGTGCATGGGCCGATCTGAAATATTTGGCTTTCGGGAATTCCAGCACGGTGCAGAATGGCTTGGTTGAGGTTGCGCAAATGAAGGTATGTCCTACGATCTCTTGTTTGAATGCAGGAGCCCGCCAGGTCGCCCCATTTCTCTATCAGTGGCCGCGATACGTCCTCGCCGATCTCATAGCAACAGGCATCTATGGATGGTCCCAAGGCGACCTCAATTTCGGAAGGTAAAACACTATGCTCTTCGAGAAGCAGTTTAACCGCTTTTGCGGCGATACCCGTCATTGTCCCACGCCAGCCTGCATGAACCGCCGCTATCACTTTTTGCGCCGGAACAACAAAGAGGATCGGCACACAATCGGCAGTAAGAACACCGAGATAAATCCCGCTTTGCTCGGTCAGCAGGCCATCGGCTTCGCCTGCTTCTTTTAGATTCCGGTCTTTGATTTCGACGATATGATCGCCATGCACTTGGGTCATCGTGACGACACGCCCGCTGTGAATTCCCACGGCACCTTTCATATCGCACATATTGTCTTTAACGACATGATCATCGTCGCCGACACGAAACGAGAGATTCAGTCCCGCATAGGGGCCGGAACTCCTTCCACCTCGTCGACCCAAAAAACCGTGCAGCAATTCATGGTATTTCTCCCATTGTGGGACCCTAAGACATGTGATTTCCATAATGTGGGATTATTCCTGGTTCGTTGCGCGTCTGCAAGTACGGAAATTCTCCTGAGCTCCGGCTAATTATCTTTACCTGAAACCACCAGCGGTGTGTCTACCCTGCTGGTTACGGCGTTAAATGCACGGCTTTAACTCTTGCATTGTTGCCGCTTTTCACCGAAAAGTATCCGGATAGATCGACAGTGCTCCATGACGGACGGTAAATACATCGACACGCTTAAACAAGCCGGGTTCTTGGCATTTTTTTGCACTCAATTTCTCGGCGCCTTCAACGACAACTTTTACAAAATGGTAGTATCTTTGGTGGCGCTCAATGCAGCAACACCACAAAGCGGCAGTTTATACGTCGATCTTATCGCCTTCCTGTTTATCTTGCCGTCCGCGCTCTTTTCCGGATATGCCGGCCATTTAGCGGACGTCCACAGTAAGCGCTCGATTCTTGTCACCGTGAAAGTTTTCGAGATTGTGATCATGGGAATGGGGTTTGCGGCCTTTTTGTCCGGCCATGTCGAATCTATGCTCGTCATCGTTTTTCTCATGGGACTCCACTCGGCGTTCTTCAGCCCGGCGAAATACGGCATTCTGCCCGAGATGTTGCCTGAGACTGAACTGTCACGCGGCAATGGCTTGTTAGAGATGAGCACCTTCATGGCGATCATCTTGGGGGTTTCTCTCGGCGGAGCGATTTACTCGATTTGGAAGGATCAACTTCCCTCGGTCGGCCTCATCATGATCGCTATTGCCGTATTCGGAACACTGACCAGTTTAAGAATATCTCGAGTGCCCGCGTCCGGCTCAGTGAAACGCTTCCAGATCAATCCATTCGGAGAGATCTGGGACGGCGTCAAACGCCTCCATTCGGATAAACCGCTCCGGCTCACGGTCGTTGGAATTTCATACTTCTGGTTTTTGGCAGCTTTGGTCCAACTGGACATGCTGTTTTTCGGCAAGGAACTGCTAGAACTCGACGATTTCCAAATCGGTCTGTTGGGGACTTTCTTGGCGATTGGCATCGGCACCGGCAGTCTTGCCGCCGGCCGGCTCTCCGGCGATAAGATCGAGCTCGGCCTGGTGCCGCTGGGTTCGATTGCCATGGGAATCTGTTTATTGCTGGTCTCCTTTTCGGCGCCGTCGTATTTTCTTAATTCGGCATCCCTGGTCCTCCTGGGGTTTTCCGGCGGCCTGTTTGCGGTGCCGCTCAATGCGTTATTACAACATAGAAGCGGGCGCGAAGAAAAAGGCCAACTCATTGCCACCAACAATTTTTTCAATACCATCGGCATCGCTCTGGCCGCGGCAACGCACTGGAGCTTATTTAGCCTGCTTCAACTTTCTCCCGACTGGATCATATTTTGGATCGGCATGTTCACGCTTGTCTCCACGGCCGGTGTCCTCTTCATGCTGCCCGATTACTTCGTCCGCTTCGTCGTCTGGCTGTTAACCCACACACTTTATCGAATCCGCGCCGTCGGCGAAGAAAATGCTCCGATGCGCGGGCCGGCTCTGTTGGTTTCGAATCATGTCTCTTTTGTCGATGCCCTGCTCATCGGCGCGTGCCTGCCTGGTTTCGTTCGCTTCATTCTCCATCGCGATTATTATGAGAACAAATGGCTCAATTGGTTTTTTCGTTTGATGAAAGCAATCCCAATCGCGACAACCCGTGGCCGGGACATCATTGAAGCACTAAAGCGCGCCCGTGGGGAACTCGAAGCCGGACACGTGGTCTGCATCTTTGCCGAAGGCGCGATCAGCCGGACCGGGCACATCCTACCTTTCAAGCGCGGCTTTGAGAGGATCGTCGATGGCACGGACGTGCCGATCATTCCAGTTCACCTGGACCAGCTCTGGGGCAGCATCTTCAGCTTTTATGGCGGCCGCTTCTTCTGGAAGTGGCCCAAACGCGTTCCATACCCGGTGACAGTGTCATTCGGCAAGCCGCTGCCGGCCGATTCGACGGTAGAAGAAGTTCGCCAGGCGATCTTGGAACTCGAAAGCAATGCGGCGCAGTATCGCCGCAATCCGTCGGATCTTTTGCCTACCAAGTTTGCGAAGATGGCCAAACGTCGCTGGTTTTGCTTCTGCATGGCCGACACCACGGGCGTGGAACTCACCTACGGTAAGACATTGATCGGCAGCATGCTGCTGGCGGGTTGGGTGGAGAAGCATTGTGAAAAAGACGCCATGGTGGGGGTCATTCTTCCGGCTTCGGTGGGAGGTGCGCTAGCAAACATTGCCATCCTGCTGGCGGGAAAGGTACCGGTCAATCTGAACTTCACCGCCGGCAACGAAGGCATGATCTCAGCGATGAAGCAGTGCAACATCAAAACTATCCTCACGTCGCGACTATTTCTTTCGAAGGCAAGCCTCGAACCGATAGCTGGAATGATGTTCCTCGAAGAAGTTAAAAAAACCTTTACTCCGGCGCAGAAGATTTCAACGCTGGTCAAGACCGCTCTCTTACCGGCGCGGTGGCTGAACCGGCGTGTCACAAAATTGCAAAAACCGGATGATCTGGCCACAGTGATTTTTTCCAGCGGCAGCACGGGGACGCCCAAGGGTATCATGCTCTCGCACCACAATATCGTGTCGAACATCGAAGGCATCTCGCAGGTGATTCACTTCACGCCGATCGACCGCATCATGGGGGTATTGCCGCTTTTTCACTCCTTCGGTTTCACCGGCACACTCTGGCTGCCGCTTCTGGCTGGTTTCGGCGTGGTTTATCACCCCAACCCGATGGACGCGAAAACCATCGGCGAAACCGTGCAGAAATATAAGGCCACGCTGCTCATCAGCACACCGACGTTCTATTCCGGCTACCTCAGACGCTGTAGCGTCGAAGAATTCGCCAGCTTGCGCTATGCGATTGCCGGCGCGGAGAAGCTGCGTGAACAGATTGCCCGAGGTTACAAGGAGAAATACGGGATTGACTTATTGGAAGGCTACGGCTGTACCGAGCTTGCCCCGGTAGTTTCCGTCAATGTCCCAGACGTGATCCATGGCGCGGAAAAACAAATCGGTCACAAGCCCGGCACCGTGGGCCAGCCGATACCGGGGGTAGCGGTTAAGGTCATCGATCCGGACACGGAAGTCCCCTTACCCTGTGGCCAGGAGGGATTGCTGCTCGTGAAAGGCCCCAATTGCATGCTCGGTTACCTCGGCCAACCCGAACTCACTGCACAGGTCTTTCGCAATGATTGGTATATTACCGGCGACATCGCAACCATCGATGAGGATGGATTCATACGAATCACCGACCGTATGTCGCGTTTCAGCAAGATCGGCGGGGAAATGGTTCCGCACATGAGAATAGAAGAAGTCATCAATGACATCTTGGGCACAGCCGCTTCCGTGGTGACAGCCGTTCCCGATGAACAAAGAGGAGAAAAGCTCATCGCTTTCTACAGCCAGAACGGTGTTGCAAGAGACGAACTTTGGGAGCAACTCAATCGTTCGCAGTTACCCAAGCTTTGGATACCTAAGCGGGAAAACCTCTACTGGCTCGAATCCCTCCCGGTCCTGGGATCGGGAAAGGTGGACCTAAAAAGCGTTAAGATGTTGGCTTTGGAGCGAGAGGCCAAGGCACTTTGAAGACCGGGTCGCGTCAGCAAAAGTCGCTGGGCCAGTTCTCGCGTGGCTCGCAGGCAACGCGAAACGATTGTTGCTAAACGCCGTGTTTCAATCTCTCCCTACTCCTTGTCCACTGGTCTCTCTTCCCTGTTTCTGTCTCTTTTTCGCTATCCGTTCTCGGCACCTTTCATTCGCGCACCCGGTTTTATGTATCAAAGTCGACATTTGCAAGGGTAGCAGACGCGTGATAAAAAATTTTCACACCGAAGGAGGACCGAATGAATTTTCAGCTACTTGCGGACAAAGCTCTTCAAGGCATCATTCCCGAGCGCGAGGAAATGAAAGCAGTGCTCAACGCGCCGGACGAACAGATCCCGGAGCTTGTCAGCGCGGCCTTCAAAGTGCGTCATCACTACTTCGGCAAGCGCGTGCAGATCCACATGCTGCAAAACGCCAAAAGCGGTTTATGTCCGGAGGATTGCCACTACTGTTCGCAGTCTTCCGTTTCCGAGGCTCCCATCGATCGTTACCCTTTTCTCTCGAAGGAAAAACTTTTGGAAGGCGCCAGGCGCGCCAAAGAAGCCGGCGCCGTGCGCTACTGCATCGTGAACAGCGGGCGCGGCCCGACGAACAAAGAAATTCAGGACATTGCCGAAGCTGTCAGAGAGATTCGCGAGAAAGTCGGCATCAACATCTGTTGCTCGCTGGGCCTGATGGACGAGGAGAAAGCACGAACATTGAAGGAAGCCGGCGTCGGACGTATCAATCACAACCTTAATACCAGCCGGGAACACCACGGGGAGATCGTAACCACCCACACCTATGACGACCGTGTCGGCACCGTGGAGAACGTCAAGTCGGCGGGCGTCGGCACCTGCTCCGGCGGAATCATCGGTATGGGTGAAAGCGAAGACGACATTATCAATCTGGCGCTGACCCTCAGGGCCATGGATGTCGAATCCATCCCGGTCAATTTTCTTCACTCCATTCCCAAGACACCTTTCGCAACCAAGAAACAGCTTACCCCGCAAAAATGTTTGAAGACCCTTTGTCTGTTTCGCTTCGTCAATCCTAACAAAGAGATCCGAGTCGCTGGAGGACGGGAAGTCAACCTGCGCTCGTTGCAGCCGCTCAGCCTCTATCCCGCCAATTCGATTTTCGTCAACGGCTATCTGACGACGCCCGGACAAGAAGCCTCCGACGCGCATCGTATGATCGAAGACCTCGGCTTCGAGCTCGATCGTCCGGCCGCAATCTAAGGGCAAC
Source organism: Deltaproteobacteria bacterium (assembly GCA_009379725.1). Taxonomy (GTDB): domain Bacteria; phylum Desulfobacterota; class Binatia; order UBA9968; family UBA9968; genus WHTF01. Next base: position 45,374 of record WHTF01000013.1, read on the forward strand.
ACTGAAATTTTGTGAAGCTGGGCGGCGTCGCACCCGGAGCGATGGGAAAGCTCAATTCGAACGGAGGAGCATATATGACCGGTCTGACATTCAGCTTTAAACTATTCCTGCTGATTTTCATGATTGCCGTGGGTGTTCCGCGGCTATCCGCCGCGCAGATTACCCCCGACCTGATCGAAGCCGCCAAGAAAGAGGGGGAGGTAGTCTTTTACGGCGCGATCACGGTGAGTTCGTCGAAACGCATTGGCGATCTGTTCGAGAAGAAATACGGCATCAAGCTGAGACACTGGCGCGGCGACGCTACCGAATTGATCAACCGAACTCTCGCGGAAGCCCGGGCCGGCAAGCCCGCGTTCGACGTCACCCTCGGCAACGAAGTGGTGATGACGGCCCTCAACGAAAAGAATATTTTTGCCGGCTTTGATCCACCATCGGCCAAAAGCTTCCCCAAGCAGTTCCGCCACAGTGAGCACAAAATGACGGGGTGGCGGGTTTTACCCTACGGTATCAATTATAACCATCAGCTTCTCAATGCTGACGAAGCGCCTAAGTCATGGGAAGATCTTCTCGCGCCGAAATGGAAAGGGAGGTTCGGGATGGCCAATCCGGGCATCCACGTGACCACGCTGCAGTTCGTTTTGAATCTCGATAAACTCCTGGGTCCGAAATGGCTTAACGTTGTCGAAGGATGGGCCAAGCAGGAACCCCGATTGGCGCGGAGCCTGGCGGCGACGATCCAGCCGCTGACGGCCGGCGAAACCCCGGTCATCATCGGCTATATCAAAGACAAGTTCCAATATCAGGGACCCATCGAATATGTCCGGATGGATAAGTATCTTTCATCGGTGAGCTTTGTCGCCATCAACCGGCAAGCGCCGCACCCCAACGCGGCGCGCCTTTTCACGGATTTTTTTCTCGGCCCGGAAGCGCAAAAGCTCTTCGGCGATTTAGGGGAATATGTTTTCCATCCCGAAGTCGAGCACCGATTCAAGAAGGACGTTAGAGACGATCAGATCGTCGTGATGAGACTACCGTCGAACGAGGAGTTGAAGAGTTGGAGCACCAAGTTCCGCGAGATGTTTCAGTAGCGGATTTGAAATCATGGCTAAAATTCCTGTCTTCACCGTCGAACAAGCGATTGCCCGCTTGCGGCAAACAGTCCACGGCAAGGCCGCTAACTTCTATGCGATGTACTCCAGCGTCCTCGGCGGCATCGTCACCGACCCGGCGCTCATGGTGCTGCCGCTCGACGATCACATGGTGCACCGCGGCCACGCGGTCTTCGACACGGCTACACTCACGCAGGGAATGCTCTATCAAATCGATCCGCACTTGGATCGGTTGATCAAATCAGCCGGCGGAGCGCGCATTCCGTTGCCGTTTTCCCGGGAACGATTGCGCCGGATCATTTTGGCGACCGCGGCGGCGAGCCGCCAGCGCGATGGATCCGTGCGCTACTGGCTCTCCGCCGGTCCCGGCGGCTACGGGCTAGGTCCGGCGGAATGTGCCGGCAGCAGCTTCTACGTAATCGTCTTCAAGCAGGAAGCTTACCCGGAGAGTTACTATCAACAGGGCATCAAGCTCATCACTAGCCAGGTGCCGATCAAACCGCCGCTCTTCGCGCGGATCAAGTCGACCAATTATTTGCCCAACGTGCTCGTCGTTCTGGAAGCCAAAGACCGGGGCGCCGACAATGGGGTTTTCATCGACCAACGCGGCATGGTGGCGGAAAGCTCCAATATGAACGTAGCGTTCGTCACCCAGGATCGCGTGTTGCGCCATCCGCCTTTTGAAGCGGTCCTATCGGGTATCACGATCAAGAGAGTTCTCGATTTCGCCCAGCGGCTGGTGCAACAAGGCGCGCTAAAAGCCCTCCGCATCGCCGATATTCCGGTAGAGGAAGGACGTGAGGCGATAGAAATGATGCTTATCGGCAGCTCGATCAAAGTCGCGCCGGTCATCGAATGGGACGGGCAAAAGATCGGCGACGGTAAGCCCGGACCGATCACCAAGAAGCTACTGGAAATGTGGAACGAGGACGCCAGATCGGCGAAGGACCAGCTAGTCGCCGTGCCGTACGACGAGGGAGTCTAACGGCACGAAGCCGCGCTTGAAAAATCCTCGCGTTAAAACGATGCATCTGCCGAGGAAAGATCTCTGACAAATTGTCGAAAGAGCAATGCTTTAGCAGGTTGCTAAGAAAAATACGCGGCGTGCGTCGAGAAGTTTGACAACTCATTAGAAGAAGTGGAGAATCCAAGGAGCGAAAGTTCGATCGTTACTCGTTTTACACTGGGGTTTCTCTAGCACTGTGAACACAAGAATCAGGAGAAAGCATGAAACTTAAGGTCATCGTACATGAAGCTGAAGAGGGCGGTTACTGGGCTGAAGTGCCTGCCATTCCCGGCTGCGCGACACAAGGAGACACCTTCGACGAGCTTTTGAAAAACATTTATGAAGCGGTCGAAAGCTGCCTCTCAGTGGACGTTAAGGATATTCAGATTTCCGCCAGCGACAAAGTTCTAGACATCGCGGTTTGAAAACCGTCTCCGGAAAAGATTTCGCTCGGTTACTCGAAAAGCACGGCTGGGAGCTGAAGAGAGTGACCGGCAGTCATCATGTTTACGCTAAATTCGAAAATCCCGCACGCATCTCGGTGCCCGTTCACGGCAATGCGTCCCTGAAGATCGCTCTACTTAAACACCTCCTCAAACTATCGGGAATTTCCGAAAACGAACTGTGAGGCTGACCATCGGGTAATTATACTCGGCGGCGGGGCTAATAGACGCCAATAAGAACTTAGTGCGGGTCGGCCCTGTGGCCGCATAGTACTTTCAAGTCCAAATAGACTAGCGATTCTCGTCTGGCGATTCACAGACGCACGCATTGGCAGGGTAAATTGGGGAAAATTGGAAAATTTGTGTCAGAGAGCTTTTTCGGACGACTCTCACCTCCCCGCTTATAAGCTCCGCTCGAAAATGTACTCTGATTCCGTTGCTCTAGATCATTTAAGAATCTCTGACATTTTCGCGACCGTGGCGGAATTAAGTTTAAACAGGCTGGAAACTATCTTTTCGACATCTTCGCCGCTGACCGGATCGACATCCAGTTTAGATTTAACCGCCTCAGCTAAAAAATCTTTGTCCTTCATGGTTTCTCTAAAGGCCCTACGCAGTATTTGAACGCGATCCTTGGGTGTGCCCGGCGGCAACGCGTAGGGACGGGTAATCGCTGCGGTGTCATGGATGCCTGCCTGAATGAGCTTTCGCGCTTCCTCTGTCTTTGCAAGTTCGATGGCCACTGGAACCTTTGGGAGGTCCTGGAGTGCTTTGGGCACCGCCTGCAGCACGATATTCACGTTGCCGGCATCCAGGCCTTGGCGCCACATCACTTTGATTGACTCCCAAGCCCAGCAACCACCGTCGATTTCACCGCTCTCTGCGGCCAACTTAATCGGCGCAGTGCCCTTGTAACCCGTCACCAGCTGGATCGGAAGTCCTAGGGCTGCCTTGATTAGTTTGGCACTGTCGTCATTGGTGGTACCCGGCGCGCTGCCCCCGAGTTTGACGGGGACCTTCGCCGCCATCCATGCATCAACGCTGGTGATCCCACTTGCCTTTGTCAGCGCGCACACGACATTATCTTTGACGGGGACGCCGATCCATTGAAATTTTCGCGCATCGAATTCGATTCCCTGGCCACCGAAGAGCTGTTGGGATATTAAGTTGCCAATGAAATTGCCGATGGTGAGGCCGTCGGGTTTGGCGGCTTTGTAAACCGAGTTGGCGGCGACGAGACTGCCCGCCCCCGTGACGTTATCGACAACGATCGCCGGTTTGCCGGGTATGTATTTGCCGATGTGCCGGCCGATCATCCGGGAATAGGTGTCGAAGCCGCCTCCAGCCGAAAAGCCCACCACGATCCGGATGGTTTTGCCGGCATAGAAATCCTGGGCGGAGGAAACATGCGGAAAAATCCACATTGAGGCCAGAACAACTCCGATCAGGATTACGTCCAGTGTTAGTTTCCTCATAGGTGGCCTCCCGATAATGTTAGACATCCAGCCCTGCTCGCGCCAGTATGTGTAGTTTCCGTTTTCAGTCCTCGAAAAGGCGAACTGTGCGATATATCGCCCACCGCATAGAAGCTGTCAAGTGTAATTCGATCGCCTGCTCCCTTGTCAGAGACGCGAGAATTGTTCTACCCTACAGCAGATTTTTTAGATGGGTTGTGGAGTTTTGATAGACCTCTGCCCGCAAAATGTAAACGATGAGAGTCTTCACCCTCGATAGCAACTGCCACACCTGGAGGGAAAATGATCTCCGCCGAGCGAATCACCCAGGCCTTCGACACCGCAACGCGGCAACTTCGCGCATCCGATGAGTACCAAGAGCTCGTCTCGGGACGCGCCGGCACCGAGGCTGCCCGTGAGTTTTTGCGCAATGTTTTTCGCACGCACTTTCTTTCCTCGCATATCGTTGCGCTATGCTTCGCATCTCTGCCGTCTAGCGCCGCGGAGTTGCTCAGAGACAATCTCATGGAGGAAATGGGCCGCTCCGAAGACGAAAAGCCCCATTCGGCGCTGCTTCTGGAGTTAGCATACGGAGTGGGTTTTACTCCAAGCGAAATTGACGGGCTGATTGCCGATGCGCGGCAACGGGTCGCGCTCTTCTGCGCCACCCGCATGCCGGTGGCCACTCTGCGCGAGCTTTGCCTTGCAGTGTTGCTCGAAACCATGAGCTTTGAGTTCATGCTGTCTCGCTGCTCGAGCGAGATCGCCGCCGCCTTGACGGATCGCTATGGCTTCGGCAAACGGGCGTTGCACTGGTTTGCGCTTCATTCGGAAGTCGACGTCCGGCACGCCGAAGAAGGCGTGACGGTCATCCGGGACTATCTGAGCTTTCATCGGATATCCGATGCTCTTTTCGAACAGACGGCGAATTTTACCCTGGGCGATCAGCTTTTCGTGCGCCACTATTTTCCAACAAACTCAAAACAGCGCACCCGAACCCAATCAGCGCCGGCGAAAGCCCGGCGAATCGAGTCCGTGACCGTTTACCAACTGCGCATTCCGTTCCACCAGGCGTTTCGCCATGCGCTGCAGCACCGCGAAGCGAGCGATGCAGTGATCGTTAAAGTCACCGATAGCGACGGCCGCAGCGGTTTTGGCGAGAGCCTGCCGCGCTCCTATGTCACCGGCGAGACCATCGAATCCATGATCGCGCGCATTCGCGAGCACCTGGCACCGCAGATTTTCTCGCAGTCGTTCGCGCCTGGCTGGGAAACCTTCGAATATCTTCAAGCCGCCATGCTCGAGTGGGCGAAACCCGACGGGAAAACAAGCAACCTCCTCGCCTGGAACGCCGCTTTCTGCGCCATCGAATTGGCATTGCTCGACTGGAGCCTGCGCGCCGATTATTGCGCGCTGGCAGACTTACTGCCGCCCGCACGTTATGAGGTTGTATACAGCGGTGTCATCTCGGCGGATGCGCCCAATGACGCCGCTGCTCTCGCCAAGAGAATGGCTCGGTTTGGCATACGCCAGATCAAGGTGAAAGTCGGCACACCTGATGACGCGGCACGGCTCGAAGCTGTGCGTAAAGCCGTCGGCAATGGGATCGAACTGCGCGCCGACGCGAATGGCACATGGCAAGCCGGCGAGGCGATCGAACAGCTACAACAGTTGGCGCGATTCAAGTTGCAGGCGATCGAGCAGCCGGTGGGCGCCGCCGATCTGGGGGGAATGAAACGGGTACGTGACGAGAGTGGCATTCCGGTCATGGCCGACGAGTCGCTCGTAACTTTGGATCAGGCGCGCCGCCTGATCGAGATCGGAGCGTGCGATTATTTCAACGTTAGACTCTCCAAGAACGGCGGCATCGCCGGCAGCCTGGCGATCGCCAAACTGGCGCAAGAAGCCGGAATCAAAATGCAGGTCGGCGCCCAGGTCGGCGAAACCGGCATTTTGTCCGCCGCGGCGCGAACCTTCGCGGCGCACTTGCCGGCGCTGGCCTTTGCCGAAGGCTCCTTCGGCACATGGCTGCTCGCCGAGGATGTCACGTTTGAAAACGTCGCCTTCGGCTTGGGCGGGCGCGCGCCGCTTCTGAAAACCCGCGGTCTCAGCGTCACAGTGAAGGAAGACGTCTTGGAACGCCTCGCCACCGCTAAAATCGATCTGCGCCGGTAGCCATCGATGCGACTGCTCGTCAAAGCCGCGGCGTTCGTAACGCGCCGCCAGTGGACACGCTGGCACAAGCTCACATCCAAGCCCCAGGAAATACAGGACCGGCTGCTTCTCAATATCATTGTGCGCAATCGCGCCACGCGCTTCGGCCGCGATCATGCCTTCGAATCGATCCGCTCCTTAAGCGACTATCGTAATCACGTGACGATCGCCGACTACGAGCGCCTGCGCCCCTATGTCGAGCTTGTTAAACATGGCGAGCCTCACGCGTTGACGGCGGAGCCGGTTGACATGTTCACCATGACCAGCGGCAGCACGGGCGAGCCCAAGTTGATCCCGGTAACCGCAACCACGCGAGAGAATTATCAGCAACTGACCCGGCTGTGGTATTACCGAGCGCTCGTGGACCATCCCGATCTCTTCAACGGCAAGCTGCTTGGCGTCGTCAGTCCGGCCATGGAGGGACGAACACCCGGCGGCATTCCGTTCGGCGCCGCTTCGGGTTTGATTTACCAAAGCAGCCCGCGTTGGATACAGAATGCTTACGCCGTACCCTATGAGGTGTCCCAGGTTAAAGACTTCGAAGCCAGATACTATCTCATCATGCGCCTGGCGCTCGAACACGATATCTCGTTTTTCGGCACGCCCAATCCGAGCACGATTCTCAAGCTCGTGGAAAGCGTCAACCGAAATAAGCACGAGATCATCAAAGACATTTACGACGGCACCATTACGTCGCGTTGCAACTTGCCGGCCGAATTGCGCGCAGCGCTCGCGCGCCGGCTCGGAAAGAACCTCCCGCGCGCGCGACGACTGGAATCTTTGATCAAGCATGACGGAACGCTCCGACCCAAAGAATATTGGCCGCGACTGCAACTCATCGGTTGTTGGAAGGGCGGCACCGTCGGTGTTCGACTGAAAGAATTCGCCAGATGGTTCGGCAAAACGACGCCGGTGCGCGATTTGGGTTACATGGCCAGCGAGGCGCAGATGACCTTGCCGGTTTTCGACTCCGGATCGGCGGGTATTCTCGCCGTTGATAAGAACTTTTACGAATTCATCCCCGAGTCCGAAATCACTGCGGCTACGCCGACGATCTTGACATGCTCAGAGCTCGAGGACGGGAAACTTTATTATCTAATCCTTACCACAGCCGGCGGATTGTACCGCTACGATATCAACGATGTGGTTCGCGTCGCCGGCTTCTACAACCAAACGCCGCTCATTGAATTCGTCCGCAAAGGCCGCGACGTGACCAGCATCACAGGCGAGAAGTTGCACGTCAATCAGGTAATCCAGGCGATGACACAGGCGCAGAGCACCGCGGGTATCGCAGTGCAACACTTCCGCGCCTGCGCCGATGTGGAAAAGTCTCTTTACGCTTTCTCTGTGGAACTGGAGGGCGTCATGCCGAGCCGGGAAAGCCTGTCGCAACTTCTTCACGAACTTGACGCCGGCCTGCAAGAGCTCAATATGGAATATGCGCAAAAGCGCGAGTCGCGGCGGCTCGGGCCTCCGGTTCTGTGCGTGATGAAACCGGGTTGGTTCGAGCGCAAAGGCAATTCGACTCTCCAGCGCGACGGCCGCGACGTGCAGTTCAAAGCGCAACTTCTGAGCACCATGCCGGAAGATCCAGACGAAATACAGTTCGTTGTCCAGGGCGCGGGCCCGGCAAACAATTAGCGCGGATAGTCTTGTTTTCTCTTGTCTAAGCAGCATCGACTCGCAGAGGGGGAGTTCGGTTTGCCATCGAGTCTCAGACCGCGGGAACGACGAGAACAGAACAGCTGAGATTGAGTATCAGACTTTTTCTTGACAATCTTTGGAAAAGCGAACGGCGTGAACTGTCACACCGCCGCTCAATGACAAGCGACAGATGTCAGCGTCTTCTTCGCCGAACAGGCACTAACGCTGGCCGATGATGTACTGTTCAAGCTGCTGAATCGCGAACTCTTGCTCCGAGATAATCGCTTTGACCACATCGCCGATCGAAATCACGCCGACCAGCCGGCCCGCTTCGAGCACGGGTAAATGCCGTATCCTCTTATCAGTCATTAGCTCCATGCATACTCGGATGGTTTGGTTGGGTCCGACCCAGAACACTTCCGAGCTCATGATTTCCTTGACGAGGGTGTCCTTGGAAGCCTTTCCGTGGAGGATTATTTTTCGCGCATAGTCCCGTTCGGAAAACACACCCACCAGGTTGTCGCCGTCAACAACCATCAAGGCGCCGGCGTTTTTATCGGCCATCTCCTTCAGAGCATTATAGACGGTTGCATCGGGCGATACCGTCCAGACATCGCGCCCCTTCCTTCTTAGGACGTCGGTTACGAAGGTCATGGCATAACCCTCCTTTCCCCTATGTTACAGGGGAGAGTTGCAGGGTCAAACCTTTGCCCGCCAGCGATTTCGCTGAAGGTAACCAACATAGCTATCAAATTATCAACTGGGTTTTTCAGCAGAATCGGAAATAGAATCTGACCCTTTCTCTTTCTCTTGCCCGATCAGGGCTGTACTCGACGAAAAGCAGCTCCCCTACCGTGAATTTACGGAAATGCAAATTCGCGCGAATCGTGTCGTAAGGACTCATCGTGGGGATTATAAAACCTCCGAGTGAATATTTACGCATCATCTGCAAGACTCACCGCGCACCGTGCTATTTTGCCGGGCGCTTTCCAGCGTCGGGATACAAATGACCCCAGATACGAGGAGAATTGCAGCGTTTCATTTTCGGAATTCATGCCGTTGCACTGTCTCGATAATGAATCATTCTAGTACATGCTCTTAACAGTCTCGCGCGAGTACTCTCTGCCGAAGTTGTAGATTCGCCGACGCTCCAGTAGCTCTGAAGCGAAACTGCGCGTACGCCTATGTCAAAGTTTCGGACGACTGCCGCGTGTCCTTCGCTCGACAAAGCGTCAGATGGCACAAAAACTGCTCCAATTAATCACTAGGAGGCAGACCTCTGTGCCATCGCTTCTCTGATCTTTACGTGCGTTGCAGATCAGGAGCGGTAACGTCATGACCTGTTTGTCCAGTACTACAACATGAAAGGAGATTACAAATGATCATAATGAAGAAGCTGCTCCTTCCAGCGGTGATGAGTATTCTCATGCTTGGAGGACTGGTTGCCTGCGATCGGGAAGGGCCGATGGAGCGCACCGGAGAAAAAATCGATGAAACGGCGGAGAAGGCCGGCGACAAGGTGGAAAAAGCTACGGACTGATACAGCCGAAGATCATGACCTATTCAAGCCAGGGTTCAACTGACAACAGGTGAACAGGGAGGGCGCTGTTGATTAGTTAAGCAGACTTCTCGTTAGATCTTCGAAACCCGTGATCGTAGTGCGTTGAGGCTGCACCGGAGCGCCCTGCTGGCGCGAGTTGTGATGAATCTCTAACCAGCGCTTCAGACCCTCGGGCTGGGTCGCCATGTACCCCATGCTGACTTCGCGAAACTCCGCAGGCCAGCTCGAAAACCCGGGGAGTGTCGTCTTCTCACGAAGCTGGCGCATTTCTTCGTCGGTGATGGCGCCGCCGCTGGCGGCGATGACCAGACTACGCAGCCGCTCCGGATGCCAGAGTACATAGTCATAGGCCGCGAAGCCGCCACCCGCCACGGCGACGAGATGAAATCGGTCGAGTTTCAGGTGTTCCACCAGCGCGTGAAGATCTTCCCGCGACGGTGCCCGGCTGAGAGCCGGTGTCCGGATTTCGCGATGCTGCGGCCCCAGCCGCGCCGATCAAAGGTGAAGACCCGATAGCCCGCCTCGACGAAGCCCGGAATGTTGTACTGCCAGCTGTCGGCATTGCCGGTGTTGGCGTGGAGCAGCACGACCGGCACACCACTACCGCCGCTATCCGTGTCCCAAAGACGCACGCCCGGTAGATCCGCGTATTCCACGAATTGGCGGTTTTGTGTTTGTGCCGTGGTCGCCATCATAGGAAACGTTTCTCGTTGCTCAATCCTCCCGCGGCGCCGCCACCATCTTTCTAATTAACCTTCGTCGGCCGATAAAACTCAATCGCGTTTTTGTAGAGAACGTTGGCCGCCTTTTCTTCTCCTAATGTCTCCAGAACCAGCGTGTAATCGTCGTCTTTATAAGGCCTTGGTGCGCGCGTGGACGGCAGGTCGGTGCCAAACATGAGCGCCCGCGGATTGGCCGCGTAGAGATCCGTCAGCGCGGGGCGCACATCGAAGTCGACCCGTCCAAAGCCGGTGGCCTTGACCCGCACACCCTTTTCTGCAAGTTTGAGCAGCGTCGGAAAACCCGCCTTGGAGAGACCGAGATGGTCGATGCTGACCGCCGGCAATGCAGCGAGGGTCTCATAAAGAGCGGCAAGCTCCGTGGAATCGACATACAACTCGGTATGCCAGCCGACCAGTTTATGAACGCGCCGCGCCATGCTTTCCAGGTAATGGATTTCTTCCGAACCGCCGCGCCTGATGTTGAAACGGACGGCTCGAACCCCTGCGCTGTTGAGTTCTCTCAATTCCTGATCCGAAACGGTCTGCGGCACCTGAGTAACACCGACAAAAGAAGACCCAAGCATTTTCAAAGCATGGAACAGATAAGACTGATCGAAAGCCTGAAAGGAACCGGACACCACCGCGCCGCCGCAAATATCGACCGCTTTCAAGCGCGCTAAATAAGCCTCGCTGGTAAACGCGTCGGGCATGAATCCTTGATTGGGCACGACGGGAAAGTTTTTATCGATGATATGAAAATGGCAATCAAAATACTTTGCGACTGAGTTCAACGTATCTCTCCTCATATTTCGGCTAACCGCCATGTTATTTTCTCGACCTCTTCTCTGCCGGGCCGAATATCAAAGCTCCGATCGCAAATCCCACAAGGAACATTAGTAAACCTAATCCGCGTTTGTCTCGGTCTATGCGCTCACTTGTTGTAAGACCCAGGTGGTTTAAAACATCGACAAAACTTTGGCGCTGGACATTTAGAGACACCTGTTCTCTTAGCTTTTCCGCCGGTGCAATAATAGTCCCTGTGTGAACGCGATTAAAAAAATCTGCCACTTCAAATAATGGAAGATCGCTAATGGACACATCGACGATCGTGGACAACTCGATCCTTAAATCGTTGACAGGTGTTTCACCGAAGCAAAAACACGCGCAACTGAAAGGATTGTCGCTTTCGGCAATGCAACCGCAACCTTTGCCGCCGCCACACTCGACCTCACAGTCTCCAGCTCTGCAACGTGCCATGTCTCTACTCCTTTTGGAAATCCTACCAGAGCCTAAAACGATCAGCCTGCGTCATTCCCCGTCCCCCATCAAAACAAACGCCGCCCAGAAATAAGGGTGAGAAGTTGAAATAGAAGATGGAAAAAAAGCATCAGCACTAGGAGCTTTACCGAGCTTCGCAATCCCTCCCACCCCGCGCCGCACAAGCAAATCGCTCTCTCCGTTTCCCCTGATCATTTCCAGCTGTGCTTGTCTAAAACATCCGCTTTCGAAGTAGTTGTCAAATTATTGTAGAAACTGCTCATTAAG
>WHTF01000140.1 GCA_009379725.1 Deltaproteobacteria bacterium
AAAATCTCATAGCCGAAAATGAGACGCTTCTGAACTGTCTAAATAGTGCAGTTTTTTACATAACTTTCTTCGACGACAAAAGCGAAGAAATGCAAGACAGAATCAGACTGGAACAATCCCTCTCTTCCAATGTGAATGCGAACTGTTTTTGGCATACACGTTGCGACCATTATTAGCAACTTCTTCCCGTCCAGCCACGGCTCAAAGGGTGTAATCAATTCGTATTGAAAGGAGACGCAGATATGTCTAAGCCGGAGAAAGGTATTCAGAAACAATCAAGAGCCATTACGCCACGGCGGCAATCTTCGGAGATCAGTCGCTGGGATCGAGAGATGGAACGCATGTTCGAAGACTTCTTCAGTTCAAGGTGGAACCTGCTGCGGCCGGGTTCTCTATTTTCTTGGAGAGAACGCGGAATTACTATGCCCTCGGTAGACATCGATGTTTATGATGAAAAGGACGTGATCGTGGCTAAGGCGGAACTGCCGGGAATTGCCAAGGATGAGATCAGTGTCAACGTCGCGGACCATAGTCTCACGATCAGAGGAGAGAAGAAGAAAGACGAGGAAGTGAAGGAGGAGAACTACCGGTATTCAGAACGTTCGTATGGATCGTTCATGCGTACGATAGAACTTCCCGCAGAGGTGCAGACGGAAAAGTCAAAGGCACGTTTTAAGGATGGCATTTTGGAGGTTCGGTTGCCAAAGACAGAAGAAGCTAAGAAAAAGGAGATTACGGTAAATGTAGAATAGGGCATGTTGTGCCTAAGAAATCGAGCTAGGCAAACAAATCTAGCATGAGCTAAATACAAGCGCCGATACTGGCGACTTGTGCCAAGATAACCGCAATTATTTTGCTTCTTGAAAGGAGGAATCCACAATGGGACGCTGTGAAACCTGCGGCAATGAATATGACAAAGCGTTTGAGATTACTTTAGCGGGCCAGTCGCATGTCTTCGATAGCTTTGAGTGTGCAATTCACTTGTTGGCGCCGGAATGTGCGCACTGTGGCTGCAAGGTAATCGGTCACGGAGTAGAGGGCGATGGAGTCTTTTACTGTTGCGCCCACTGCGCGAATGAATCAGGAGTCCGCGAAGTAGCCGACAGAGCCGAACAAATCACCGGCTGAATAAACAAAACAGCTGTTCACCCATGCGCAGCTGTGAAGGGGGTATAGACATGTACGTATCGCGTATAACTTTTCATACGTTGCCTGGTAAAACTCAGGAGGTAGAACAGAGGCTTATGACGCTGCTGGGATGGGTCGAGCAGGCCGGCGGATCCAAGCCGAGGGTGATGCGAACTCATTACGGTTCTCCGGGCGCACCGGATTTGGTCTTTGAACAGGAAGTGCCGGATCCGACCGCGCTGGAAACGCAGATTAAGAAAGTGACTGAAACCGGTGATTTCCAGCAGTGGGCAAAAAATGTCTCCGAACTACTGGAACACTCGTCGAAGCGCGAGCTCTACGCTGTCGCTCGTAGTGGCTCTTGAAAATTGCTCGGCTTCGCTCGGAATTCCGATTAAATATTCAGATTGGCGCTGCGCGGCATCGGGGAGAATGAACCGCCAGCAAACTTCAACGTCCACATAGCGACCCATGGTTTCAAGGATGTCTTGAATGTTATCGCTTTCCCCATGGGTGTGTAGTACGGGCCCCCGATTTCGGTTAGGCCGTGACTGCGGGGTTTTGGCTTCTTTGATTGAGTCTCACAGAGTGGCGGCTCGGGACGGCTTAGCCGGGCAGGAGAGACGTGTTTGCCGCCGGAGGCTTTGTTACACTAGCTTGACAAAAGCAGAGCGTGAGTTAGACGTGAAATAAGATAAAAAAAAGAGCCTGTCTAATTCTTTAAGTTTAATTCTTCAAAAATTTGTCCTGTATCTCAGTTCTAGCTGGCTCGGTTCAATAGAGAGCCTGAATTTCGGAATATTAATCAAACCGTGCGGCCGCTAGCTAGCGGTGCGGGAAGCTTTTTTAAGGATGAAGGCTAGCGATTAGTTAGCAGGCTGTGAAAAAAGGTGCTCATGCCAGACTGATGAAAAAATTAAAGCCCATTGTGGAGAGACCGATAAGAGAAGTGGGGGGACTCATCTACGTAACTTTACAAAGAGGAAAATCATGAGACAAGCAACACACGGCGATACGGTCAGGGTTCATTACCGCTGCAAACTGCACGACGGGTCTGTATTCGGTGCATCCTTCGATCGCGAGCCGCTACAGTTTACCATCGGTGGAGGTCAAGTCATTCCGGGTTTTGAGGAAGCCGTAGTGGGAATGAATCCCGGTGATTCGAAAACGACGGAGCTACCGGTAGAAAAAGGTTTCGGGCCCCACCGGAAAAATATGGTGGCCGTGGCCAATAAAAGCCAGTTCGTGGGGCGCTGGCACCTGGAGCCTATAGTAGGTCAACGGGTGCAAGTCCCTCAACCGGACGGACCGCCACTGAACGTAACCGTAGTTGAGGTCAGCGAATCGGATGTGACCTTGGATGCCAACCACCCATTGGCGGGAGAAGATTTGACTTTCGATATTAATCTTATCGACATCGTTTAGGGTGCACCGTCCAAGAGAGCGGTACATTAGCTTACACGGCTAAATTTTTTCGAGAAATTGTGGATCTAATGGGTCTTCTGTTTTAGAGATACACAGATGATCGACTTAATCTTACAAGGAATGAAATGCCGTGCCGTGCGAGATATTCGAAGCTACCAAGGGATGGTTAGCGCTTCCACGGAAGGGACCATCCGGTACGAACTCGAAAACCTTGGGCGTCACCTCATAAATGTTCAATGGGATAACGGTCTCAGACTGAATGTGTTTCCCAATGAGATTAAGATTATCGATGCAGATCTCTTATGGCAGTGAGGTCTCAGTAAGCAACTTAAACTTATGATGGGGGCGAAACCGTCTACCACATAGTGGAAGTTCTCCTCAACTGGCGCTTGAAAAAATGCCGCAGGCATTTACGCCTGAGAACGCCTCGAGAGGAAGAAATTATGGCTTATACGATTGCTGAACCATGCATAGATGTAAAAGATACCGCCTGCGTGGATGTCTGTCCGGTCGATTGTATCCATCCCACGAAGAATGAGGCAGAGGCGTTTCAGCAGGTTTATCAGCTCTATATCGACCCTGAGGAGTGCATTGATTGCGGGGCCTGCGAGCCTGTTTGTCCCGTTGAGGCTATTTTCGAGAACGACGCGCTGCCGGAAAAATGGAAGCATTACGCACATATTAACGCAGACTATTACAAGAAGAGCGAATAGAGCTTTTTGGTCTAATGCCGAATCTTAGAGGAAAAGCAAAAAGAGCTATACGGGGACAGGAGGAACGAGCCTCGTAGGAAAGGAAAGGTGAAGCCATGAACACTGCCAGGACGATGGAAGACCTGGTCAACCGGGAATATAAGTACGGGTTTGTTACGGATATCGAGGCCGACACCGTGCCTCGCGGGCTGAACGAAGAGATCACCCGCTTGATTTCGGCCAAGAAGAACGAGCCCGACTTCATGCTAGAGTGGCGCCTGAAGGCCTACCATCACTGGGCGAAGCTGAAAAAGTCTGAGGCAGAACCGAAGTGGGCAAACATCCACTATGCGCCGATCGACTACCAGGACATGATCTACTACTCGGCGCCAAAGACCAAGGCTGAGGGACCGCAAAGCCTTGACGAGGTAGACCCCAAGCTGCTCGAAACCTATGAGAAACTGGGTATCCCCCTGTCGGAGCAAAAGCGGCTCAGCGGTGTCGCGGTCGATGCTGTGTTTGACAGCGCCTCTGTGGCGACAACATTCAAGGAGAAGCTAGCGGCGTTAGGGATTGTCTTTTGTTCCTTTTCCGAGGCGGTTCAGGAGCATCCAGAGCTCGTAAAAAAGTACCTCGGGTCAGTGGTGCCCTACAGTGACAACTTCTTCGCCGCCTTGAACGCGGCCGTCTTTAGCGATGGTTCGTTTTGTTACATCCCTAGAGGGGTGCGATGTCCGATGGAGCTATCAACTTACTTCCGCATCAACGCTGCTGAGACCGGCCAGTTCGAGCGCACCCTTATCATCGCGGAGGAAGGCAGCTACGTGAGCTACCTCGAGGGGTGCACTGCGCCGATGCGAGATGAGAACCAGTTGCATGCAGCGGTTGTGGAGTTGATCGCCCTCGATAACGCCCAGATCAAGTATTCCACAGTCCAGAACTGGTATCCCGGCGACAAGGAAGGTAGGGGCGGCATTTACAACTTTGTCACCAAACGGGGCAAGTGTCTCGGAAAAAACTCCAAGATCTCGTGGACGCAGGTAGAGACCGGCTCGGCGATCACTTGGAAGTATCCTAGCTGTATCATGCAAGGGGACAACTCGGTTGGAGAGTTCTACTCGGTGGCGCTCACCAACAACCGCCAGCAGGCGGATACGGGCACCAAAATGGTTCACATCGGGAAGGACACCAAGAGCACCATCATCTCGAAAGGAATCTCGGCAGGCCATGGGCAGAACACCTACCGAGGGCTGGTAAAGATTATGAAGAGGGCTACGGGCGCACGAAATTATTCGCAATGCGACTCCCTGCTTTTGGGCGACAAGTGCGGTGCTCATACCTTCCCCTATCTCGAGGTCATGAACAGCTCCTCGCAGATGGAGCACGAGGCTTCGACATCGAAGGTCGGCGAGGATCAGCTTTTTTACTGTCGGCAGCGGGGAATTCCGCCGGAAGATGCGGTTAACATGATGGTCAGCGGTTTCTGCAAGCAGGTCTTCCGTGAATTGCCGATGGAGTTTGCCGTGGAGGCGGAGAAGCTTCTGGGCGTGAGCCTTGAGGGCAGTGTCGGCTAAGATGGATCGAGATGCGCGGACGTACACTGCATACCCTGGCTCAATGGGAATGGGACAGCGATCTCTAGGGAGTGACCTGTCGAGGAGGAAGCCAATGCAGGAGGAGAGACAAAAATGAAAACCAACGAACCGATAACCCTTAGCCGCGATTGCGAAGCAATCCAGATTCCCAGCGGCGAGAAAGTCATGCTCCCGGTGGGTACCCAGGTGACGGTAACACAGTCGTTGGGAGGCAGTTATACCGTGACCACGGACCGGGGATATCTGGTGCGCATCGCAAACAAAGACGCTGATGCCATCGGCATGGAGGCCACGACGGCGTCTCAAGCTGAGACATTAAGCGCGACGGAGGGATCGGCGGATCTCGAGAAATGGGTCTGGGATCAGTTGAAGACCTGCTTCGATCCCGAGATTCCGGTCAACATTGTTGACCTTGGCCTCGTTTATTATTGTCAGGTCACGCCGTTGCCCGAGGGCGACAACAAAGTTGATGTTAAATTCACGCTGACAGCACCAGGTTGCGGCATGGCTGGGGTGCTACAAGTCGATATGGAAAGTAAGATTCGCAACCTCCCAGGCGTTACGGATGTCAATGTTGAAGTGGTTTTTGACCCGCCCTGGGATCAAAGCATGATGTCCGATGCGGCAAAGCTTCAGCTTGGATTCATGTAAGCTGCTGAGCCCTACACTAGCAAATAGCTGCCGACAGAAAAGGCGAAGGCAAGTTTCGATGGCATTCTGGAGATCCGGTTGTCAAAGACCGAAGAAGCTAAGAGAAAGGAGATCCCGGTCAATGTAGAATGATGCATGTTGTGCATTAAAAGGCATCGGCTGATCAGAATGTAACTTCTTAGATTATTTTCCATAACGCGACCAAGAATAAGGGAGGGTTTATGCGAATTGCAGAAATAATGACGCAAGATCCGGAAGTCGTCACGTCTGACTTCCTCCTGAAAGACGCGGCGCTAAAAATGCGGGAGCTGGATGTGGGCATGCTTCCAATTAGAAACGATGACCGTCTGGTGGGGATGCTCACGGATCGCGATATTGCGATCCGTGCCACTGCGGAGGGACGCGATCCCACAAAGACTCAAGTTCACGAGGTCATGACCGAGGATATGGTCTATTGCTTTGAAGACCAAGACGTCTCCGAGGCGGCAAAGCTGATGCAGGAAAAGCAAATTCGGCGTCTGCTCATTCTGAATCGGGAAAAAGGACTCGTCGGTATTGTCTCGCTGGGCGATGTGGCAGTTCATTCGGGTGAAAAAAACGTTGTAGCGGAAACTATCAAAGAAGTATCGGAGCCGGCTGCGCCCCACCGCGCTACAGAGTCTTAGAAAGAGGAAGCGGCGGTTCTATGACGAAGTTCGCCGCTTCTACCTCAATTATCGTCAGGAAAGGAGAAACTCATATTGCCGGACCTTAGTATTATTCCCGTCGGTGGGAAACCCACTCACAATGCGGAACTTGCAAAAGTGCTTAAGCTGATACGATGGCAGTAATAAAATGAGAGAAGAAGGCTGAAAGCCTCAGTGGAGGACCCAATTGACTAATCTATTGACGATTCGCGAAGTGCGCCTAAGCTTGCAATTGGAAGACGTTAGTCTCGAAGGCCATCTGGCTATTCCGGAAGACCCGCGCGCCATAGTTATCTTTGCTCACGGCAGTGGCAGCAGCCGGCACAGTCCCCGCAATCGTTCCGTCGCCAAGCGTTTAAATGAAGCTCACTTAGCCACACTGCTTTTTGATTTGCTGACAGAGGAAGAACATGCCAGAGATCAAGCAAGCGGCCAATTTCGATTTGATATTCTCTTACTGGCCGGCCGTCTGATTAATACGGTGGACTCCTTGGCGGCACGTGGAGAAACCGCCGGCATGAAGATTGGCCTTTTCGGAGCCAGCACCGGCGCGGCAGCGACGCTAGTAGCCGCTGCGCAGCGAGCCGACGAAGTCGCTGCAGTGGTATCGCGGGGTGGCCGCCCCGACCTTGCATGGGAATCACTGCCACAAGTGACGGCTCCCACGCTCCTCATTGTCGGCGAACTGGACCGGGCCGTAATCGAGCTTAATCAGCGCGCCTATGCGCAGCTTCAAACCGAAAAGCGCTTGGATATCGTTACCGGGGCAACGCATCTTTTTGAAGAGCCGGGCACACTGGCAGCAGTCGCCGATCTTGCCACTCAATGGTTCGCGCGTTATTTGGAAGCTAATGACGACGCGCGGTCGACGCCAACAATTGATTTATCAGCAGAGCCAGGCGGGAGAACAAACAGGAAGCTGCCGAACAAGAGAGAAATGATTCAAGCCGTTATAGACGAGGAGCAAGAGCCCTGGATTATTATGAAACCGTCCCGCGAAGACCCGACAGATCCGGAACCGCTTTGTATTTTCGAAAATCCAGCCGAACAGACGCAGGCGAAAACCGAGATCCCAGTTGCTTGGTTTCAAAACCGGGAATTGCAAAAGATCAAAGATGCGATTCAGCAGAGCCTCGGCAGAGCCTCCGCCGCGCACAGGTAATCAGATTGATGTGCCGTTGTATTTAGCGAACGCGTAAATCCAATCCAGTCGATGGCATATTTTAGTCTCTCGCGTATACGGATGGCCCGTCCGAGACGACGGGCCCTTCCACTCTGTTAATACTCTTAGCGGATGTTTAATGCGTATAGGCTGCTTCATCTCTGCGCGCCGCGTCGTGAGGCGGTATCCCGGTTTCGATCATGGTTTTCATACGCGCCAGGTCCGCATCCATTTCGCTCTTGGGATCCGCTCCGAACAGGCTAGCGACAGCATGTCCCAATGCTCCCGCCAGCGGATTGTAAGACATCCTAACTTCGAGACGGGTGGTTCCGTCCGGATTAGGCTCGAACCGAACTATGCCGGCATGCTGGATCGGCGAAGCAAGTTCCGTTTTCCAGCCGAGCGATTTATTGGGCACATAGTTTGAAACCACCGCGTCCCATTCAACCGGTGCTCCGGCCGGACCGGCTACGATCCAATGGGACCGTTTCTCGCCGGTTACCTTCACGTCGCGGACATTCGACATAAAGCGCGGAAAATTTTCGTAATTCGACCAGAAGGCAAAGACGTCCTCGACTGGCGCCGCGACATTGATGATCTTGTCGATGCTTATTGCCCGCCGCCCGGCGCCGATACCGGTGAGCCGCTTGAACTCCATGTTTGCCAGCGCGCGCGTGAAGATAGCCGTGCCCAGGGTTGCAACTGCCGTCCCGAAAACGCTTAGCTGTTTTGCGCCATAAAGGGCGAGCGTGCCGCCAAAGGTGCCGGCGATAAAGCGGGTTGTCGGTGACCAATTCGCTTGCATGACATCAGGCACCTTTCCTGACTTACGGACTGCCGGCTCACCTTGGAGGCCTGGAATATTTCCTGCCTCCGGGTGTGCTTCAAGTCGGTTCTCTACCACCGTTACACCGTGCATCGATGATACATGATCTAACAAGCGATCGACCTCATCCGCCAGTATCGGACCGATTAGCGTGACCTTACCGTTTTCGGCAGCGACTTCGATCGAACTTGGATGGCTTACGATAGGGCTGAGGCTTGCGCGAACGTGCTGCGCCAGCGCCTCGTCAGTTACAGGTTTTTTAGAAACCAATCGTCGTGTTTCGGCCGCAACTCCGAGCGTGCGATTTTTAAGATCACGAGCGGTCGCGTCGATTGCTTCCGCCGTCTTGTGCCGATAATGGATCATCTTGTCCCGCGCTTGGGCGCGGCGGCGCCGACCCAGCTGAGGATCAAAAACGTACATCAGTAGGGCGCCCAAACCGAGACTGCCCATTAAATTGAAACGCTTGTTCTTAAAGTCGAAACGCTTAGTCATAATTCACCTCCGGCCTTCTTAGAACATACATATTGAACTTGGCGCCCTTTGCGCCTTTGCGCGAATCATAATCGGTGTTCGTAGTCTTTGGCACGGCTAATTTGGGCAGAACAAGCGCCAGCGACTACTTCATGATCGGTGGCTCGCCTGTTCCGCCGTATTGTCCGATGCGGCGCTTGGAATCCTGCTCGAACGGCTGCTCGGTTTGTGAACCGATGTCCCGCTGTCTTTTACGCTTGGAAGTTTTCTTCTTCGGCCCTGCCGGCCCGCCTCTCTTTTTAGCTTTCGCCATAAAACCTCCCGACTTTCTTGTTTGCCAACGAACAGCTCAAAGCATGTCGGCAATCATTATGACCCGGCCTAATCGACAATCCGGACCGTAGTAGCCTGCGGGCCATTATTGCCTTGTTCTTCGTGCCACTGTACCCCGGTGCCGACCTCTAAACGATCAAACTCGTTTCCCGGAAAGCTGTTTTTGTGAAAATAGATTTCCTCGCCGTCCGGGCTCTTGATGAATCCGTATCCTTGTTCGCGAAACAATCGGAGGACCAATCCACCGACTTCTTGCGCCGGATGAGTTTTAACGTCTCCGTGTTGCTTTTCGACCAGCTTTTTGAGCTGGCGGCGCATAGCGCCAAAGCCATTGCGGACCACCGTAGGCAACTGATCGTGCAGATCGCCTTCGCTAGCTTCGCGAGTTACAATCAACTCGTGTTCCGGCGGAACCGTGACATCAATTCTCACGCGAAAAGGATTGCCGCTTTTTTGGTGCTTTTGCGGTTTTTCTATCGCAACCCGGCAGCGGACCACATGATCGCAAACGCGTTCGAGCTTAGCGGCCTGATTGCGGATGAGATCTTCAATCGCAGTGCTTTTGCGAACGTTGCGGAAACTCACTTGTAAAGGGACCTGCATACGCTCATCCTCTCTTATCTTAGGCTCTGAAAATCATGTGCCGGAAACCAGCGGGATCGAGTCGAATATAGGCCGTGAGGATACCGTGGTCGGTCTTCAGTTTTGCAAGCCGTTCAAGATCTTGACGCGATGTCATATAAAGGTTCTGACTAAAGGGTTTCGCCCTGGCACTAAAATGCCAAATCTATTATGGCGCAACAACAGTGCCAAAGACGTTATGCAAGCGCCATCGCCGCTTCTGGCTCGTTTGTGGGAATCGTCGAGCCGGCGATTTCCGACTGTGGGACATTTTGGTAAGCCGGATTTGCGGTTCCAAAGCAGTCATCTCTCGTCACAGCCGATCTCTCCGTGCCTTCATCCTCACTCTTTGACACTTACGCACTGCGCAGGCTACCCGCTTGTTAAATTGCTGCCGTTTTCACCCTCGGACTGTTCATTGGCCGTTTCCCACAAATGAGAACCATGGAATTACCATTGAGAGAGCAAACCAAAGACCAGCAGATTGATTGTTATTCTTCCGGCGCCACTCAGGAGCCGTTCCCGAGTTTAGGATAACAGCCGAAACAATCGTATCGGTTCGCATCATGGTTGTTTGTTGCAACGAGCCGTGCTTAACGGGAAACTCCAGCCCTCTGGTTTCAAAAAAGAATTTCTCTAGAATCAAAAGAGGGGAAATGTAAAAAAATGAGCCGATGGCTAAGACATTGCTCTTCGTCCCGTATGAAAACGTACGTACCCTGGGTTGAGAAAGCGTTATTGTGAGGCCGACATCCTACATCGCCGATTTTGATTCCGCCGCGGCTATGCTTCGAGCCTTGGCGAATTACC
>WHTF01000141.1 GCA_009379725.1 Deltaproteobacteria bacterium
AGGATCGAGTTATTCAGGGAGCTGTAAAGCTTATTTTGGAGCCGATCCTTGAAGCCGACTTTCACACGGAGGGTGCACGAGGGTGCACGAGAGTGCACGAGGGTCAGGCTTGCATGGATGAATAAAGGAGCCGAAGAAAATCTAAAAACTCGGAAATTATCGTATTCACACATGCAAGCCTGAACCGTCCCAATAATTTAAGAAGTCTTTCCTATCTCGCGGCGATTTGCTGGACTTGCAGGGCGACCCGTCGCAGCAGTAGATTGCCGGCAAGGTCAGCGACATTGAACTCGAAGTAGACGTGCGGGGGTCGAGTATCAGCGCCAAGCAGGCAAGGCGTAGCTGGCTTGCATTTTATCCAATGGAACGGGACCATTTCCGACTATCGTCGGCGTGCACGGCGGCGTGGCACAATCACCCGCTACGCCGCCCCAAGGCAATCGGGAGCAATAATCCCGTCGCGTTAGGCGGCTCGGGGAGGGGCAATGATCTGAGACAGCTCGCGGTCCGAAGCTCCGAGAGTAATGAGGGAGCGGATCAATAGGTCCAAGGAAACCGATGGGTCACCGGCTTCCATCTTGGCGACACGCGATTGACTCGACTGAAGTTTTGCGGCGAGGTCCAGTTGTGATAAGCCTTTTTGCAGCCGCCGCTGTCTCAAACCCGCTGCAAGCTTAATCTTCAGTTCGATGTAGGCGGACTCCTCGTCCGAAAGACCCAAAAATTCTTTGACGGTGCCGATTTTCCAACCCTTTGTCTCCAAACGTTTTTTCTTTTGCTTACGCATTGTCATAATCCTTTAAGCGTTTTTTACATGCGTCAATAAACGCTTTGGGCATCGCTCTGCTCTTTTTACTGAAGACCTCTAAGATTATGATCGCATCGGAATCGATCCGATAGATGATCCGCCAAGTCGCCCGCTCGTCGTTGATTCGCAACTCATGGCACCGCGGCCAATCGAAGGCAGCGGTCGACAATGGGGCATTCCCACCGTTTCGCCCTTTTGCAACCTTCGAAGCAAGTATCCCGATTCCAATCTCGCTGTCGACGAGAACGGAGGAGTTTTTACTTCTCCTTTCAACCAGACAAGCGGTTTATCTCCCGAGGTCACTATCCAACGGTATGTCACATCTGACATGTCGTCAACAGAGAACACGGCGCCACGGTCTAAGATCGTGACAAGATAGCCAAAGGCGGAATTCGGCGCGACCGACGAATAGACTCCGGGATATGGATTGGGAATAGGGACGTTCGGCGCTGAAGTAATTGATAGGCTTAGAATCTGTTTGAGATTGCTTGAACGTAATGAACGGCCTTAACTTGCTCTGATTCAATAAAAAAGGGCATCTCCTATTGAGAGATGCCCTTTCTGCGCTTTTGACGCTAGAATATTTAATTATCTAAATTGCCCACTGTGAGTGGTCGTGAAAGTCCCGCTCGGATTCTGCATGACCTCATCAAACGAAGCGTGTACCGGTCAAGGCCTGTTATAAAAGTCGCGGCGCGACTATTTTGCCTTCAGGCAATTTGTTCAGGCTTACGGATAACAACCCTTCGCGTGAGACTTTGCTTTGATCCGAAGAGCCTTCGTCCGCTGACAGCGGGCTTGTGTGATCCGGTGGAGCACCGTCTTGCATGGCAAAAACCTCCTTCCTCACGATGGGGCTGTCCGGCTTTGCGATCCACCTGCCCCGCGCCTAGCGGCGTTCAATGGATCTAAAACTAATCTGTAACTGAGACGGTTATTTGTCAAGAGGGTATTTTTTATTAGCGATAGATTCTGTCAGTTCGGCAGGTTTGACAAGCGTCACGGTAGAAGTTTTAATTTTAGCGATGCCGCCATTGCAAAGGAGATTTTTTTATGATGACACGCGCAATGGCACGATTGCTACTCATCGCAATCCTGATCATGATGCCGAAAATACTTTTCGCCACCGATGAGGTGAAACCGGCAGGGCGGGAGAAAATGGGTTTCGACCATGAAAGTGTCAGCCGCGAGCTGCGGGATTTTTGGGACCGTTGGCGCAAAAATTTCGGCGTTGGAGCAGCGCGAGAGGAGCGGCCGCTCATTTCGTTGATGCTGCGCAATCGCGAACGGCTTGGGCTGTCCGCCGATCAGATCAAGAACTTGGAGCGAATACGCAACGATTTCACCAAAGAGTCGATTAAAAGCGACGCCGATCTGCGGATCGCCGAGATGGATTTGGATAGTCTTCTAGAGGCGCAGCCGGTCGAAATGACCCAAGTTGAGGCCAAGATCCGGGAGATTGAGCGGATCCGTGGCGACTTGCGGATTGCGCGTGTTCAAGCCATCGAGAAAGGCAAAGAACAACTCAGCGCCGATCAGCGCCGGCAATTTCGGGAGCTGCTGGCGGATCAGAATCTCACCCGATTTTACTTTAGCACGCAACGTTAATGTTAATGAATGTTGGTTCAGGAAATAAAGAAGTCACAATCCAGAACGGTGCGCCATGTAGTATTGTACTTAATTCTGACTTCTGACCGCTGACTTCTGGATTTCTATTTTTCCCTCACTGTCCGCCCACGGATAGGACCACAATTTCAATCGGTGACGGTAACTCCTGTTTGGAGATTTTAAGTATCGGACCCTTCGAACGCTTGACGCGCGGAAATCCTGCGACGAACCGGTCCGCTCCTCCCTCCCACCAATAGTGTTCCGGTATCGCGATTCTAGGGTTGACCTGTTTGGTGACTTCGATGGCTTCGGTGGGTGTCACGGTATACATGCCGCCGGCGACGGGCACGAGCAGCACGTCTATTTTGCCCATCAATTTGAGCTGTGGCGGCGTCAGGATGTGACCGAGATCGCCGAGATGGGCGATGCAAACGTCATCGACTCGAAAGACGAAAATCGCATTTTTGCCGCGTTGCAGGCCCTGGCTCTTATCGTGGTAGGCGGGAACCGTGTAGACCGAGACGTCGCGTATCGTCGTATGCACTCGATTCCAGTTTTCGCCGCCGGAGGTCAGGCCCTGGAAGATCACCGGATTACCTTTAGCCATGTAGATATTGCTATGCGCCCCATGTTGATGGCTGGTGGTGACGATATGCTGATCGAGCGCCGGCCAACGCAGGTCACTGCGGGAATGCGGGTCGGCGAGAATGCGCGTGCCTTTGCTTGAGGTAATTTGAAAGGTCGCATGGCCGAACCATTCGATTTCGACGGGCCGAGTGCTGGCAGCCGCCAGTCTCACGGAGGGGCGACTGACGACCTCAAGCTCATGGCAAAAAGCGAAAACACGTTCCGGTGAAATCATCGTTCCCGAAATCAGGAGCCAAAGGACTGCTATGAATTTTGCCGTGGGCATCGCTTCAACCATCATCCTCGGGGTAAATCGTTCCTACCGTCGCTGGCGCCACAGATCCAACATCGCAGCCTGCGATGTTGGGAAGGATTTCTCCCTTTGGCCGAAATGACAGGAGGATTGTCATTCCGAGCGAGCGAAGCGACGAGGAATCTTTGATGCCCGGTCAGCCTTGCTTGGACCATGAATAAGCGCGTTAGAAAATTATAACAATCCCCATTTCCGCCGCATCCACCATTCTACGCAGAGGAAGACGAGGATGGGCAGGAAAGTCCAAAGCGTACTCCAGAGTTGTGTCTGGCGCCGCTCGACGATTTGTGACGGCGCGTGGCTTTCGAGTTTCGCCGCGATCTGCTCGAGAGTTTTTTCGTTCCAGTCGTTAATCGAGAAGTAAGCTCCCCGACTGGACTCAGCGATGGTTTTGAGAAGCTCGGTTCGGGGTCTGCCGTCGTCGGCCTCTCCATAGGGAAATGCCGCGGAAAAGCTCGATCGGTCTTTTCCCAGAGGTTTGCCGCCCAGGCTGGCGTCGGCTTCAACGCGATAGGAACCTTCCCGCGTCGGCGTGTATTCGCCGGTGTACTCGCCTTCTTCACTATCCGCTTTCGCTGCCACCAGGCTCGGCTCGCCTTCCGGCCCAAAGACGCGCAACTGCACCGAGGCCCGGTGGGTTGGCATGAAGTCATCCTTGAGAACGCGCAATTTGATGGCGATTTTCTCTCCCGGACGTGCAAGTGGAATGGGGCGTATTTGAACCTGCTCGAAGGACGGTTCTTGGGCGAGCCAACGGATCGACTGCCGAATCAGCTTGAGATGATTCTGCGGCGACTGTCGATTGCCGACGGCGATAAAGTTCCAGCGCCAGATGTCATCGGTCATGAGGGCCAGCGTCCGGCCTTTGCCGAAGCGGCCCACGGTCAGCAGCGGAGACCCCTTGCTCGGGCCGTCGCCGCCCGCCCTAAGCAGAGCCTGGCCGCGGCCGGCGCGCACTTGATTGAATGAGGTGAGCGGCGGCACCTTGGTCCAGGCCTCTTCGTTGGCGCGCGGATCCGGCAGCAAACGGGTGATCGGATGGGCCTTTCCCGATGCCGTTAGCTCCGGGGGTATGGATCCGTGGGCGTGATAGCTTCCTTTGCCATCGATTTCGACGGGTAGCACTTCGCGTAGCGCGCTGTCGGCGTAACCGCCGCTATCGAACGAGCGCACGCCGCCGAGCATGGCCAAGCCTCCGCCCTCGCGGACAAAGTCTTTTACATTGTCGAGGTAAACGGGATTAAAGTAAGCGCGATGGGAGAAGTCGTCGAAAAACACGACATCGAAGTTCTTCAGTTCCTCGAGAAAAATGTCGTCGATGGGAAATGGGATCAAACTCAACTGGCTGTCGGGCACATCGACGCTGTCGGTAGGAGTGCGCAAGAAAACGAAGGACACCAGTTCGATCAATGGATCCTGCTTCATCGCCATGCGAAGAAAACGATAGTTCCAGGCGGGCGAGCCGGAGAGGGTGAGGACGCGAATTTTGTCCCTCTGGACTTCGACTTTGAAGTTTTTGGAATTGTTCTGGGTAATTTGTTCGCCGGCCTGAGTCGGAATGCTCAGCGAAAAACTATGCGGGCCGATCTCTGTGGGAGTAAAGCTCAGGGTCATTTTTTGCGTGAAATCATCGGCATCGATGCGCACGGTGCGGCTGGTGACCAGACCCCTGCCGCGGTTAAAGTAGAGCGGCACGGTTTTATCTTTCATCCCGGATGCCTGCACGGTCAGATCGAGCTTAAACTCGCGGCCGCGAAATGCGAATTCAGGAGCGCGCACGTCGGTCACGCGCACGTCAGTAAAACCTTCGGTGTCGCCGACCCCGACGGTAAACACGGGCACTGGAAAAGTGCTGCCTGCCGCCAATTTTTGGCTGTCGCCGTTGGCGATGCCGTCGCTGAAAACCAGAATCCCGGACTGCGAACCGGCTTCCTTGGCGGCAACTTGCAGCAGCTCCAAGAGCCGCGTTCCCTGGTCTTGTGCGGTCAGTTGCGGCACTGAGTGCGGCGCGATGGGCTCCAGGCTGGTGCCGAACCGATAAACCTGCAAATCATAATCCCGGCTCAATCTCTGAATTAACGGCTCTTGCCCTTCGGCCAGCTTTTCTTTCACCAGGTCGAGACGGCTTGGGCCTGGCTCTCCCTCCTGAGCGCGGTCGAGACCGGCGGGAAAAGTCATACTCTGGGAGTCGTCAATCAGCACCGTGAGCGGCCGCCGCAGCTTGGTGACGTGCGTTTCTACCAAGGCGGGACCGAAAAGAAAGAATAGTAGCAGGCCGTAAACGCAGGCGCGCAAAAAAACCAGAAAAATACTTTGCCCGGTGCTCAGCCGCCGTCTTAGGCTGAAAAACTGTTGGGCCAGCAAAGCAAGGCTGCCGAAAGCGATCAGAGCAATCAGCCACCAGGGTACACTGCCTACGAAATAAAGATCTTTCATGCGTTACCGAGTGAGTCGTTTGCGAATAAATGGCACGTGGATCAGATCTTCCTTATAGTTCTCGGTCATCGCGTAGAGAATTAAATTGATGCCGAGGTGAAACGCGTCCCGGCGCTGCTCTTCTCCCCCGGGCGTGCAGGTATTGGTCCATTTGCCTAACTGGTCGCGTTCCCAGGCGCCGCCGAGATTGTTCTGACAGTAGACGACGGGAGTGGAATTGCCGACCGTCAGGCCGTCGAGGGTGGGGCTGACGACTCTCATGCCGCCGATGCGCCGCAGGAGATAATAACTTCTCAGCGCCGCATGGCCGGTGGGCAGCCGCTTGAACGAGTTACCTGGAAACACGCGTTGCATTTCCCGCCGTATCGACTTGTCGAAACCGTAACCTTGTTGGCCCAGACCGTCGTCGATCAGAAGAAATCCGCCAAAAGATAGAAACAGGCGCAGAGTTTCAATCTCTTCCTCGGTAAAAGGTTCGAATTCGTAGCGACCGGTGATGTAAAGAAACGGATAATTGAAGAGATCGCGATCGGTGAGATTCACTTCGTGTCTGGCGGCGGCTGCTTCAACGCTGGTGCGCAGCATGAGCTCTTCCATCAGCGGAGTGACCGACAACGGATGCGGGTTCCAATCGCCGCCACGATACTTGATCTGGGCAAATACAAATTGAATGGGGCCTTTTTCTCTGGGATGACTGGCCCTGGCAATGCCAGGCAGCAGCCCTGCGGTGAGTACGATTTTAGAAAAGATACAAAGAAAACTTCGCCGGTTCATGAGTCGAGCCGTTCTCCCAAGAAAAATACGATCAAATTCGCTGCGCAACCCAGCCTTCCAGTAATAGCGTTGCAAGGAGCAGCCCCAGTAACGGCAGCGCCAGGTCCGTTCGTGTTCCGCCTTGTTGAAGTGTCTCGACCGGAACCACCTCGGCTCGAATCGGATTGAGTTTGGCTTGCAGTTCGCGCTCGCTGATCTCGTCGAGACGCGATTCGAGAAAGGGCGGATTGACCGCGAAAAGCTGCGGTGTTCCAGCTTCCTTGTCTCCGCCCGCGGCCAGCGATAGCCGATAAATTCCGGCAACATCGTTATCGTCGAATGAGCCTTGCGCGCGGTCTTGCGCCGCGCCCAGGACAAGCTCGCTGCGCTGCTTGTTGGGTTTGGTGATGCGAAGAGTTTTACCTACATAGCTGGGCGGTAAGGAAATCTCCTTGGCGCTGCCGACGTTGATCCCGCCGTCCAGGATACCGCGCTTGCCGCCGGCCAGGTAGTTGGTCAGCGATTGGACCATCGGCAGATAGGCTGTTTTCAGCGGCAAGTCGTTCCAGTCGCGATCCGCGCTGGTGGTCACGAAAATCACCCGGCCCGGTCCAATTTTCTGCTCCATGACGAGCGGATCGCCGTTGCCCAGAGAAATCAGCACGGACTTGCCGGACGCGGCGATTCGCGAGTAACCCCAGACCCGCGCCGACTTGATCGATTCCTGCAAAAGGGTGTCTGAAAAGCCCTGAAGCGCCGGATGCGTTAAATCGAATTTGCCGACTTTTTCACCGCTGGCTTCCCCAGCCAATTTTTTATCGCGAATGGGAGTCTGCAGGATTTTACCTAGCCTGGCATTGTAGTGCTCGGCTTGTACCCGATCGCCGCCAAATATCAAGAGGCCCCCGCCCTGGCGCAGATAATTCTGCAGTTTGGCGACGAAGCCATCGGGGAGCGCGGCGACGTTACACAAGACCACCACCTGATAGGAATCCAGTGCAGCTGCGTTCAAGCCTTCGGGGATAATCACGGTGGGCAAGAATCGAGCCGACTCCCGTTCGCCGGTAGGGTTAAGCGCGCGCGTGAGAAAGAAAGTTTCGCTTTGTACCAACGAAGTTTGCGGATCGCCGTCGACGACAAGGATTTTAAGCTTGTCCTCGGCGTGCAAGCCGAAATGCACCGCGGTATTGCCCGCGAGCCCGTCTTTCTTGAGCGTCAATTGCCCGATATGAGATCCCGCCCGAGCCAGTCGAGTTTGAAAGCTGACAGTGGTTTCTCCCTTGGCGGGAAGCGACGTCAGTTTCTGGTCTTTGTTTTGTCCGTCGATGCTCAGTTGCACGAGAAGATCCTTGATCTCCCGATCGCTGAAGTTTGCCACGACCGCTTCAAGATGAAGTGGTAGATCGACACCGACACCTTGTCCGACGGCGCGGATCTCCTTTACCGTCCCGTTCAGCGGTGGCTGTTTCCGGCCGACCCGGATTGCTTTCAACGGGACAGCCGGATCGACCTGCCGCAGCGAAGACATCGAAAACTGATCCCAACCGGTAAGCCCAAGGTCGCTGATGAAGCGGATTTCCTTTTGGCCAGCGGGGTCACTCAAAAGTTCATAAGCTTTGCCCAGAGCCGCTGAGAGGTTCGCGGTGCCCTCCGCGATCTCAATGTGATCGATCTCCTTGAGCAGGACGTCCTTTTCTCCCTTGAGCCGAATCGGCTCTTTGCCCGAAATGCTGGTCGGAATGATGGCGGCGCGGTCGCCGTCGTTGAGCGAGGAGATGAAGAGCCGGGCCGCCTCTTTGGCTTTCTTGAAACCGATGCCGTCGCCGCTCCAGGTCATGCTCAGCGAGTTATCCAACAGAAGAACCAATGAGACCGGTCCGGCGCCGGCGAACAAACCCGCGCCCGTCTGGAAAATGGGATTGGCGAGCAGCAGAGCTAGCAACACCAGCGCCATGGTTCTGAGCGCCAGTAATAACCAATGGCGCAGGCGATAGCTTCGCGAAATACGTTTTTGCGAAAGTAAGATAAAGCGCACCGCCGGAAAACGAAGCCGATTTAATTTGCGGCGATTCAGCAAATGAATGACGAGCGGCAAGGATGCCGCGACGAGACCGAAGAGAAAGATCGGATGGAGAAAGAACAGTGACATCGCCGGTTATTCTCTCCAGCTCAAATAACTGGCCAAGGCTCGGTCTAGAGGGGTGGACGTGGAGATGAGCTGGTAGTCGATGGAACTATCGTGGCACTCTTTGCGCATATGGTTGGTAAACTCTTCGACCACCTGCCGATAAGTTTGGCGAATGGCGCGCGGATCGGCGATCACGTTGAGATTGGCCGTTTCCAAATCCTCGAATAGGATATTGCCTTCAAAGGGCAGATCGAGCTCGGCCTGATCGAGTATATGAAACACGATGACATCGTTGCCCTTAAAGCGGAACAGACGCAGGCCTTTGAGAATCGGCGCCGGTTCGTCGAGAAGATCCGACACCAGAATGACCATGCCGCGCCGCTTGATCTGACCGGCGATCTCTTCGAGAATCTTGCCAACATTGGTTTCTCCGCCGGGACGACGGGTTTCAAGAGCGTGAACAATCTGCGGCAAGTAATCGCGCTTGGCCCGCGGCGGAATGAAAGACTCGATGCGATCGGAAAAAGTCACCAGGCCCGCGGCATCCTGCTGTCTGAGAATCAGATAAGCAAGCGATGCGGTGAGCGTGCAGCCGTAGTCGAATTTGGTCAGGCCGTCGGAGGTGTAATCCATGGACGCGCTGGTGTCGAGGAGAAGATGGGCGCGAAGATTGGTTTCATCTTCGTATTCCTTGATAAAATAGCGGTCGAATTTTCCCAGCGCCTTCCAGTCGATGCGCCGGATCTCGTCACCGGGGGAATATTCTCGATGTTCTTCGAATTCTACGCTGAAACCCTTGGAGCGGCTGCGGTGGATGCCGGACATGATGCCTTCCACCACCCAGCGGGCCCGGAGGGAGAGGTTGGAGATCCCGGCCAAAACCTTCGGATCAAAGTAATTTTTCTCCCGGTTGGCCATCACGTTGCTTCACTTTTACCATCCCAGAAAAAGATAATCTAGCCGGATGGGGAATCTATGATTTCGCTCACGGGTATTGTCTTCGATGCAGTCCTTTGTCGCCGCGCTTCGCGCGACCATGGCTTTGATTTCTTCCCTTCGGTATCAACTAGCTCTTCAGAGTGGCTTGTAAAGGACTAAGCTTGAGATAAGCTCACAACTAAGAGGCGCGCATATCGAACACCGGCCCGGGGTGCTGGTTGAAACATCTTAGTTAGGAAGCCGGAAACGAATAGAGGAGATCCTGCTTATGCGACGAAATGCACCCATCTCGATCAAATACGGAATGTCAGCGCCGGTGCGGAAGGCTGCGAGGAATGCTTGAAGACAGGAGATCCGTGGGTAGAGCTGAGAACGTGTCAGAGCTGCGGCCACGTCGGCTGTTGCGATTCGTCAAAGAACAGGCACGCCACGAAGCATTTTCAGGCAACCACGCATCCAATCATCAAAGCGTTCGGATCTGGGAAAAATTGGCGCTGGTGTTACATCGATAACGAATACGTCTAAAAATACAGGCTAGGCAGGGGCGCAGCATGCTGCGCCCCTGCTGATAGATGAGGCAAAGGCTTGGGAGATAACCGATGTTCATCACGTATGACGCGATCGTCATCGGCACAGGGCAGGCGGGGCCGCCGCTCGCGGTTCGCTTGGCAGGCGCAGGAAAGAAAGTGGCGATCATCGAACGCAAGCGGTTCGGCGGCACC
>WHTF01000142.1 GCA_009379725.1 Deltaproteobacteria bacterium
AGCGGCGCAGCTCGGCGGCGGCGGCTTTCGGGTCCTGCGGCGCGAGCAGGGCGACGCCTTTGAGTCGAGGCGATTGGCTGGTGAAACGGTCGTAAAGCCAGTCGTTGTAACCTTGCGCGATCGCCGACGCCCATGCGGGGAGTTGAATCATTCCAATCGCTAGCGCGGAAGTGGGATAGAGGACGGCACAGTCGATGCCGTTTTCATTCTGAAAACGGATCCATGCTTCGGCGTCCGGGTCCTCGCGCTTGCCTTTGCGCGACAAACCTCGCTGCCAGCCGTCGGCGTCCAACATCGGCCAGGTGGAGTGCCAGTTCATCTCGCCGAAGTTTCCTTTGATGTGAGCAAAAATGTCCTTATGGTCTTCCATGATGTGGCCGTCCGCATCGATTACAAATTCTGCCATTGATGCCTCCATAATTTCTTACTCAAAAATCTCAGCGTTTAAAGTTGCGCTTGTAAAAGCGGCGGAGAAAGATTTCTCCCAGAGGTGGAATGACGCCGTATTGATTCGAGCGTTGTCAGCTACTTCAGGAAGATTTTCTGATATTCCTTTTTCTTAACTTCGTAGTCCTCTTTGCCGAATTGATACATCTGCACGAACTTGATCTTATCCGCGTCGGCGAGCGGCGGGTGGATGCCTTTTCGGTTGACAAACTCGCCTGTCGCCGCTTGAATTTTCATGCTTTCTTCCTCGAGGAAGAAGTCGATGAAAGCCTTGCCCGCGTTCGGCCGCGGAGCCTTAGTGCCCAGGCTGATGTACTGTCCGTCGCCAAGCATGCGGTAGTCGCGGACGTAATCGAGATTGGCGCCCTGTTTATTATAGGTAAGCACGAATCGAACAAAGGTAATACCGACGGGTGTCTCGCCGGTGCCGACCCGGTCGGCTGCTGGAACGATGGACTCGACGAAGATCGGTTTTGCGGCGGCAAGATCGCGGATGAATTTTTCCGCTCTCGGTTTAGGCATGATTTTGTCCAAACTGGCGAGCCACTGGGTAGTCAGCGTGTGATTTACCGGATGGGGCATGACCAGCTTGCCGCGGTACTCCGGTTTGGTTACATCTTCGAGCGTCTTTGGCGCTTCGGATGCTTTGATGCCGGCCTTATTGTAGATGACGCCGTAAAGGACATTGCGGTAACGGGCGCCGAGACTCGGATCGATAGCATCCTTGGAAAACCCTTTGAGCGAGGGTGAATCATATTTTGCGAACGCGCCCGCTTTAAACATCAGGTGCATGTGATCGCCGGTAGTTGCCACGACGTCAAAAATCGGCTTGCCGACACGGTGCTCGCTTAAAGCCCGATCCATGACTTCGGTTGAAGAACCGCGCCAATATTCCATCTGCAGCCCGGTCTTCTTTTCAAAAGCGGCTTTGATCGCGTCGGCGGTGAACGTCTCCATGGAGCCGTAGACGACAACTTTGCCGCCTTCCTTCTTTGCCGCTTCGATCAGCTTGGCATTTTGCGCGAAAACCGACTGACCGCTAAAAATCACTAGCAAACCAACTAGCAGGGCCAAGATCTTTGGCATAGCAGGGATTCCTTTCTGACTCATGGTTGGGTGAAGTTGCTTGCCTTACGATTGATCTTATATTGGGATTGATTTGTCAACGCAGTTTTAGCGCCCTTACACCAAACACTGGCCGGCGAGTGTGATGAACATTTTTTACCCGCCCTTCATGCGACAGCTTATTTCGTCGCACCCATTTTACTGGCTTGTAGTTAATTAAAATCAAACTCAACCGAGACAATTCTCAGGTCCAGCCGCGTGTCCAGCTTTCTCCCTTTTTGATTTTCTCGGCGTAATAGTTCCAGTCGGCGGAGTGGGTCATTTTCCCTCGCGGTCGCGACAACAGCTTTTCTTTGCTTCCGGCCAGCGTTTCGATGAAATCTTCGGGCACGCCGGAAAAACCGAAGAGCTGCGCCATGGCCATGATTTTGGCGGTGCGCTCCATATAGAGCGCGTTCATGCAAGCCTCGTCGATGGTTTTGCCGACGGTGACAATCCCATGGCCCTTGATCATGACGGCGTTGGCCTTATCGAGCGTGCGCGCCAGGTCGGCGCCTTCCTCATCGTCCAAAATATAAATCGGGTCGGGATAGATGGGCACGCCGCGGCCGAAGCGACCCGACTGCATGTGCACACAGGAGACCGGCTTGTTGGCAAGACTCAGGGCGACGCACATAGGGGCATGGGAGTGCACGGCGGCGTGGACATCGGGACGTGCTTTGAAGATTTCCGTATAAATCGTGGATTCGCGCGGCGGCGTTCCGACGCCGGAAAGTTTCTTCAGAGAATAGTCGAAGTGAACCAGCCAATCTTTCTTACCGTCCTCCGGGCGGCGAAACATTTGCACGGCAACCCCTCTATCCTCGGGCAATCGCACACCCACATGACCCCAGAGATCGCCGATCTCCCATTCGAGGATCTTGGCGCCGATCTTTAATTCTTCTTCGGCCAATTTGATGGCATGGCCGGCCGCCGGCGCGCGGTCGTGTTTCGGTTTCTTCACGGTTTCTCTCCTCAGTGCCATTCTAGGAAGCTACTTTCTGGCGCGCCGCGAACGAAGCGGGGTTTTCCTTCCGCGCAGTTGGCGTCAAATAATCAAAGTGCTCGCGCCAGGGAACTTTGCGGGGCAAGATGTGAGCAAAGCAGTCGATGTGCGGAAACCGGTTATGCCGGCCATCGCGCACCACATGCGGCGGCTCTCGACCGCTTTGTACCTCTCTCGCGCTGTTCAGAAGGAACTTGCGCACCGCGATGACCGCCTTGTCGCTCACGCCGAGATGCTCCTTGCTGCGATCGAAAACGGCGCCCATGCTCTCGGTGGCGCAAGCATCGTGGTTGAGAAAATCCTCGATGCCGGTGAAGTTCACCGTCTTCTGCATCCGCCGGTCTTGGAGGTAATTGTTGCGCGCATTGCGAACCCGTGTGTAGTCCGGATTGATTTGCTTGCGCCGGTGCACTTCGTCCTCGCGCACCGCGCGGTCACGGCGAAAGCCAATGTCGTAACGCCAGCAATGGGTGTCGTCGGCTGGCACATAGGCATGGATTTCGTAGCCCTCGAGCTCGTTGGTCGGGCGGCCGGCCGGGACGCACCCGTAAATCGGCATGATAAACGCCGAAAAGCGAAGGTAGTGTTGGTTTTCGGTGTTGCGCGTCGCGATCAGACGCACGCCGAAATCGGTCTCTTCAGTTTCATAAAAAGGCGCTGTGTCGCTCTTGTAAAGCGGCTGATTACGTTCGTTGGTGAAAGTGCGATGAAGAAAAGACAGATGCGATGAATCGCACTCGCCTTCGAGGCCCTGGAGATAATTGCTTTCCAGAAGACATTTGGTCACGTAAGCGTTCTGTAGCGGCACCTGGGTCCATTCGTAATTGGGAAACAGCGGCATTTTCTCGCGCGGACCGAGACAGGCATAGATCACGCCATTGGCTTCGTGGGTCGGATAGGCGGTGTGCCGGAGTTTTTTTCGGAAGTCGCTGTCCTGAGGTTCCGCCGGGGTCTCGATGACATGGCCTTCGACGTCATATTTCCAGCCGTGATAGACGCAACGCAGGCCGCACTCTTCGTTGCGACCGAAGAAAAGGGAAGTGCCGCGGTGGGCGCAGTGCTCGCCGATCAAGCCGATGCGCCCCTCGGTATCGCGAAATGCGACCAGCTCTTCGCCCAGCATGCGCACGCGCACCGGCGGGCTATCCGGCGCCGGAACCTCCTCCGACAACAGCGCCGGTATCCAATAGCTGCGCATGAGTTTACCCATGGGCGTGCCGGCGTCTGTCTGTGTAAGAAGTTCGTTTTCCTCTTTCGAAAGCATCGAGATCTCCTTCGTCGCGCTACCAGTTAGGCTAATGGTTTGAAACGTTCAACCGTTTCAAGCCGGCAAAATTAGGTGTCGAGTGTGCCTGCTGCAAACATATCGGCATACGTGAGTTGAGAGCGGATCAAGCCTTGCTCAACGTTGTATTTAGCGAACGTGTCGATGGTGGCACGGTTTGCGTCGATGCCATACTTCCACGGGTCACCCCAGGTTGCCCGCTGCTCTCTCATTCTTTCTCGGAGATAGACCACGGAAAAACCGCTGCGATCGCTGAGGATGTCGTCGTAAGCAATTTTCTTGGCTTGCTCGAACGCGGCATAGAACTTGGCCGCCAATTCAGGATGCTCCCGGTCAAGCTTGCGGCTCATCACGATCATGTGTACCGGGGTAAAAATGCCGGTTTCATTGTAAAGGTCGTGATCCTCGCTGATGTAATCCGGAAAAAGACGCCGCACTTTGGGATGACTCTCCAGTGTCTCGAATAGCTTGGTATCGGAGATGTCGGTGATGATTGCATCCAACTCGCCCGCGATCAGGCGTTCGACCATGTTTTTCTTGTCATCGACGTACTCGATCTTCAGCGCTCCATCGTGCACCGGGAACACTTCCTTCGCCTGGAGCACCCACTCGACGTTCGCCAGATCGGCGCCGTGGCGCTCTTGGAGAAGGCCTCGCGCCCAGACGGTGAGCGCGGTTCGATAAGTGCGCGAGCCGATTTTCTTGCCGGCCAAATCATTAGGCGCGTGAATGCCGGAATCGGCGTGGCAGAAAATCAGTTGATAGACGGGTTTTCGTTTTGAAAAGACCGGCAGTCCGATGATTTCCCAGCCGGCTTCGATGGCCGGTAAAAAGTAGCCGATGTTGAGATCGCAGAGACCGAAGTCGCCGGATTTCATTTTCGGATCTTCTTTGTTGATCATCGAAGACGATTTCACGCGTTTGAGTTTGACGCCTTCGATGGGCACACGATCCTCGAGCAACGGCAGGGTGATGTCGTAGCGCATCACGGGAAATTCTACCTCTAGTAATTTTTCTGAGTTCATAGTAAATATCGTTTCATAGCCGAAATTGTCCCCGAGTAGAATTGCTACGACTCTGCTTTTCTGTCAAGCCCACACCTCTGCTCGTAAGATTATACATTTTTTATAGTGAGGCGAATCGTTGTGCCAAAAGATGCCGCTGGCCGTGTTGCTGAGAAAAGAAGCGCTCGATTTCAGAGTCCTGTACATGCGCGAGGGCTGGCGGCGTCCAGTGCGGATTCTGGTCCTTATCGATAAGCCGGGCTCTCACACCCTCGCGAAAATCCGAGCGCACGCAAAAATTTAAAGCCATGTCCCACTCGCGCAAGAAGACGTCTTTTAATCCGAGTTCTCCGCCTTCGGTGATCTGGCGAAAAATCGCTTTTGCGGAGGTCGGCGAACCGTTGTGGTAAGCGTAAACCGCGTCTTGGATCCATACGTCGGTGCCATTCCAGCCGCGCAGCGCGCCGTCGACTGCTTCGATGGTGGTTTTACCCATCAGACTTTGGAGAGTGCCGAGCCGCTGTAAGATCTTGGCTTGGTCTGCTGCTCCGCGGGAAACAAACCGATGGTGATCTCCGGCATCGCCATCGTTGTTCGTTCCGTGACCACGCGATAAGTTGCGCCATTCATAATGCCGATGCCGCCGCACATCGTAATGCCGTCAGCCCAACAGACGATAGGCTTCGGATAGGCGTGAATGAGGTAATCGACAAAATATTCGGTGGCAAAGTAGTCAGCGCCGATCCCGAGGTTCGGTCCACTCTCGAGTCCGCTCACGAGAGCCTTGACGTCACCGCCGGCACAAAAAGCTTTTCCGGAGTCGGCATGCAAAACCACGCAGATGACGTCTTCCCGAGCACGCCATTCAAGAAGTTTGGCCTGCATTGACTTGAGCATTCCGAGTGAGCGCATTGAGTGCCCGAGGGTTATTCAATCCGATCGAGCCGATGACGAAACCGGAGGTTTTGATTTCTGCTAGTCGTAGGGTGTCGGTTCGCTCCATGATTAAATCGCGCATAGATGGTTTCCTCTAGGATGACAGAATTCAGAACAAAATTGTCAATGGTGGACATTCATCGGTATGTCAAACTGATTTTCGTTTTCTGGCTTGATTTCCGCCGTCAATGAATTTTTACGTTAAATCGATAGCTTAGAAAACATTTAAAACTTGTAAACTTCTGGCATATCGCTTGCTTTACAACATGAAACAAGTTGCAAAATAAGGACAGAGAGGGACAACATGGAAACTTTAATGCCTGCCGAATATACCCAGATCAGTTGCGAAGACGGCACCTATCAAGCCGCGATTTGTCACCGCTGCAATACGAAAA
This sequence comes from Deltaproteobacteria bacterium, assembly GCA_009379725.1. Lineage (GTDB taxonomy): Bacteria > Desulfobacterota > Binatia > UBA9968 > UBA9968 > WHTF01. Next base: position 6,178 of record WHTF01000142.1, read on the forward strand.
TTTTTCCAGCGGAACTTCTCGATGCGCATCTTGACCGTCACCAGATCAAAGATCTCTACCTCGAAGGCGAACTCAAAAAGTTACAGTTCGCCATGGCCCGCATGAGATAGACTCCAAGTATGCACCGGTTAAACAGTGTTCCGTGAGCGCAAACTCGGGCTCACCTCCTCGGTTCGAGTTTGTGGCTATACCCCAGGGTGTCCTCCGAGTGGGGGACACCCTCTCTCTTAAGAAAACCCATCAATCGTTTAGACTCCGATTGTTCGAATCGCCCCGATTCGCAATCGATGGTGTGCGTGGCCCGATAGCGCCATTCATCGAGTGTCGCAGTCCTATTCGTTTGCGCCTTGTGAGCATCAGTAGAATAGTAAATAAATTGGCGTCATCGATCACTCCTCGCTCCGTGCGTTTCGCCCCTCTTCCATCTCTTCAAGCGTCCGCGGCCAATCGGCTTTGAGCAAACGCGAGAGTGAGCGGTCCGCCAGCAACCGCCCTCCGGTTTGGCACTTTGCGCAGTAGTTGGTCTCATTTTCGGCATGGGCAATGCGCTGGACCGGCGCACCGCAGACCGGACAGGGTTTTCGAAATTTGCCGTGAACCGCCATATCATCGCGGAACGCGGTAACCCGTTCAGGGAACTTTTCTCCTGTATCTTTCCGCAGGCGTTCGATCCAGGCGCTCAAACAGTCTTTGGTTGCTTGGTAGAGCCTTTCGATCTCGGCGTCAGTGAGCTGCTTTGTCTGTCTGACCGGTGACAACTTGGCGCGATGGAAAATTTCGTCGGAATAGGCGTTGCCGATACCACTGAAAACATGCGGATCGGTCAACGTTCTTTTGAGCGTATGGTTCTCGCGCCTAAGCGCGGCGCGAAACGCGCTCAGGTCGGCGTCAAAAATTTCCAACCCTCTGGGATCGTGTTCCGCCAACCGCTCTCTACCGTGCACTAAATGGAGCGACGCCCGCTTCTTGGTACCCATTTCGGTCAACAGCAAAGTACCGACAGGAAAATCGAATGCGGCATGGCCGAATTTCCTCGGCACGGCGACGCCTTGCTTCTTCCAATGAAAGCGACCGGCGATCATCAGATGAAAGATTAGAAAGAGTTCGTCTTCTAATTCAAACACGATGCGCTTGCCGATTCGCTGAAAGCCGACAACCTTCTTTCCTTCTGCCGTGCGCAGCGGCGGTTCGAAGGAACGCAACAAGAATGGACTGGTCAGGCGGATTTTTTCCAGCGGCTGGTGGAGCAATCGCGCTTGCAGCGCTTCGATGTAAATGGTGATGTCGGGAAGTTCAGGCATGTTTAGCATTCTGCCTACCATGCGCAGCGCGGATCTCACAACCTTTCCCACTTCCGACCTCTGACTTCCGACTCTTTGCTCCCTGCTCGCCTTCAGCGCCTTGCATTTCCCGGCCGATTCTCCTACAACCCATGCTCATGAAGATCATGAGAATTTTTACCGGCCCGGACAACGAATCTCACTTTGAAGAGATCGACGTCGATCTCAAGTTCAATGGTGATACGGAAGCTTCCGAGCTGCAACCGGCAACGGGAGTTTTGTTTCGACGCGCGCCGGCGAATCATTTGAATGACTTCCATCCAGCGCCGAAACGCCAATACGTCATCACCCTGTCCGGTGAGGTCGAAATCGAAACCGGCGACGGCACGGTGAAACGGTTTTGTCCCGGCGACGTCATGCTGGCGGACGACACCACCGGCCGCGGCCACATCACTCGCGTCGTCGGCAGCCAGCCTCGCAGCTACGTCATGATCCCGCTCAAATAGGACCACCCATCGACGATCTCGACTCAGCAGGTTCTTCGCCACGGGACCGCTTTAGCGTTTTCATAGTCCCGTGCTCCAATCTCATGCCATCCATGATGGTAGCGACCTTGGGGATCGCCTTACCTGAAATCAGACAATCATTCTCGCTTTCCGAGGTTGAAGCAGGCAGTCTGTTCTCGGTTCTGATGATCGTTGCGGCCTTGACCAGCACCGTCGCCGGCCGTCTTGCCGACAGGTTTGGCCGCAAGACCGTGCTGATATCCGGGTTGAGCCTGTTAGCGCTTGGCTTTGGCATCGCGGGCATCACCGGCAACCGTTTGCTGTTTTTCCTGTTTCTCGGCGTCACAGGGTTAGGCTACGGTTTCACGCCGCCTTCGCTCTATGCTGTCATGTCGGATCTGCTCCCTAACAAACGCGGTCTAGGCGCCAGCCTCGTGTCGGTGGCTTACGGTATCGGCGGCGCTATCGGCGCCGTCTTGGCAAGCCGCATTACCGGCGCCTTGGGCTGGCGTGCGGCCTTTGTCACGGTGGCCGGGATCGCCGCGGCGGATATGCTGCTGCAACTCTACTGGATCCGAAATATCCGCTCGATCAAATCCGCGGTGCGCGGCGGCTCTTTCAAAGACTCTCTCTCGCTACCGCTTTTGATTCTCGCTCTGGCCGAGTTCATCGGCGGAACGGTCTTCTGGAGCTCGGCGGCCTGGACGCCAACGCTGCTGCGCACCGCTAAAACACTCACGCTTCAGCAAACCGGCTGGGTGATGGGCGTGCTCAGCATGGCAAACATGCTCGGATCGTTCTGCCTGGGCGCTCTGTCGGACAAACTGGGCCGGCGGCGCGTCATTGTGCTGAGCTCTTTTCCGGCGGCCGTGGCGGCGTTCGTGGTTTTCTATTGGCTGCAATCGCCCGTCGGGCTCGCTTTAGGCATTTTTGTCTTCGGTACGCTCAAGGCTTCAGTGCCGGCTTTAGTCGTTGCCCTGGCTCAGGAGGCCGCGCCCGCGGGAAACGCCGGCACCGCCAGCGGTATCATCATGGCGCTTCATTACACGGCGGGCGTCGTGGCGCCGCTGATCGCAGCGAAATTGATCTCCGGCTCCGGCAATATCATTTTTGCGATGATCCTGTGTACTTCGGTACCCCTGCTGCTTTATGGCAGCCTCATCGCCGCGGTGCGGGCTCACAGAGCCCGGCCCGCGGGATAACGTTTTAGAATCACTCGCATGCTCGGACCCGCGCGTAGCTCTGTTATTTTTTGAATGCCAAAAAATCTGCCGGCACGATCAGCCCAGCCAGGAAAGCAGCAACACGACAATCATACCGACAAGCATGCCGGTGACGGCGCTCTTCGTCCAATGCGCCACGGCGATAGCCACGGCCAGCGCCGCGCCGCGATACGGCGCCGCTCGCGTCTCCAGCGTCGCGCCGGACATAAAAAGCGTCACAGAGACAATGCTGCAGATAAAAGCGTAGGAAAGGTAACGGAGCAGGCGATCCAACGATTCGGGAAAGCTTCGACCGACGAAGAACAGCTGGGGCACGGCGCGAACGCCAAGGGCCATCAACCCCATCACCAGGATGATTTCGATGCGCGACATTTCCATTCTTGCAATCCCCACACGAGCGTTGCCGACAAAATTGCCGTCAACCAGCCAGCCCCATCCGGGGCTGGCCAGGGCGCCGGGGATCGCCGTAACCAGAGCGGCCAAGCAGATGAGCGGCATCGCCCAGCCGCGCATTTCCACGACCAGCAAACCCGCGAAATAGCCCGGCAGGATAAATCTCAACGGCTCTTCGAACCCTGTCGGGAAACCGAGCGCAACACCATACCCCCAAGGGAGCCAACACCGCGAACTGCGCCGGACCGGAGTAGACCCAAGCCGACATAAAAATAACCTCTTCAAGCTCCAGTCCATGTGCCTGCGCGGCGATGCCCCAGGCCAGAGACGAGGGAACGAAAGCGATCCAGATCGGAATCGCCGCTTTCATGCCTTGACCGAAGCGAGACGAGAAGCGCATCAAATTCGCTTAACCGACCCGAGTTGAAAGATCAAACCCAAGAATTTTCTTGATTAACCAAGCGAATCATCTTTCTTGCCTCACAGGCTCCTGTGCCGGCGTCAAAACGCCATCACGTTCAGCGGTGGGTCATGTTGAATTCGCCTACCGCTTATGCAAACCTGAACTCCCTCATGACGGAACAAGCGACGAATCTTCTCCGCGAGTTGCCCTCGGTGGATCGGCTGTTGAAGCACCCGAACTGCGAGACGCTGCTGGCGCTGTAC
>WHTF01000143.1 GCA_009379725.1 Deltaproteobacteria bacterium
AATCGTAAAGCTGCGCCCTCATTGGTACAGTCCGAACGACGATAACGGAATTATCAAAGTAGTTATGACCGGTAACGCGTCTGAAGGACCACGAGTGGCGGAGCATGCACGCAACAAGTCAAGGCGCGAAGATCTCGCCAAACGCTTTCGTGATCCTGCCGATCCATTCAGGATGGTCCTTGTCCGCGACATGTGGCTGACCGGCTTCGACGCGCCCTCGCTGCATACTATGTACGTAGACAAACCGATGCGTGGCCACGGGCTCATGCAGGCGATCGCTCGCGTAAACCGTGTGTTTCGGGAGAAGCCCGGAGGACTGGTGGTCGACTATCTCGGACTTGCGCACGAGCTGAAGCAAGCGCTCGCCACCTACACGGAGAGCGGCGGCACCGGTAAAACCGCCATCGATCAGGAAGAAGCGGTGGGGGTCATGTTGGAAAAGTACGAAATCTGCTGCGGCCTGTTCCACGGATTCGACTGGTCGAAATGGAAAGCGGGCAAACCCGAAGAGCGACTCTCCGTCTTACCGGCAGCCCAGGAACATATCCTAAGGCCCGAACTAGAGAAGGGTAAGGAGCGGTTGATGGAAGTCGTACGCGATCTCTCGCGGGCGTTTGCGCTCGCAGTGCCGCACGAGGAGGCGCTGCGCATACGCGACGACGTTGCCTTCTTTCAGGCGGTGCGCGCGGTGCTCACCAAACACGCGCCAGGTGAAACTAAGACTCAAGAAGAGTTGGATTTGGCCGTTCGGCAAATCGTGTCTCGCGCGGTCGCGCCCGAGGGCGTGATGGACATCTTCGCGGCAGCGGGACTGCAAAAGCCCGACATCTCTATCCTCTCGGACGAGTTCTTGGCCGAAGTACGCGGCATGCCACAAAGAAATCTTGCCGTGGAATTACTGCGGAAACTGCTGTCAGGCGAGATCCAGACGAGGCGCAGAAAGAACGTCGTTCAAGCAAAATCATTCGCGGCGATGCTCGAACAGGCGATCCGAAAATACCAGAACCGAGCCATCGAAGCGGCGCAAGTGATCGAAGAGATGATCGCGCTCGCCAAGGACATGCGCCGGGCCAACGAGCGCGGCGCGACGCTAAAGCTAAGCGAGGAGGAGTTGGCGTTCTATGATGCCCTCGAAACCAACGACAGCGCAGTCAAAGTCTTGGGCGATGAGACTTTGCGCACTATCGCGCGCGAGGTCACGGACGCGGTCCGCAAAAACGTCACCATCGACTGGACCATGCGCGAGAACGTGCGCGCCCAACTGCGCGTGATCGTCAAACGAATCCTAAGAAAGTACGGCTATCCACCGGACAAACAGGAGAAGGCGACACAAATCGTGTTAGAGCAGGTAGAATTGTTGGGTTGGGAAGTGGCGGCATAAGAGAAAATGCTTTCCAATGCGCTTAAACAATTAAATGAGGTGATTCATATCCGATTTCGACGAATTTCATGCGGTGATTTGAGCGTTCGGGTAAATTCCGGGGACATATACAATTTCGTTGTCAGTTAAAATCACGGTCCGAACACGCGACGAAATCGACCGAGTGCTGGCGGCGCACTACGGTTTCACGGATGAGGAGTTGGACTTCATCACTTCGTCGAGCCTCAGGACAGGCATTCAACTACGACATCAAGTATCGGAGCGGCGAGACTCGGAGAACAAAGAGGAATGAAACTGAATGGTTTCCGTTATGAGGACGGAGTCATTGGTCTTCGAAGCAGGGCAGGCGGTGGCATGTTTACACCGTCCATCGGGGAAGCACCAGCTATTTATACGATCAAACTTTGGCTGGATTGTTTGGCAAACGTGAGCCGGCGATAAACCTGCCTGACGGTTTCTACGTCGCGTTTGCAGTAATCGCAAATGTCCGGGAGTTTTCCGGCGCAGTAGTAGGGATAGACTTTCGAGCCATCGAGACCTTCCTTGGGCGAGGGAATTCCTAGCGCGCGGGCCAGGAGATCCAGGCTCGCATGTTCGCGCCCCCATTTGCTCCACTCGTGCATGGTGTCGTAGATCGGATTGTTGCGAAAACGAGTGAAAGGGATCTCGCGCGATGGTTTGATCTGGTGGATGATCGAACGCTGATAAATAAATCTCAGATCGAAATCGAGAATATTGTGGCCAACGAACAAATGGCAATCCGCGGCAAGCTTCCAGAAACTCCTGATAATTTCGGTCTCCTCGCCTTGCAAAATCTCGACCGGTGAATCCGGTTGCGGCTCAATGGCGTAGCCCAGGCAAAGAATTCGCGCCGTTGCCGCGGACAGGCTTAGCTTCTTGATGATCTCGGCCTCATCCAACAGGATCTGTGCTCCGATCACGCCGCTATCGCGCAGCGACTGTTCGGTTGGCACCGTTTCAATATCGAAAAAGAAAATTTTCATGGGCGCTTTTCAAAAAAGCCATAACTCCTTGTTTGAATTTAGATCGACCTCGACGGTCTCGCCGAGACGTAAAAATATCAATTTAAAAGCCGCAATTTCTCGTTTCAGACTCTGGCATGCCGCTTGTGAATAAATCTCCGCTTGCTGCCGGTAACGCTCTGCGCCTGAGCGTAATTCCTTCGGTTCGATTCTATCTGTCTTATAGTCCGCCAGGTAAAGCAAGCCGTTACGCTCGTAGATCAGATCGATCACGCCTTCCATGATCCGCCCTTGCCAAGGCATGAGGAGCGGCACTTCGCGTCCCAACACGCGAGCCCCGGCCAGTTCGGCATAAATATCGGACTTAACGAACCGCTCCAAGATCGTTTCCATGTCGGCTTGGATTGGGCCCGCGTGTTTGCGATATTCCGGCGGCAACCAGGTGGCAAGAAAAAGCTCCAGCTGATCGCGATAAACCGGTGTTCTCGCGCTGAAATCCCAATGTTCGAGAAAGCGGTGCGCCAATTCTCCCACCAGCATTGCCGGCGTGCGGTCATGCGCTGCGCGCTGAGTCGTCTCGGCCGCTTCAGTGGTTTCTTGCTCCTGCTGCTTGAGCGACGTCGGCGTCACGAAGGCCGGTGCCTTTAGAGTCGCCTCATAGTTCTGGCGGCGCCGGCGCCAGAGATCGACGTAGGGCTGCCAATTGCGTTTTTCTTCCTCCGTCTTCTTCTTGCTTTTGGCTCGTCCGGGCGCCGTGAGGCTTGCCTCGACTATTTCGATTTCCAGCTTGCCGGAGCCTGTCTTGACAACGGTAGATTGCCCGGCGCCGCGGATTTGATCTTCCAGCACCTCATCCAGCATGGCAATGAAGTTGCCGCTCGATCTCTCTTTGCTTGGCCCGCTGGAGATGACCAGGTGTTCGCGGGCTCGGGTCATGGCGACATAAAAGACCCGCTTTTGTTCCTCTTCGGCTCTGAGCCGGTTCTTTTCGCTGATGTACACTGCGGCAAGATCGGTAAACGGGCCCACACAAAGTCCGGTCAGTCCGCTGGACCAGTCGAAGAGCGCCTCCGCCTGACGGTTCCGCCGGTTTTCGGTGCCGGTCTGGCAGCCGGCGAGAACGACGATGGGAAACTCAAGCCCCTTGGACTTGTGAATGCTCATGATGCGCACGGCATCGACGTTTTCCTCAGCGAGCACACTTTCGCCTTCTTCTTTGACACCCAGCACCCGGTCCTGAAGCCGGCGAATGGCTTGCTTAAACGTCATCGCACCGTCCTCACGCCCCAAGAGTTCAGCTTGCTGGCGCAGCTTTTCGAGGTTGGCCACGGCTTGCTCGCCATGAAAGTAGCAGGCGGCCAAGAGCTTGAGCGGCAGTGCGGAAAAAATGTGCGACACGGCGTCGCCCACCGGCATAGTCCGGCAGTCGTCGTGCAGTTGGGCTAACGTGCGATAAAGTTCCGCGAGCGCCGCCGGCAAATTCTTGCCGCCGGCCTGCTCCGAGGATCGGTAGTCGAGGGAATTTTGGCAATGCAAGTCATAGATGACCTGATCGGTCACGCCGCCGAGCGGGGAGCGCAGCACGCCGACCAGAGCCAGGCGATCATGCGGATTTTCTATGGCGCGAAGCAAATTGACGGCATCGATGATTTCTTTGGCGGCATAAAAATGACGCTCGCCTTCGACGACGTAACGAATGCCGCGACGCCGCATCGGTTCGAGATAATCGTGAATGTCGGTAAGCTTGCGGAAAAGAATCGCGACATCTTTCGGCTGTGCCCGGACCTGTTCGCCCTTGGCATTGATGAAGCTGACCTTGTCCAACACTTCATCCGTGAGCCACGCCGCGAGGCTCTCGCCTTCCAGGCGGCGCGCTTTCTCGGCACCGACTTCTTCCTCCTGCGCGACGATTTTTCGCACTAGAACGGTAGGCAACGCCGTGGCGCGACTGCGGACCACGGCCAGCGAATTTCGCTGCGGTGCCGGTTGAATGCCTATATAGTCGGGCTGCACGCCGGGTTGGGCTTTGATGAGAGACGAAAAGACGCCGTTGACAACATCGATGATGGCCGCGGCGCTGCGAAAGTTGGTCGTCAGCCGGCATTCGACGCCGTCTTGCGCCTTGATGATTTTTTCAACCACTTCGAGATAAGCTTCGATGTCGGCGCGCCTGAATGCGTAGATGGATTGTTTAGGATCGCCGACAACGAACACTTTGCCCGGCGTGAGTTTAACCTTGCGCCAATCGCTGGCGGGGTTGCCAGGCCGTTCGGCCAGGTAAAGTAGAATTTCGTATTGAATCGGATCGGTGTCTTGAAACTCGTCGATGAGAATCGTCCGGTATCGCCGCTTCAGGTCTTCGCGCACGCGCAGGTGGTCACGCACCAGATTGCGCGCGCGAATCAGCAGCCCATCGAAGGAGACAAATCCTTGGTGAACGAAGGTTTCGCGAAAACGCTTGACGTAGGGTAAGAGGAGTTGCCAAACGAGTTCGGTCAAACCTGCATCGATTCGACACAGCCCTTTTGCCACGCGCAAAATCGACTGGGCTTGCTCGACATCGATTTCGGACCAGCCTTTGATGGTGCTGCTGATGACGTGCTCCGATACATAAGCTTTGTGATCCGCTAAAGCCGTTTCCGCTAAACCGCCGGGATCGAGATGTTTCTGGATAATCTCCCGGGCGGTGCGGACGAGCTTCTCGTTGACTCGATCTTCCGGGTGGCGCTCGTTTAGATCGGCGGCACTGCTGAGTAATGCCTGCAGCCAGGAACGCAAAAGCATGGCCGGCTGCTTTTGCCCGTTCGGTTTCCCGCGGTCGAGCTCAACCGTCTCCGAGCAAAGAGAGGTCGCCAGCGCTTTAATCTGCTCGAGAGCGAGCTGTTTGAGAACTTTGCGCCAATCGTCGGCGTGACTGCTCTTGAGCGAGAGTTCCTGATCGAGCCAGAGGTCCCACTGCTCGTCGAAAATACGCTCGCACTGTTTGCCGTCGTCTTCATGAAACTGCGGGTCGACGCCTGCTTCCAAAGGGTAGAGCCGTAATAGAGTCGCGGCAAAACTGTGAATGGTGCCGATATCGGCGCGCTCGAGGTTGCGCAGCGCCTCGTGTACCCGGGCATCGAGCTCGTCTTTCGAAAGGCGGTAGAGTTGGATCAGCGCCTCGACCTCTCCTACCCGCTGTTTTTGCGCCTCGTCGAGCGGCTCGGTTTGCAGATCGACTTCCAGATAATTGTGGAGCTGCTCGCGCAGCCGCTGCTTCATTTCGTTGGCGGCTTTATTGGTGAAGGTCAAGGCGACAATTTCGGTGATTTTTAACGGGTCGGGATTGCGCAACAATAAATGGGCGAGCCGGTCGACCAGGAGAGTTGTTTTGCCGGTGCCGGCTCCGGCGGTGACCACCAGGTTGCGATCAAACGCTTCGACGGCAATCCGGCGATCGAGCGCGTCGGGCAGGTCGATTGATACTACCGGCGCGGTCATAATTTTTTCGGATCTCTCTCGCGTAACCGCCGATGCGGCCGGGTGATTGGATCGTTCTCCGCGCGCCACAGACTGGGCGGGTGATTTTTCCGGCAGATTTCCGCGACATCGCAATAGGAGCAGTGGTTGCCCCGTTGGATGAAGAACCGGCCGGACTGAATGCCCTGTGCAAGTTGCGCAACGGTCTTCTTTATTTCCTCGCCGATCTGGCCGGATAATTCGCCGGCGCTGAAGGATTTATTGACCAGGGGACCCTCGCTCCAGTGTGGTGCAATAAAGTAAAAGCTGGCTTCGACTTGAGCCTCGACGCCGCGCGGCTCTTCCCGTTGCCGCTTAGCTTTGCCCAGCACACAATAAAAGGGTGGTTGCAGCCTCTGGCCGCGCAGGGCGGCGCGGGATAAATCTTTATCGATAGCCGACGGTTTGCCGCCGAATTTGAACTTATAATCGACGATGCGCATGCGATTGCGCACGGGATCTCTATCGATCCGATCCATGCGGCCGCGGATAGCGAGATCGTTTAACGGTGCGGGCCAATCCGCCGGCAAGTGGTCCGCGATATCGATCTCACAATGCACTGGAACATAGCCTGATTCGGCAAGTTCCTGGAGGTCGCGATGAACGACGTCTTTAACCAGTTGGGTCAGCGTTTCACGCAACGTCTCCCACATAAGCGGATAACCGATAGGACTATTGGCCTCGTAGCCGGCAAATGCTTCCTGGGCCGCTGTTGTCAACACGGCGTCGACGGTGATCATCGAGGCGTTCCCGGTGAAGTAGCCGCGTTGGATCAGCTCCTGGTAGGTCAATTTCAGAATCAAATGGCCGAGCTCGCCAAATTCCGCGAGGCTTGGTCCCATCGTATTTTCCGGGGTTTCCAGTCGCTGGAGCCCGAGCACTTGGCGCGCGAAATACTGAAACGGGCAGCGGGCGTAAAGTTCTAATCCTGTGGGCGAGAGCCCGCGTTGTGAAAAGCGACGCCAGTATTCTGCGGGGGATTCGATCATCCCGTCAAACACGTCCAGCCGATCGGTGCTGAGATCGATGTGTTCGATGGTTTTGAGGCCTTGTTTGAACAGATTGGGCGCAAGGTTGGCCGCTTCAATCAAAAATTTGGCGTCTTTTCCTGCGAGACTAAGCCGAATGGCCAGCTCCTCCGGCAGGAGCAACTCTTCGCAATTGAAAGGTTTGCTATGGGCTTTGTCGGTAATGCTGCGCGCAATCGTATCCTCGGTCATATCCGCGCCTTTCAGGGCGCGCTTCAGCTCGGCGAGATACCACGACGGCGCCAGCACTCTGCCGCTTTCATCGGAGCGCTGAAAAGAACAATAAAGCTGCTCGCGCGCTGCATTGACCAGCAGTGTAAACAGCAGCTTCTCTTCATCGAAAGCGGCGAGCTTCTGACTGACTTTGTAGCCAAGGTCGCGCTCCAGCACCTCGCGATCGCGGTCGCGCAGAAACGCATCTTCGCGAATCGTGCGCGGGAAAACGCCTTCGTTCATGCCGACGATAAACAGCGCGCGAAAGCCAAGACCGCGCGCCGCCGTGGCGTTCGACACCGCCACGCCTCGACTATTCTTATTGGCTGCGACAAGAGTGCCGCGCTCGAGCCAGTGCTGAAACGTCCGGCTGAACTCGCCTAACGAAACATTGGGTTCAACGGCGTCGAGACCGGCGATTTGATCAAGGATATCGGTGATTTGATTACGCACCAGCGTGTCGGCGGCGTTAGGATCGGCGGCTGGTTCGGGGGCAATTCCCAAATAATTTTTAAATATTTCTTTCCATGAAATCGCATAGCGACTCCAGGAGGCTTTCCCGGGCAAGTGGCTTAAATCGCCGGTCAGGGCGGTCAAAATGTTCGCCACCGCGCGTAGCTGCTCGGCAGGGATTGTGATGACGCGCGGCTCATCGTCATGTGATACTTGAGACAACTTCATATCGGTTGCCGTGTAGCGTTCGAGCCTCTGCCACTGCTTGAGTCCTTTGCAGATGGCCAGCTCGCGGGTGGCCAGGTCCCATAGATCCGGACGTAGATCGGTAGATTCACTGCCGAGGGCGTTCAATTGAAAATAAGGCGACGACAGAAGATCAATCACGTGGGAGCGCAGGTAGTCTTTGGCCGGAAGGTTCAGCAAGAGGATTGCAGCCTTGGTCAAAGGGAACTGCACCAAAGGTTCTTCGATGGCGCCGGTGATGGGGATTTTGTGTTGGGCAAAGACCTCTTTGATCGTCGCGCCGTAAGCATCGAGACTGCGCGCCACCACACCGATCTGATCGAAAGTTATGTCGTTGTCGGTCAGGCGGAGAATTTCTTTTGCCACCGCGCTGATTTCGTCGTGAATGCCAAAAGTGTTAAACATCCGGCAACGCCAGTTTATTGCCAAGGATGGATACTGACGTTGCGGGTCCTGATCGAAAATACGGAAAGTCAGAGGCAAGTCATTGCTTCGATCGGGCTCGTCAATGAGATTTCTTGTCGTATCGCTCCCGCCTCGGCCCTGCACGTAGCGTTGATAAAAAAGTTGGGCGAACCCCCATCCTTCATGGCCAGGTTGGTTGTGTACGAGCGGAAAGAATAGAGTCGTCGGATGATTCTGTGCCACGGCGTGAAAGAGATCGAGCTGAATTTGCGTTAAATCGTAAAAACCGTAGTAGAAAATCTGCGCAAACCGGCTCAGGAAACTCGATAGGGGGACGCGCGCCATCGCGAATTTGTCCAGGTCGAAATGATCCTTAATGTCGTGATCTTCGCAGAACCGCAGTAGCGTCTGAAGCAGAATCAAAAGATTTGCCGTTCTTTCCCTCGTTCTTGCATCGAAGTGGCCTTCACCCAGGGCTTCGAGTGCGGGGTCAGGCTGTACCATTCCGTCTCTCAAATCTCTGAGGCTTTGCCAGAGTGCCGCGCATCCTCCTTCCCTTTTTTCGATACCGCCGAAAGCTTCGGTGCCGGGCTCTTTACTCCGGATAATCCGGCGCAACACCTCTTCGAGAAAGAGATCGCCGCGCCACGCCGGCGAATGGATGCCGTTCGTTTCGGCGAACAACTTTGACGACAATTGATGAAACGTCAGCAGCTGAAGGTTCACGAACGATAAATTCCGTTCCCGAGTCAACAGAATTTTAAGCCGGCGCCGCAACGCATCGGACGGAACTAAAATCAGCAGCGGGCAGAGAAGATCGCGATTTTTGTATTTGGCAAGCTCTTCGATCAGCGAGTTTTCCAAGTGCGGATGGAATGGTCCGAGAATGATTTGCATGAGTTATTGCTGCTCGATTTCAGACGCAGAACCCAATATGGAATAAGGGGCAGGGGATGGCAAGCGGGAAAGCGCGGTTGAAACTATGATTCATATCGGCTTTAAGCTTGCCTGAAGTTTACCAACACTTCTCTTTTTCGGTAAGACCAATGTCTTTGGCGTGCCTTAAAGTTTGCAAATCAAGAGACAAAGAATTAAACAAGTCAACTTATGCGACTTCTCATTAAGCTGCGCTTTGTTTATGTTTCTTTCCTCCTATTTAGCACGATTAACGTACCGTCGTTAGCACTCGCTGAGCGCGCCGCTACCGGTCTGGTCGTATCGGACAGTGGACTGGCGACAAAAGCCGGAATGGAGATGCTAAGTCGTGGCGGTAACGCGGTCGATGCCGCGATAACGACGGCCTTTGCTCTAGCGGTGGTGGATCAAGCTTCGTCAGGAATAGGCGGCGGCGGCTTTATGGTCATCTACGACGCAAAGGACCGGCGCGCGCACGCGCTGGATTTTCGTGAAACCGCGCCGGAAGGTGCCCGCAAAGACCTCTATATGAAAGAGGGTAAGGCGGTGCCGTCGTTAAGCCTCACAGGCGCATTGGCGGTGGCGGTACCCGGCGAAGTCGCCGGCTTGGCTCAGGCCCATAGGCGCTTCGGCAGCATACCCTTGCAGGTTCTTATGGCGCCCGCCATAAGATTGGCCGCCGAAGGATTTCCGTTGGATGCAACGCTCCGTTACGCCATCGATCGCCAGCAGGCATCGATGAAGAAATTTTCCGACCTCGGGCGGATCTACATGCCGAAGGATGAAGTGCCGGGCGAAGGCGAGTTGATACGCCAATCCGAGCTCGGCGAAACGTTGAAGGCAATTGCATCTCAAGGCGCCGATGCTTTTTATCGGGGATGGATCGGCGAGGCGATTGCGGAAACAATCAAAAAGGAAGGCGGTGTTTTAACCATCGAGGATCTCAAGAACTATCGGCCGGTGTGGCGCGAGCCGCTGGTTGGCAGTTATCGCCGGCGCACCGTGATTACCATGCCGCCGCCCA
>WHTF01000144.1 GCA_009379725.1 Deltaproteobacteria bacterium
TTTTATGCCATCAATAACGACCTGACCATCGACTTGGCTTGTGGCGCGACGACCATTCACAAAAACGGCCATCAAACCAATTGGAAAGTGCACCTTGCGGAGACCGGCCTCAATACCCAAACAGGCGGACGTCTCAAACGATTGCAGAAGTGGCTGGATAAGGATGAAACCTTTTTCTTCACTTACGGTGATGGTGTCACGGATCTGAATATCAGGGCGCTACTCGAGTTTCATCAACGCCATGGGAAAATCGCTACAGTCACTACTGTTCGCTCCCCCGCTCGTTTCGGAAGAATCGGATTTACCGGAGACCAGGTCACCGATTTTTATGAAAAGCCGGAAACCGGCGAGGGTTGGATTAATGGCGGCTACTTCGTCTTAAACCGCAAGGCGCTCGACTACATTGATGGAGACGAATCGATTTGGGAACACGGTCCGGTTGAAAGACTGGCCAAGGACGGCCAGCTAATGGGCTATCGGCATCACGGCTTCTGGTCCTGCATGGATACATTAAAAGAAAAAAACATTCTGGAAGAATTTTGGAATTCCGGCAAGGCTCCTTGGGCCATATGGGAATAACTTCAGTCGATGATTAGGGGGAACATAGTGCGTACCGAAATTGATAATGTACAAGCCGCCTCGGGTCGACAGGGTCTCGGTTGCGACAAAGGCTTGAGATGTCGGTTCTGCGACTCGCCCCTGAGACATGTTTTTGTCGATCTCGGCATGTCGCCGCTGTCAAATGCGTATTTGAAGCCCGCCGACCTGGCTCGCATGGAGCCCTTTTATCCGCTTGTGGTGTTTGTTTGCGAGAAGTGCTTTCTAGTCCAACTTGAAGAGTTCGAGAGTCCCGGCCATATCTTCAGCGACTACTCTTATTTCTCGTCGTTTTCAGACTCATGGGTCGAGCATGCCAAAGTTTATACGCACATGATCGTCGAGCGGTTCGGTATGGATCGCAGCCATCGAGTCGTTGAGATCGCCAGCAATGACGGCTATCTGCTGCAGCATTTCGTCGCCAGAGAGATCCCGGTCTTGGGAATCGAGCCGGCGGCCAATGTCGCCGAGGCAGCGATCCAAAAAGAGATTCCGACTATTGTTGAGTTTTTTGGGGAAAGTCTGGCGCGTCGTCTAGCCGCCGAAGGCGCCGGCGCGGATCTCATCGTCGGGAACAACGTTCTGGCGCACGTTCCCCAGCTGAACGATTTTGTCAAAGGTCTCAAGATCTTGCTGAAGCCGGAAGGCATTATCACACTCGAATTCCCTCATCTGATGCGTCTCATGGAGGAGAATCAGTTTGACACTATTTATCACGAGCACTTCTCGTACTTCTCATTGCATGCTGTGCGCCAGGTCATGGCTGCGCACGGCCTAACCCTTTTCGATGTCGAGGAATTGTCGACTCATGGAGGCTCGTTGAGGATTTACGCGCGCCATCAAGAAGATCGAAGCTCAGCGATTGCCGGGCGCGTGGCAGATCTCGCCGCGAGAGAAAATGCGGCGGGTGTTACCGATCTAAAAACCTATGTAACCTTCGGAGAGAAGGTAAAACATACCAAGCGCAAATTTCTCGACTTCCTGATCGCGGCAAAGAACGAGGGTAAATCGGTCGTCGGTTACGGGGCTCCTGCGAAAGGCAATACGCTACTCAATTATTGCGGGGTGCGCACGGATTTTATCGATTACACCGTCGATCGAAGCCCGCATAAGCAGAGTCATTTTTTGCCCGGAACCCACATTCCCATTCATCATCCCGACCGGATAAAAAAAACACGGCCTGATTACGTTTTGATTTTGCCTTGGAACCTTACCGAGGAGATTACCAGCCAGATGAGCTACATCCGAGATTGGAACGGGCGCTTTGTCGTGCCTATCCCTGAAGTAAAAGTCCTCTAAGCATGCTGCTCGTGTCGTGGAACGGAAGTTCGCAACATCATTCAAACGTCATTCCGGGCAAGCTAGCGATAGCCAGCGCGCCCACTCTTGTCCAAATTAGCCGTCACAAAGTTTACGAAGACGGATTATGATTCGCACAAAGGCGCAAAGGTGCCACGCTGTCATTTCGAACCCTTCGGCCAAGCTCAGGGTAAACTCCGAGAGAAATCCTTCTTAGATCCATCGCATTAGCTCGGGATGACAGCTGTCGCTTTGCGGTCTTGGCGCGAAAAACAGAATTCTTGAAGTTGGGCATGATCTACAATGTGCCAAGCGAGATACGAAAATCTGTAAAAGCGGAAACAGCGGCGCTGTAAGTAATGACCCTTGATTCGCGTTCTAAATTCTGAATAAACAACTGGAGGCTACTATGAAGATCCTTGTCACAGGCGTCGATGGCTATATCGGTACGGTTTTAGCGGACTATCTGACAAAACGCGGGCACGCTGTCACGGGTCTGGATACTGGATTTTACCGGGACGGCTGGCTCTATAACGATAACGCTTTACACCGCCCGCCGTGTATCAATAAGGACCTCCGCGCTATAACGGCAAACGATTTGCGCGGCTTCGAAGCGGTGGTTCATCTGGCAGAGTTGTCCAACGATCCTCTCGGCCAACACAATCCTGAATTGACCTATGCCATCAACCATGGCGGCAGCGTGGCACTGGCGTCGGAGTGCATGAGGACTGGAATTTCGAGGTTTGTCTACACATCGTCGTGCAGCGTCTATGGAACGGGATCGGGCGAGTTCAAGTCCGAGGAATCTGAACTCAACCCGCAGACCGCCTACGCGAGGTGTAAGGTTCTCGTGGAAAACGATCTGTCGGCGCTTGCCAACGATGATTTTTCTCCGACCTTTTTGCGCAACGCCACCGCTTACGGAGCCTCGCCAAGGATGCGCTTCGATCTGGTGCTCAATAATCTTGCGGGTCTGGCATGGACGACCAAAGAGATTAAAATGACCAGCGACGGAAGCCCCTGGCGCCCGCTCGTCCACGTGCGCGACATCGCCCACGCCATTGCCTGCGCTCTTGAAGCGCCGAGAAGCGTCGTTCACAATCAGGTCTTCAACGTCGGCTCGAACACAGAAAACTACCAGGTTAAAGAAATCGCCGGGGTCGTCGCCGGGGCCTTTCCGGGCTGTAGGCTGACCTTCGGAAACAGCGATGGCGATAACCGCAGTTATCGGGTTTGCTTCGACAAGATCAATTCGGTATTGCCGGGCTTTAAATGCCGGTATGACGCCGCGACGGGAGCCCAGCAGCTGCACGAGCTGTTTCATAAGATCGAAATGCCGCGCGACGTGTTCGAATTCAGGGCCTATACACGGCTGAAGCAACTCCAACATCTGCTGCGCACGCGACAGATCGACGACCATTTCTACTGGCTTGAAACCAATCGCTCGGAATCTCTGACCGACGATTCGTCGGCCACGGGTTATGACCTCGCGCGCATAGCGCGGCGAGCATCATAGGAGAAGAAAGAACATTCTTGAAGAACTGGCGCACTCTGGAAATGCCCCATGGAAGATCTGGATCTGAATTGAATTATTCACTTCAAGAAGACGTCGTCGGCTTGATCCCTGCGGGGGGCCAGGCGAGCAGGCTGGGTGCGTTACCCTGCAGCAAGGAATTGTACCCGATTGGATTCAGGAAAGCTGAAAAAGAGGGCGTGCTTCCTAAAGTGGCATGTCACTACACTCTTGAAAAGATGCGCGCGGCAGGGATCACCCAGATATACATCATCTTGAAGCCGGGAAAGTGGGACATTCCCTCCTATTTTCGCGACGGCGCCATAGCGGATGTGCATTTAGCCTATCTTACATTAGGGCTGCCATTTGGCGCACCCTACACGCTGGATCAGGCTTATCCGTTTGTGCAGAAGAAGACGGTCGCACTGGGCTTCGCCGATATTCTGTTTCATGGTGAAGATGCCTATAGCCGGCTTCTGGAGATGCTGGCCCAAGACTCAAGTGATTTGATTTTGGGACTTTTCCCGGCCGATCGGCCTGATAAGGTGGATATGGTCAATCTTGACAGCAAAGGGAAAATAACTGGAATCGTAGTTAAGCCGAGCCGGACCGACTTACACTATACCTGGGGTATCGCGGTTTGGAAGCCGTCCTTTACGCAGTTCATGCACGAGTTTTTACGGCGGAGCGTACCCACCGCAGCGCATCAACCGGAATTATTCGTGGGAGACGTTATCCACGCATCGATACTCGAAGGTCTACACGTGCAAGGAACAGAGATTTCCCACGAGCCTTACGTGGATATCGGTACATCCGAAGATCTCTCAAGAGCGATCCGCTCCGCCGCTGTTCGCTAGCGCCGAGACTTCTTTTACAATTTGGTTCTCATCCTTTTGAGATTAATTGCAACTGTGAATAATTCCGCTCCTCACACAATGCAGTACGAACAAGCTCGATCTTGGCTTGAAGAAGACTGGCGCCGGGTGGATGATGCGCTCACCGGCCAAACCGCGCGCTTTAGAGGCAAACGGATTCTCGTCACGGGTGCGGCTGGGTTTCTCGGCTTCAATTTCCTCCATTATTTCTCCCATCTCAACACCGATGGCTCAGGATCCGAGCCGGTGCGTGTCGTTGCCGCGGACAATTATCTCCGGGGCCGGCCCAAGTGGATCGTTGAGATCGTTCAAATGGATCCAAATATCACGCTGAGCCGGTGCGATATCACGCAACCGTGGCCTGGAACGAAATTCGATTACGACTTCATCATTCATGCCGCCTCGATCGCGAGCCCGACTTTCTATCGCAAATATCCACTTCAGACACTAGACGCCAATGTTCTAGGCATCAGGCAGATGCTTGAGCTTGGGCGCAAACACAATGTCGAAAGTATCCTCTACTTTAGCTCGAGTGAGATCTATGGCGACCCGCCGCCGGACGAAATTCCCACGAAGGAAAGCTATCGGGGGAATGTGGCTTGCGTAGGCCCTCGCGCCTGCTACGATGAATCCAAGCGCCTGGGCGAGACTCTCTGCTATCTTTATTCCAGACAGTTCAATGTGCCCATAAAGATTGTTCGCCCATTTAACAATTATGGGCCGGGGCTGCGGCTGAATGACGGAAGGGTGTTATCCGATTTTTGTCGTGACGTCCTCAGCGGCCGGGATATCGTACTTAAGTCTGACGGGCTCGCGAGTCGAACGTTTTGTTATGCTTCCGACGCACTGACAGGATACCTTCTCATGCTGTTATCGCCGTACAACGGCCAACCTTTGAATATAGGGGCGGACGCGCCTGAAATAACCATGCGTGAAATGGCCGGCTTGGTGCTAAAAGTGGCGCGAAGCGAGCGCAACGTGGTTTTCGAGGCGAGCCATGAACCCGACTATCTGACGGATAACCCGCAGCGGCGCTGTCCGGATATCTCGCAGGCGCGCACCGTGTTAGGTTTCAACCCGCAAGTCGGACTGGAGCAAGGTCTGCTGAGAATGTTGGAATGGTACCGCAATTTGTCTGAGGATGATCGATGAAAATATCGATCATAGGAACAGGTTACGTTGGCGTCGTAACGGCCGCGTGTCTGGCCGCCGGCGGCCACAAAGTCATATGCGTCGATGTCAACGCCGAGGTTGTGCGACAAATTAACAACGGCCACACTCCTATCTACGAAGCCGGGCTGGGCGAACTTTTACCGGAGATGGTTCGGAGTGAAATGCTCTGCGCCACTACGGACCCCGCCGCGGCGGTTCTTCAAACCGACGTCACTTTCATCTGCGTTGGCACACCCAACGGCGTCTCGGGAATCGATCTGGAGCAGATCATATCGGCTTCGGGAAACGTGGGGGAATCTCTGGCGGAAAAAGCCGGCTACCACGTCGTCGCCGTAAAAAGCACCGTGCTCCCGGGAATTACCGAAGGGGTCGTGAAGCAAACAATAGAGGCGCGCTCCGGACGCAAGGTCGGTGACGGCTGGGGGCTTTGTATGAATCCGGAATTTCTTCGCGAAGGTCGCGCGGTTGCGGATTTCATGTCGCCGGACCGAGTCGTGATCGGAGCTTCGGACCACCGCGCGGGGGTAGCGCTTCTTGGAGTGTACTCGCATTTGGATTGCCCAAAGATCATGACGACCCCGAGGACGGCGGAGATGATTAAGTATGTCGCCAATTCTCTATTTGCGACGATGATCTCTTTCTCGAATGAAATCGCGAATATGTGTTCGGCTATTCCAAACATGGACGCGCGCAGGGTGTGGCACGGGGTCCATCTGGATCGGCGGCTTACGCCTTTGTCGGGAGAAGGCGGGCAGCCGGCGGGGTTGATAGAATATCTTTGGCACGGCTTGGGTTTCGGCGGCAGTTGCTTTCCGAAGGACGTGCAAGCGCTCACGGACTTTGGTAAGCGGCTGGGCCAACCTACGCCGATGCTGGATGCCGTGCTTGCAACCAACGCCTCGCAGCCGGTGCGATTAGTATCTTTGCTTGAGAACGAGATGGGTGTGACCGGTCAGAGCGTGGCTGTATTAGGGCTTGCCTTCAAGCCCGGCACCGACGATCTGAGGGAGTCGCCGGCCCTGGCGGTCGTGACGGCTCTTCGCCGGCGCGGAGCGCGCGTTATCGCACACGATCCGGTCGCGATGCCTCGTGCGAAGGGCCTATCTCTTTTTAAAGGCGTGAGCCTTGCCTCCGACTGGACAAGCGCTCTAAGGCAAGCCGATGCCTGCCTCATCGTCACAGGGTGGCCCGAATATCGAAAAATTCTTCCCGGCGATTTCAAGAGACTTATGAGAAACCCCTTGATGATCGACGGGCGCGGCCTGTTCGATCCGGATGAGATGGCGGCCGCCGGCGTGAAGTGGCGCGGCATAGGTTATCTACCGGAAGAGAGCCGTAATCTAGATCAGCGCATTTTTGAGAACGCACGAACGGAGCAGGCGCACGCGAGCTCAGATGCATTGCTCAAACAACCGGACCTCTTCGACCTCTTGCACGACACCATTATGGTTCGCGACATAGGAGGCAGGATTAGTTTTTGGAACCGGGGGGCTAATGAGATGTATGGTTGGGCGCGAGAAGAAGCGATAGGGAACATTTCCCATAAGCTTCTGCAAACGCGATTCCCCCAATCATTGAAGGAGATCGAAACCGACCTTTTTGAGAAAGGAAGATGGGAAGGTCAACTGGTGCACACTAAAAGAGATGGCAGCCTGATTGTGGTAAAAAGCCGCTGGGTATTAAGCTACGGCTATCAAAGCGAAGACAAAGTTTTCGAGATTAACCAAATCTCACAGTCGAATGAATCGTCCAACTAAGCCAAAATCGCGGTTTTGACGATCGAGATTCGGCGGCTCATCAAGTTGTCGAGACCAAGCCGGATCACTTGTTATCTTGCCCTGAAACTTCAACGACGAAATCATGCAACAAATGAAGCACCTCCCAGGCATGGGGCGACAAGTTTTTGATCCGCATTCCCGATGTGCAGTCTTTTGACGGATAACCCTATTCACGAACGTATGCTCGCAGAAAACATCACGCCCGCGGAAGCAAACTGGACGTATCCTCGCCAGTCGACAGGCGAAGATATCTACCGTTTCATGTCCGAGCTTTATCCCATTTGCCGTAGCATTACCGGCGAAGGTGCAAGGGAGACTCTCCGGCTCATCGGTAAGCGCATCCCCTTGAAAATCCACGAAGTTTCCAGCGGCACCGCGGTATTCGATTGGGTCGTGCCGAAAGAGTGGAACATCAAAGACGCCTATATTAAAAATTCGCAAGGGGAAAAGGTCGTCGATTTCCAAAAATCGAACCTGCACGTTATCAGCTACAGCATCCCGGTTCACAGAAAGATTTCCCTGGGCGAATTAAAAGACCATCTGTTTGCATTGCCGGAACATCCCGACTGGATCCCCTACCGCACTTCCTATTACAAAGAAGATTGGGGATTCTGCGTCACTCACAATCAGCTCCTCGCGCTGAACGACGACGAGTATGAAGTGTGCATTGACGCAACGTTAGAACCAGGGAACTTGAGCTACGGAGAATGTTACTTAAGCGGGCAGACCACCGACGAGGTTTTAATCACGACCCATATCTGCCATCCATCTCTTGGCAACGATAATCTTTCCGGCATAGCTGTCGCCACACACCTGGCCAAACTACTTCGCGGGTTTCAGCTGCGGTATTCGTACCGGTTCTTGTTTATCCCGGCGACCATTGGTTCTATCACCTGGCTTTGTCAAAACGAGTCCAAGCTGCCGAATATCAAACATGGCTTGGTCGTCACTCTACTGGGCGATGCGGGACAATCAACTTACAAAAAAAGCCGCTGCGGCATTGCCGCTATCGATCGCGCCGCGGCTCATGTGCTGAAGCATTCGGGCGCCGCCTATTCGATCGTGGAATTCCATCCTTATGGGTATGATGAAAGGCAATTCTGTTCCCCTGGTTTTAATCTCCCGGTCGGTTGTTTGATGCGAACGCCTAACGGCTGTTTTCCCGAGTACCATACCTCTGCCGACGATCTTTCTTTCGTGCAACCCGAGTATCTTGCGGATTCGTTTTCCAAGTGCGTCTCGATCCTATACCTCCTTGAGAATAATGGAACCTATCTCAACAAGAACCCGAAATGCGAGCCTCAACTGGGAAAGAGAGGCCTATACAAGGCTATCGGAGGCGCCGGAGACGGCGGGGTCGACACTCTCTCCTTGCTATGGGTTTTGAATCTCTCGGATGGGAAACACAGTCTTCTGGAGATCGCCGAAAAATCGAACCTCAATTTCGTCATAATAAAAAACTCCGCCGACGCGTTGCTTCGCGCGGATCTGTTGGAACCGATTGCCGGATGAGGAGCAATCCTGAAGGTCGCGCTTATTGCTCGCTTGCGGGTTCAATGATTTTTACCGAAACAAAGCTACCAGGTGCCTATATTATCGAACTAGAACGTCTGGCTGACGAACGGGGATTTTTCGCGCGCGCTTTTTGTCGCGACGAATTCGAGCAGCACGGGCTAAATTCTTCCGTGGCTCAGTGCAATATCTCTTTCAACCGTAAGAAAGGCACGCTTCGAGGAATGCACTATCAGGTTGCGCCGCATAGCGAGGCGAAGCTCGTTACCTGTGTCGCCGGCTCCGTTTACGACGTCATTATCGATCTCAGGACGGATTCCGCGACTTACAGCCAATGGTTAGCCGTGGAGCTGAGCGCGCATCAGCGTAGCATGCTCTACATCCCGGAAGGATTTGCTCACGGGTTTCAAACTCTGGAAGATGACACCGAGGTCTTTTATCAGATGTTCCAGTTTTACCAACCTGCGGCCGGCAGAGGGGTAAGATGGGATGATCCCGCCTTTGCTATTCGGTGGCCGGATGGCCCGCGAATTTTATCTGACAGAGACAGAAGTTATCCGGACTTTCGCTTATAACACGCCATCTCAAATTCAGCCGGCGGGCCGAGCATTATGCTGTGCAAACAGCTTGATTCGCCATAGTTCAAGGGCGCGGTGTTATTCGGTTAGAACCCGTTTCTGTCCCGAGGATGGGACGGCCGATTGCTTACGCGGCGGCAAATTTAGGACGCGGCAAACGGCTCTGCTACATTTTCCAATCAATGTTCATTCTTAGGGAGTGGCATCGACCTTGCTTTTACCTTATTGCTGTTGGGACCGAATTCCGGCGGATGAATAGAAAACGTGCGTCGTGGCACTCACCTAAGACAGTCATTGGCAGAAAACGATGATCCAACTTGAGCGCACAAAGGATAGTGTCATGATCCGCACCATGGAGGGTCGAATAAATTCTTGGAACCGCAGCGCCGAGCAGCTTTATGGTTGGGGCAAAGCGGACGCCGTCGGCAGTGTTAGCCACGATCTTCTGCGGACGAAGTTTCCGAAACCTTTAAAAGAGATTGAATCCGAGCTGATTGAAAAGAGACGGTGGGAAGGCAAGCTCGTGCACGCGACCCGGGACGGCGCCCGCATCGTCGTGGAAAGCCGGTGGATTCTGGATCTCGCCGAGCAGCCGGGCACCGTGGTTGAGATTAACGCGCCATCAAACGGATATCACGCGGACGTTGGAACTTTCGCGGACAACGCCGCAGGGATCGGCAGGCGCCCGCGGCTGGCGACAAGTAAGTTCGCCAAGGCGAATGACCTTCGGTCGAAGTTGGCGAGCATCGTCCGGACATCCTTTCCGTTTTTAGTGATCTGTCTCGCCTG
>WHTF01000145.1 GCA_009379725.1 Deltaproteobacteria bacterium
GCTCAGCGCTTTGACGGGAAACAAATAGTTTCGCCGTGCTCCAATCCAGCGGCTGTGATCCAAAGACAGAGCGCCGGCGGGGATGAGGCAATGGAGATGGAAGTGATCTTTGAGGGTTTGATCCCAGGTGTGCAGCACGGCGATGATTCCCATCGTTCCGCCAAGGCGTCTTCGCCCAAACTCAAGGAGTGTTTCACTGACGGCTTTAAAGAGAAGGCCCAACAGAATCTTTCTGTTCGTCAGGATAAGACCGTTAAGCTCGTGCGGTAACGTGAAAACCAGATGGAAGTATCCCACGGGCAAAAGCTCAGAGGTTTGCTTCTCCAACCACCTGGCCTTAGCCATGGACTGGCATTTAGGGCAGTGGCGGTTACGGCAGGAGTTGTAAGCCGGGCGCTCAAAGCCGCATGAGTCGCATCGATCCAGATGCCCGCCCAACTCTTGGGTCCGGCAGATCTCAATGGCGCGCATGACCTTTTTGTGCGCGGCGGGCAACCGATGCGTCTTTCGGTAACTCTTCCCGTATTGGTGAAAAATATCGGCCAGTTCGGGGCGCGCCTCTTTCTCTCCTGCCGCCAGCTTATGGCTGGCCAGCAGCATGACGGCGCCCGGCTAAAGCGAGCAGTCACGCAAATCGAGCAGATCCAAGGGACTAGTGGTGGAGCCGAGCTTGGGCTGGCGGATTTGCAGATAGCGCTGGGTACTCTGAAGCGAGTTGTGCCCCAACAGTGTCTTAATGGTCACCAGGTCCACTCCGGCTTCTAAGAGATGCGTTGCGAAACAGTGCCTCAACGTATGTATGCCTTTGCCCTTTCAACGCCGCTTTTCTGCTTGGCGAGGTTGTAGACTTTCTGTGCCGCGGTGATGTCCAGAGGGCAATTTCTGTTTTTACCGAAGAAGACCCACATCACCGGTTGATAGGCCTGCTTATACCTTCTCAGCTCGCCGAGCAGGCGTTGGGAGAGAATCGTATAGCGGTCTTTTTTCCCCTTGCCCTGTTCCACGCGGATCATCATGCGCTCTGGATCGATGTCGCTGAGTTTGAGGTGGACCAGCTCACTGACTCGAAGCCCCGCCGCGTAGGCGGTCATCAGTAAACAGCGATCTCTATGCTTGACGGTCGCGCTCAGCAATCGCTCCACTTCCCTGGGACTTAACACCTCCGGCAATCGCCAGGTCCTTTTTCTCGGCGGCAAAAACAGCTGCTCTTCGTTCCATCCCAAAACTTGCTGATAGAAAAACCGTAGCCCCGAGATCGCCACGTTCTGCGAATTGGCAGATAAGCCTCGGTCCTGCAGATGCAACAGATAGGCGCGGATCTGCTCTTGAGTGAGCTGATCCGGGAATAGACGATAGTGCCTCGCCAGCCCCACCATCGCTGCTACGTAGGACTTTTGCGTCCTCGATGCGAAATTCCTCAGCTTCATTTCCTCAATCATCTTCTCGCGTAATACTCCCATAACAAACCCTCCTCGGATTTAAATTTGGGAGCTACGCTAAATCAGATGATAAAAATCAGCCAGAAGGGTGAAGGAAAACAAAAAGGCGAGTGAGCGGCAGTGGCGTTACACAACAAGTGCCACCGCGAAGCGGTTTAGTTCAACTATTAAGTGAGCCGTTTAGGCCGCGCCGTCGCTGGCCGCCTATCCCAAACAGCTCTACACGACTTGCAAGATTGCTTTGTTGAACTGTATCGCTCACTTGAGACTCGAAAGTCAAGCCACGTTTTCCAGCAATTGCCGCCGGCGTGGGGCGGCCTATCCCATTATTGGCCCGCACTCTATCTCCGAGGCGATATCGCATTTTCAAATTCTCAGTAGTCGGTCTGCTGGGCGACTTTTGGGCCTAACTCCCTAAGACATAATCATCGCCTTCTTAGGCACGTCACCTTGCCGGAGCGGCAGCGCGATTCTGCACCTTCTTCAATAAACTCATGTCTTCCAGATCGTCGGGCGTGAACGGCTTGGCGATCTTCAGCGTCTCGCGGTAAATCTCGATTTCCCGCGCCACCGCACCGCGCGGCTTGGTGCCGTCTTTGCTGTAGGAAAGCATCTGCGACGCAAAGGCTTTTTTCGCCAGCGCCAGATCGATCTTGTGATATCCGGCTATGTACTGCACCACCTCGTTGCGGTTTGCCGGGTTGTGCATGTAAACCAGCGTGCGGTGCAAAGCAGCGATGAGCCCTTGCGCTTTCTGCGGATTTTTCTTAAGCGACTCCGTCGACGCCACCAGGCCGATGAAGCTTAGCGGCGCGTAGTTTTTCGCTTCGGCCAAACGCTGGTAGCCTTTTGCCTGTAGTTCTTCCGTATACGGCGGCGCCATCAACGTCGCGGCAACCCGTCTGGTCACCAATGACTTATAAGCATTGTCCGTGGTCTGTGTCGCCAGCAAAGTCACCCGTGAGGTGTCCAAGCCGTTCGCTTTTAAGATGAGCGCCGCCGACATCCCCACCGCATCGGTCATGGCCGTAACGGCGAGGATCTTGCCATTTAGCTCCTTGACGCTCTTGATCTCGGGCTGCGCAACCAGAGCGTGGCTCGGCTCGGCCTGGACGTAGAAAACTCTTTTGAGCGGCAGCCCGCGCATAATCGCCGAGGTTGCCGCGCCCAACGTCGTTGAGAAATCCAATTCGCCGGCGACCAAAGCCGCAATCGCCGTGGGCGGCGCCATCACCACCAGCTGCGGTTCAACCTGCTCGGATGAAAAAAATCCTTTATCCATGCCAAAGTAATACGGCATGACCGAAAGACTCTTTGATGGCACGTGAATGGTTATCTTAGTAGGCGCCGAGACAGCGTGGGTCAATTGAGCTGGAACGGCTAATGCGAGAAACAGGATCGCGCCGCGAAAAATTTCAGGGATCCATTTTTGCAAGTCTGAGAGCACTTTAATTCTCTTTCCTATCATAAAAAGATGAATCATCTGTGCCTACTTCCTTGATTCTCCTTTTGCCGGCGGATCAGCGATCAGTGATAGCTCCTTCAGCAGCAACAAAGCCGTTCGCTTTCCTACTTCGCCATTCACTGTTACGAATGCGCGGCGGTATTGATGAAGAGTTCTTCAAGCGCCATTTTTCTGCTGATGAGGCCTTGCTCTTGGGCGTACTGCATCAATGTCTCGATGTTATTACGATTACCCTCACCCAGGCCGTACACCCAGGGATCGCTGCCAAGGATTTCTTCCTGTTCTTCGAGAAAATGCCGGAACCAAACCAGAGGCACGATTCGCGGATTTTCCATCCGCTTATAGGCGGCTTTTTTCGATTGCTCAAACGCTTGCATCAAGTTGATCGGTACCCAGGGATGTTTGTCGACGATTTCTTGTTTGATCGCCGTGGTGTGCATGATCGGAAAGATTCCGGTGCGTTTGAAGTAGTCCATTTCAAGCTCACGATAATTGAGAAACAGCCGCGTAACTCGCTTGTCTTTGTCTAAGATCGGCTGGATCAACTCCGGATCGATCACCGCGTCCAACTCGCCATTGACCAACATGTCTACAATATGTTTACCTGCGGGAATTTTTTGAATGCTCAGGCCCGCAGGCGGCGTCCATGCCAATTTCTCATCATCCTCCTTGAACCAGGACATCTGCTGATGAGGAACTTTGTGCTCGTGCTCGAGAATACCGCGTATCCAAAGATTCGCCGTGGCGTGAAAATTACACAAGCCGACTTTCTTGCCGATTAAATTCGCCGGCTTTCTGATGCCTTTAGAGGCGTTCAGAAAAACGAAACCATGGCGGAAGCGGCGATGGAGAAATACCGGTATGGCAGTGAAGGGTAAACCCACATCTTTGGCCACTAAATAATTCGACATCGAGAGTTCGGCAATATCGAACTCGCGATTGCGGATCATGCGCCCATGGCGGACGTCCGAGGTCATATCCGTTAAGACCGTCAGCTCGATGCCATCGGGTTTAACGGTGCCTTCCTTTAATGCGCGAACACTTTCGTAGTCGCCGGCGGCGAGTGTCAGGTGGATTTTTTTGCTCATGCGGCCCTATTTAACATGCCCGTCGAGCCATGCCAACGGTCGATTTTGTTTGGGGTGACCTGGGCCGCGTAGCTATAAAGACATCCTCACCAGCGAGGGGCCGGAGAGACTTGGAAAAGGTTGAGGCTCCGATGGCGCAGTTTTCAGGAAACGCTTAGAAATTGCTGATGGGTTTCAATAAGTCTTTCAAAATGCGGTCTCTCTTCAATTGAAAGATTCATTGGAAACTTTGAACCGCTTCGGCGCCATCGCGTGAGCCACTCTTGGCCTAAGAGTCGTGGCGACTGGGGATGATCTCCAGCTCCTTTCGCTCTCGTAAAGGCGATGGTGGTATCCGGCTTAGGCCCTGTTCCAATCCCTTCTGCGACAAAAAACCCCGCCGTCAGAAGAGACACTCTCACGGCCGTCGAAGCGGAGTAGGTGTAGAGTTCCGAGGATTTTGGCAGGCAGCGCTTAAAAATGCGTAAAAAAATCTCCGGGGTCCAGAGCGCGGCGTCTGTTTTGTATGAGAACGGATCGTAAAAAATTACATCGGGAATTTCTGCCGATTCGATGAACCCCGGAAAATCCCCTTCGAGAAGTTCCCATTGGAGCAGGCTCGAAGCGTGCTTCCACTTGCCGCTTTGAAGAATTCGCGACGGCGCGCCGTGCCGAAGGTGAGAAAATCGCCCCGGTTCTTGAGCGGCGAGCGTGAGCGAATCGAGATCACAGTCGAAACTCACAAGACGCAGAGGGCGGAGCGCGTTTTCACCTTGTTCTGCGTAACACTTCTCAAAACAATGAATAGCGGCCATGGCATTGAAAGCCGCGCCGAGTCCTACGTCCCAGATCACCAGCTCGTCTGCCTGGCCTTCTTGCTTTGGCAGGCGATCGGCCAGAAACGATTGCTCGATGTAGAGCTTAGTGGCTTCATCACCCGGGCGGTTCACCGAGTGCATTACCTCGCCGGAGCTGATTTGGCGAATGCTGGAAAAGCCCTGAGTGGACGTGTGGATTTCGTAGTCGCCCAAGCAGGCACGCTGAGCGGTCCTGGCGTTCTTCGGCGGCCGACCCGGGTTCGCTTCGTCGGCTCGCACCAGATCGATGCGTTTCTTCTCATAATAAGAAACAAAGTCGTCACCCAAAATGCTCTCCCTCATCTCCCTCATCAAGCGATGATAAAAAGTCATATTGTGAATACCCAAAAGGTGCCAACCTAAAAATTCATTCGATTTGACGAGATGGTGAATATAGCCGCGCGCGTATTGTTTGCAGCTCTGGCATTCGCACTGCGCATCGAGGGGCTCTTGTTGAAATTTATGCACCGATCGGCGCAACTGAAGTTTTCCTTGAGAAGTAAAGGCCACTCCTCGTTGCGCCAATTGTATGGGGATAATGCAGTCGAACATATCGATCCCGCGGTGAACCCCCTCGAGAATATCGATCGGTGTGCCCACGCCCATCAGATAACGAGGAAGGTTTTTCGGCAGATGTTCAGTGACCAGTGCCGTACACTCGTAGCGTTCACGATGAGTTTCGCCGACGGCTAAACCTCCAATTGCCAGGCCGTCAAATGGGAGCTTGCTTAAAAACGCGGCACTCTTCTTTCGCAGATCGCAGTAGCAGGCTCCCTGAACAATTCCAAACAGCGCCTGGGGCGAGTCGCCTCGGGCCTGCAACGAGCGCTCGGCCCAACGGTGGGTGAGCTCCATGGCCGCCTGTGCTTGAGCGTATGGCGCGGTTGCAGGAATGCACTGATCCAGAGCCATCATAATGTCGCTGCCGATCGCTTTCTGCATCTCGATGCTGGATTCAGGCGAGAGGAGATAAGACCTCCCATCGACATAACTTTGAAAACGAGCGCCCTGTTCGTTCATCTCTCTGGCGTGCGGCAGAGAAAAAATTTGATACCCGCCCGAGTCCGTAAGCACCGGTCCATCCCAGTTCATGAAACGGTGGATACCTCCGAATTTCTTTAAGACCTCGGGCCCCGGACGAAGAAGCAGGTGGTAGGCGTTGGCCAGAAGAACGCGCGCGCCGGTCGCTTTTAGGCTATCAACCGTCTGTCCTTTCACCGTCGCCTGCGTTCCAACCGGCATGAAAATCGGCGTTTGGACCTCGCCGTGGTGAGTCTGAAATTTCGCTGCGCGCGCTTTCGAGCCGCTGGACTCTCTCTCCAGGATGAAATTGAAGTGCCTTTTTTGCGCTCGGGAGTTTTTGCTAACCGAACAAATGTCAGCATCGGCGATATATTTTGGCATCCAGCCCTCTTTCTAAGTCAATCGGTCTAGTGTAACAATTTTATTAACCCTGCCACCGGCAGCGGCGAAGTACGCTCCTTCGTACCTGGAAGCGTTTTTCGCCTGAAACTATTTCCGACTGCTGCGGATACCGCACGTCAGCACCCTGTCGAATCTATCAATGATCGTCACGGATCACGTGAATCCTTTCAGGACTGAACGTAGCCGTCACATCGTCGCCGTCCGAAAGAATACGATCACTAAATTTTTGTCGTTCCATCAGGGCGATGAGATGAAATGATTCACAATCCACAACGATCCGATGGTGAGCCATCCCCGCTGACGCCTCAATAATTTTCCCTTTGAGCCGATTTCGGTCCTTAGTTTCAATATGACCTGGATTGAGGGACACGTCATCGGCCCGAATACAAACAACGACCTTCGCGCCGATTTTGAACTCTCCTCCAGAATAAATTTTGGCACGATTGATGGCGATCTCCGCGTAGCCGCCGTCAAGGCTTTTGACGACACCACGAAACCGGTTTTCAATGCCAACGATCTCGGCGACGGATTCGGTTTCAGGCCGAAGAAACATTTCTTCCCGGCAGCCCAGCTGCAACAACTGCCCTTGTTTCAAAACGCCGATCCGATCAGCCAACGCGAAAGCCTCGTGGCGGTCGTGCGTGACGAGGACCGTTGTGATTCGGGTTTCTCTGACGATTTGCTGGAAATCGCGCAGCAAAGTCTGGCGGCTGGTGGAATCTAAGGCGGAAAACGGCTCGTCGAGCAGCAAAAGTTCGGGTTCGAGCACCAAGGCGCGGGCAAGGCTCGCGCGCTGCGCCTCGCCGCCGGAGAGCGTGCGCGCGGAACGCGCGGTGAGATGGGCGATGCCGAGCCGTTCGAGCCAGGGGCTCAGGCGCATTTCGATTTCGCGACGATGAAGGCCGCGCAGATTCAATCCAATGGCAGCATTTTGATAAACGGTGGCATTGAGCAGCAGCGGCTCCTGAAACACATTTGCGATGCCCTGCCTGATCGCGAGAGCGTTGGATGGCCCGGCTTGCTTACCTTTGAAGTAAATCCTTCCTGTACTCGGCAACTGCAGCAGTCCCATCACTCTAAGCAAGGTTGTCTTACCGGCGCCATTGGGACCGAGCAGCGCCAAGACTTCGCCGGATTCGATTTCGAGCCGGGAGATTTGCAGCGCAGTGTCGTCGCCGTGGCGAACGAGAATGTCGCGCAGCGCTAAGAGACTTTCGGCCACCGGAGCTGCTCCCGCTGCTGGATGCGCGTGAGAAAAAAGTTAATCGCGAAGGTGAGCGCCAGCAAAATGAGGCTTAAAGCGATGGCGATATCGAAGTTGCCTTTGCCGGTCTCCAAAACCGTGGCCGTGGTGAGAACTCGAGTTTGGCCACGGATATTGCCGCCCACCATCATGGAGGCGCCGACTTCGGAAATTACGCCGCCAAAGCCGGCCATGACCGCGGCCAAGAGCGGTAGCTGCGCCTCTTTACACAGAAGCCAGATCACTTGCGGCTTCGATGCGCCGATGCCGTGCAATTGCAACGCTAACTTCGGATCGAGACTTTGAAAAGTTGCCATGGTCAATCCGGCGACGATGGGAAATGCGATGATCACTTGTGCGATCACCATCGCTGTTGGCGAATAAATCCATTCCAGGAAACCCAATGGACCGCTGCGCCAGAGAAACATCGAAACGAACAGCCCGACGACCACCGGCGGCAGTCCCATGCCGGTATTGACCGCCGCGGCAATCACCGAACGACCGGGAAACCGGCTCATTGCGAGCGCAACGCCCAGAGGAATCCCGAGCAACAGCGAAATCGCCGTCGCGCTGCCCGAGATTTTCAGCGAGAGCCAGGTAATCGCCCAAACTTCGGCATCGAAGCCGACAACCAGCTCGACCGCTTTGACAATCCCCTGCCAGATGAGATCCAGGTTATGCTCCGAGCGCGTCCTCTTTTTTGCCGGCAACCGGCACAAAGAGGGGTTGGCCGAATTTCTTTACGCCAAAGCTTTTAATCACGTTCTGTGTTTGCGGCGCGACCATGAAGCCAGCAAAGGCTCTGCCACCAGCCGAATTGATCCGCGGGCCGTTAGTAGGATTTACTTCCATCACCGAATAGATGTTCAGAAGCGCTCTGTCACCTTCGACTAAAATGGGCAAGGCGACTCGCTTCCTCAGAGCCAGTAAAGTGCCGCGGTCCGTGATCGTGTAGGCGTTGCGCTCATTGGCGATAGCGAGGACGGCGCCCATTCCCTGGCCCGCTTCGATGTACCAGGAGCCCTTCGGTTCGATACCAGCGGCTTTCCACAAAGATTTTTCCAGTGTATGTGTGCCCGAGTTGTCGCCGCGCGAAACAAAACTCGCCTTTGCTTGTTCGATCGCTTTGAGCGCGGCCGCCGAAATCTTCGCCGAGCGGATCTTCGCCGGATCATCCTTGGGCCCGATAATGACGAAGTCGTTGTACATCACCAGCCGGCGATTGAGCAGCTTGTTACCGGCGACGTATTTTTTTTCCAAGCTCGGCGCATGAACTAAAACAACGTCGGCATCTCCCTTCGCGGCCAATACCAATGCTTGTCCCGTGCCGACTGACACGGTCTTCACGGAGTAACCAGTCTGTTTCTCGAACATGGGTATCAACACGTCGAGCAAACCCGAGTCCTGGGTGCTCGTCGTCGTCGAAAGAATGACATTGCGACTGGCGGAATCCGCGGCTTGCGCGATCGGCTGAGGCAATAAAATAAATAACCACGAAAACAAAAAATATAGGCTCAGTGGTCTGCGCATGAATACCTCCTTCCCAGGTGCTTAGTTTGAATTGACGATTCTTCCCGACTCCGCCACGTCGTACCCGCCCAAGGCGCCGACACTCTCACGAAATTCTCGCGAACCGACGATACCGAGCAAAGCCTGTATGCCTTGGGCAAAGAAACGATCCTTTGGGATCACCATGTCGAAACGCTCTCGGGTAAGAAATAGGAAATCGAGCCCGAGCAACTGCGCGGTCGTCCGGGTGGCCAAGCCCGCGTCCGCCTCGCCCCGTAAAACCTTCAAGCCTACCGCCAAATGGGTCGAAACGACAGTTTCGTATCCGGAAATCTTTTTAGAGTTCAGCCGGGCGCGCGTGAGCTCTTGGTCAAGATAGATCCTTGTGCCCGAGCCGGGCTGACGATTGATCATGCGCAGTTTCGGGCGCACAAGATCGCGCACGGATGTAATCTTCTGCGGATTGCTCCGCGGCACCAACAAACCAAGCTCACGATGAAACAGCTCGACCACAACCGTGTTTTCAGACGACATACCTTGAACGGCGCGCCCGTTGTCTGGGGCTCGATCCGGCTCCAGGAGGTGGGCGAGAGCGAAATCCGCTACACCCCTGCGAATAGCCTCCAGTCCGCCGCTGCTGCCAACGGTAGTCATGAAGAGGGACGCAGGCTTCTTGGACTCGTAAAGATCGTGCAGGATTCCCAGGCTCGGATCGTCGCTGCCGGCGCCCAGGAGAAAAGCACGTTCCGCAGGTGGCCGCGATTGCGCGACCATTCCATGAACGCTTTGTTCGATCCATTGATCGATCGACTTTTTCGGAAAAGTCCACTTTCCGGTAACTCTCGTGCAAGGGATCTTCCCTGTTTTGGCAAGAAAATAAACCTTCTTCTCGTTTATCCCGAGATAGCCGGCGACATCGCGCACGTTCATAAGCTCTGAGACGATATTTTTTCGCATCGCAAGTTTACTATCAGATTTCGGCAAAAGAGGCAAAATACTTACAAATTC
>WHTF01000146.1 GCA_009379725.1 Deltaproteobacteria bacterium
AGCGGTAATTTGGGACGGGATTTCGTTTTCGCGTGCTCTCGAGCGTAACCACAGTACGATAAGCAGCATCGCTACAAGTCCCGTTAACAGCGGCACAATCACTAACAAAACAGGACCCAAATTGACCAAGGTCAGTCCTTCAAAAACACCGACGATAAAAACAACACGGCAAACACCGCAAAAGTTACGGCTCTCCAGAACGACAACTTTATTTCTTTAGTATCGCCAAAAAACCACCGCCACTCTTCCTTGCTCACGGCAGGGGCTCCATCCGACATTCGGCGACTATAATCGCAAGCGCGATCGGAAGTAGCCAGAGAAGCATAAGAATTAACCACATAACGAGCACCTCTCCCTCAGCGCATCCCGTTGCTTTTGTCGAGAATGGCTTCTCAAAACAACGCTGTAGGAATTCTCTGTCTAAATCTCATTGTTATTGTTCTTGTCATCAATGCTTATCGCGTAGAGACGCAAAGCATGTTCCACCTGTTGTAAACACGTAATTCTCTCGAAAAAGTACCGTTGAATATGTCGCAACGAAACTTGATGCTAAGCGCTTCCCGGTCCATTGCAGCTAACAAAGAACGCGGATGCGGTGGCCAGCGCATTGAAGGATCGAAGCTGTAACTGTTGTTCAATTCAGCTACCCGGGTTTGACGGACACCTTAAAAGAGGGACAATGATCTCAGGAGGTGGCCCAAGTCATGACTGTCTTGTTGTTGATCGAACCTATTCTGGATCGTTAC
The DNA here is from genome assembly GCA_009379725.1 of Deltaproteobacteria bacterium. Taxonomy (GTDB): domain Bacteria; phylum Desulfobacterota; class Binatia; order UBA9968; family UBA9968; genus WHTF01. Next base: position 747 of record WHTF01000146.1, read on the forward strand.
GTCGCACAGGCTGAAAAACGACAGAGAGACTGGAAGCCAGAAGAAGTTGAAGCATTCCTATTGAAACTCAGGCAAGAAGTTTTGGCATGTCTCGAGTGATCGAGTTCTCTGCGATCCCGACGGCCATTCTTGTCAAGCTCGCTCACGACCAGCGCGAGTTATGATGATCACGCAGCTCTTGCCGTTAGCGGAGACGCGATTGCTGCGTCTTATGCGCAATTCCCCTTGAAATGACCAAGTGGCTATGTTAGCTAAATTGAAGTTTTCCTTCCCACTGCCACAAACACAAGGATGGATTGTTAGATGCTGCGCTGGTTGCCAGAAGATGTATCGACCTATGGTCACGAAATCGACTCGTTGTTCTATCTTATTTATTACATTACGGCCGCCACTTTCATTTTAGTCACCGTGTTGATGGTCGTGTTCCTGGTGATGTACCGCGAGCGGCCGGGTCGCCGAGCGATTTATAGTCACGGCAATACGACCTTGGAAATCATCTGGACGATCATTCCCGCTGCTATCCTGATCGTTCTTTCGTTCATGAGTGTGAACACCTGGGCGAAGTTGAAAAGCGAGGTGCCGCCGAGTGATTTCGCCATCCAAGTGACGGCTAAACAGTTTAATTGGGATGTTTTTTATCCCGGACCGGACGGCAAGCTCGGCACCCAGGACGACATCAGGTTCGACAACGACGTTCACGTGCCGGTTAATAAAGTGGTGCACATCCATCTCACCGCCAGTGATGTGATTCATAGCTTTTTCATTCCTAATCTTCGGTTTAAGCAGGATGCGGTGCCGGGGCGCACGGTGACGGGTTGGTTCGAAGCAACCAAGCCCGGCAGGTATGAATTGCCTTGCGCCGAGTTGTGCGGCTTTGGCCACTCAGGCATGAAGGGCTGGCTGCACGTCCACAACGCCGAAGATTATGCCAAATGGGCAGCGGAAAATTTGGCTTCTAAGCAACAGTAACAGTTCCATTCTCGAGCGGATTCATCCGAAGCAGCTTTACGGAGGATAATAAACGATGAGTCAGACAGTAGCGGCCGGTGCGACGCACGCAGTGCATGGGCATCACGAAGAGCTTGGCTTTTGGCGCACGTATATCTTTTCTATGGATCACAAGATGATCGGCCGCCAGTTTCTGTTTTTAGGCCTTTTTATGTTGATCATCGGCGGCTTGCTGGCCATGATGGTGCGATGGCAATTGGCGTGGCCGGAAACCCCGGTTCCCGGCCTGAGCGCAATCCCGGAGCCTTATATGTACGAAGGCATCATTCCGCCGCAGACGTATAATGCGCTCTTCACCATGCACGCGACCATCATGATTTTCTTCGTCGTCATGCCCATCATGGTTGGCTGCTACGGCAATTTTCTGATTCCCTTGATGATCGGCACGCGCGACATGGCGTTTCCTCTTCTGAACATGCTTTCATTCTGGGTCGGCGCGGTCGCCGGTGTCATCATGTTGTCGAGTTTCTTTGTCGTCGGCGGGCCTGCCGCGGCCGGATGGACAGGCTACGCCACGCTTTCGGCGAAAGCGGCCTATACCGGCGTCGGCATGGGCCAGAATCTCTGGATCATTAGCTTGCTCGTGCTGGGCATCTCGTCTCTGATGGGTTCGATCAATTACATTACCACTATCGTCAACATGAGAGCACCGGGTATGACGTACTTCCGCATGCCGTTAACGGTCTGGTCGCTGTTCGTCACCGCTATTCTTCTGTTGTTGGCCTTGCCGGTTTTGACCGCGGCTCTCGCCATGCTGCTCTTCGATCGTACTCTCGGGACCAGCTTCTTTCTTCCTGAAGGCGGCGGCCAGCCGCTGCTCTGGCAGCATATGTTCTGGTTTTTCGGCCATCCTGAGGTTTACATTCTGGTTCTTCCGGCCATGGGCGTGACTTCCGATCTGCTGTCGACTTTTTCACGCAAACCGATCTTTGGTTATCACGCCATGGCCTTTTCCATGATTGCCATCGCATTTCTCTCCTGGATCGTCTGGGGCCATCATATGTTTATCAGCGGGATGAATCCGCTGCTCGGCACGGCTTTCATGATGACGACCATGGTGATCGCCGTTCCCTCGGCCATCAAGGTATTTAACTGGCTGGGAACTCTATGGGGTGGAAATATCCGGCTGACTTCGCCGATGCTGTTTGCGCTTGGTTTTGTTTCCAACTTCCTGATCGGCGGTTTGAGCGGCATCTTCATGGCCTCCACGCCGGTCGATATTTTCATCCACGATACTTATTACATCGTCGCGCACTTTCATTACGTGGTCGCGGGAATTATCTTCGCGCTGTTTGCCGCGGTCTATTATTGGTTTCCTAAAATGTTCGGTCGCATGATGAGCGAACCTCTAGGGAAAATCCATTTTGCGTTGACTTATCTTTTCTTCAATTTGACCTTTTTCCCGATGCATTTTCTCGGCGTGGGCGGCCATATGCGGCGTATTTATAACCCGACCCAGTATGAATTTCTCCAGCCGCTGCAGGATTGGAACGTTTTCATCACCATCAGCGCTCTGCTCCTGGGCCTTTCGCAGGTGCCGTTTTTGATCAACTTCATCTGGAGTCTGTTCGGCGGCAAGAAGGCCGAACGCAACCCGTGGCAAGCGAACACGCTGGAATGGTCGGCGCCGACGCCGCCGCCGCACGGCAATTTCGAGGTCCAACCGACGGTCTACCGCGGGCCGTATGAGTATAGCTCGCCGGAGGTCAAGGAAGATTGGTTGCCGCAGGATAAGCCGCTGGCTAAAGGCGCAGCGGTGCGGGGCCACTGAAGAAAAGCACAAGGGTGAAAACTGAAAGCGAACCCATGAGTTCATCCTCCGGCTCCTGTGTTTCGTCGCGTTCGCCATGGCCCCATCGACTGGCGGTGATTACCGCGTGCGCAACCTTCCCGCTGCTGTTTATCGGCGGTCTGGTCACCAGCAAAGGCGCGGGGCTGGCGGTGCCGGACTGGCCGACGACCTTCGGTTACAACATGTTTCTTTACCCGTGGTCGAAGATGGTCGGCGGCATTTTCTATGAGCATAGCCATCGTCTTGTTGCCTCAGGCGTAGGACTCTTGACCATCGCTCTGGCGTTATCGCTGTGGTTCCAGGAACGGCGCAACTGGCTGCGCTGGCTGGGAGTCGCTGCGCTGGTGCTGGTCGTCGTGCAGGGAGTGCTCGGCGGCCTGCGAGTGGTTCTGTTGGAGCACGTGCTCGCCATCGTTCATGCTTCTATTGCCCAACTGTTTTTTGCGCTGACCGTAAGCCTGGCTTTGTTTACCTCGACGGAATGGCGCCAGGAGCTCACCGACCCGCCGGTCGGCGACGGCGCGCGCTTGCGCCGGCTGGCGACCCTCACCACCGGGCTGATCTATCTGCAAGTGATTTTTGGCGCGGTGATCCGGCATACCGGCGCGCGGCTTGACGTCCATTTGCTGTTTGCCGGGCTGGTGACCGTGCACGCGGTTCTTCTCGTGATTCGCACCATGAAGGTCCACGCCGACCAGCTTAAGCTGGTCCGGCCGGCATTTTTTCTCATTGCGTTTTTAGCTTTACAGCTATTTTTGGGGAGCCTGTCGTATTTCGCAAAGTTTACTACCATACTGAAAATGCCGGCCGGAGCCACCGTGTTTTTTACCACGACCCATCTGGTGGTCGGCGCGCTTATGTTGGGTACAAGTCTGGTCCTGACGCTCAGAGCGTACCGATATCTGACTGCTTCGAAGTCAACCGAAGGACAAAACGTTTTAACGGAACAATATTCCGCATGAATTCGAGCAGCGAAACCGTGGATTTACCGATGGCGCGTGTCGTTCGGCGGCTTGCGGATTTCTGCGAGTTGGCCAAACCGCGTGTGGTTCTTATGGTGTTGATCACGGCTTTTGTCGGTTTTTACGTCGGCTCGGCTGAGCTGCCCAATTATCTTCACCTGTTTAAAATGCTGCTCGGCACGGCCTTGGCTGCCGGCGGCACGCTGGCGCTGAACCAGTATCTCGAGCGACAGAGCGACGCCCTGATGAAGCGGACGCGCCGCAGACCGATTCCCGATGGACGGGTGCAGCCGGGAGAAGCTTTCTGGTTCGGCGTGGCGGTGACGATGGCCGGACTTGTCTACCTGGCCTTGGCGGTCAATGCCATCAGCGCCTGGATCACCGCGCTGATCACTGTGAGTTATCTGTTTTTGTACACTCCGATGAAGCGCAGGAGTCCTCTGTGCATCCTTGTCGGCGCGGTGCCCGGAGCCTTGCCTCCGGTGATCGGCTGGGTGGCTGCGCGAGGTCGATTGGATGTCGACGCCTGGGTTTTGTTTGCCATCCTGTTTCTCTGGCAAGTGCCGCACACGCTGGCTATTGCATGGTTGTACCGCGAAGACTATGCCAAGGCGGGAATTCAATTTTTGCCGGTCATTGACCCCGAAGGAAGCAGCACCAATCGGCAGATCATTTCGCATTGCGCCGCTTTGCTTGCGGTCAGCCTGTTGCCGACGCTTTTGGGTTTAGCGGGTGCGGTTTATTTCGTGGTCGCTTTCGTTCTGGGTGTCGGATTTCTCGCCAGCGGCGTGCGTCTGGCGATGGAATCGAGTCTAAACGGCGCGCGGCGATTGTTGTTTGCGTCTTTGATTTATCTTCCGGTGTTATTGTTGATGATGGCTTTGGACCGGGTACCGCTATGATTAATATGTGGCTCAGGAGAGATGAGGTTGAAAACGAGAAGAATTGGCGCCTTGGATCGATTCTCGCCGGCATCATTCTACTCTATATAGGCGCTGTGATCGCTTTCATCATAGTTTATTGAGGGAACCGATCGGCAGGATTATGGCACGGAACTCTACCGCGCGGCGGCTTGATGAAACGGCGCCGGCTGCGCCAGGGAAACGGCTGGAGTTCGGCGGCGGTGAGCCGCCGGCGCCGCCGGTGCGGCCGAATCGACCGATCGGCAGTAATGCCTGGCTCGCCACCCTGATGTTTCTCGGCGCCGAGGCGATGTTCTTCGCCGGGCTGATCGGCGCCTTTATCGTGTTTCGAGTGGGCAGCGCGATCTGGCCGCCGCCGTTTCAACCCCGATTGCCGGTCGGCATCACGGGCGTGAATACCGTCATTTTGGTTTTTAGCGCGGTGACGATGCACGCGGCATTGCGTTCCGTGCGCGCCGGCGCGACTGCCAGGGTGAGCCGGATGCTGGCCGTCACCGCAGTGCTGGGCGGCGTTTTTCTGCTCATCCAGGGGTACGAATGGGCCCAGTTGATTCATTTCGGTCTGACGGTGTCGAGCAGTGTTTACGGCGGATTGTTCTACACTCTGATCGGGTTTCATGCTTTACATGTGGCCGGCGCGTTAATCTGGCTGGCGCTGGTTTTCATACAGGCTAAATCGGGTCGTTTTTCAAAGCAACAACATACCGGATTACGGATTTGCGTTATGTATTGGACGTTTGTCGTTGCCTTGTGGCCGATCCTTTACGGCTTGGTGTATCTCTATTAGCGCGGTTCGGTTGACAGTATAAAAACGATACGCTAGCTTTCGGCTGTTTATTCGCATGATTCGATGGTTTTCATATTTCGCGATGGTTCTTTGCGGCGCCCTGATGGCGCCCGCGACGGCGCATGCGTGCGCCGTTTGCCTAACAGGCGCGGGCAACGATTCGGTCGCCGATGCATTCAACTTGAGCGTTTTGTTTTTGATGGCGACGCCGTATACCGTCGTCGGCGCGATTGTCGGTTGGCTGGTTTATGCCAACCGCCGCAGCGCTGCAAAAGCCAAATCTGAAGACGGCGGCGAGCCGCTGGCCTCTTTAGCATCGTTACAAAAGGAGAATGGAAGATGAGTGAAGCTGCTGCGGCGCATCACGCGGTCGAGCCGGCTGAGTCGCCTCTGACTCCCGAGAGTTGGGGCAAACTCGGCATGTGGAATTTCCTCGCCGGGGATGCGATGTCTTTCGGCGGATTGATTGTCGGGTACGGAATTCTCCGTTACTCAAGTTCGAATTGGCCGGTGCCGTCAGCGGTCTTGGGCATCAATTTGACGGCGTTGATGACTTTCTTGCTGATCGTCAGCAGTGTCACCATGGTTAAGGCGTTAGCCGCGATCCAATCGGGCGATAAGCCCGCTTTCAGAAAGTTCATGGCCTTGACCATATTGGGTGGAGCCACCTTTCTCGGCCTGCAAGCCTATGAGTGGACGCACTTAATCAACCACACGTTGCCCGAGCACAAGCTGTCTTTTTCGAACCACTTGTTTGCCACCACGTTCTTTGTACTGACCGGGTTCCACGGCTTGCATGTGACCGGCGGCGTAATCTATAACTCGGTAGTGCTGGCATTAGTGAACAGCGGCCGATGGGGCGCTAATCACGTCGAGATTGCCGGGCTCTACTGGCATTTCGTCGACCTGGTCTGGATCCTGATCTTCACGTTTATTTATTTATTGTAACGACAATCTTAGGGGACAAGACATGGCATCGACAACGCATACACATCCTAACTACATGGGAATTTTTTGGGTGCTCCTGGTGCTCACTGTGGTGGAGGTCGGCATTACCTTCCTCGGGCTGCCGAAAATGGTGATGGGATCTCTGCTCGTCGGACTGGCGATATGGAAAGCCGCGCTGGTTGCCATGTATTTCATGCATCTCAAGTTTGAGCCGAAAACCTTGGCGATGATCGCCCTCGTGCCGTTTGTCCTGTGTGTTTTTCTCATTCTGATGCTGTTGCCCGATATCGGTCCCGCTTGATCGAAGTAACCTCCCTACCGACCGTCAACGCCACGCTGAATTCGCTCAGCGCCATACTCTTATTCGCCGGCTATCGTTTTATCAAAGCCGGCAAACAGTCCGCGCACAGAACCACCATGCTGGCAGCCTGTGGCAGCTCAACCTTGTTTCTGATTTTTTATTTGATTTACCACTACCATGTCGGTTCCGTGCCTTTTCGGGGACAGGGATGGATTCGCACCGTTTATTTCACCATCCTGATTTCACATACGATCTTGGCCACGGCGGTTGTCCCGCTCGCCATCGTCACCCTCATTCGAGGCTTGCGAGAAGATTTTGCCAAGCACCGGCGCATTGCGCGTTGGACGTTTCCCATCTGGCTCTATGTCTCCGTAACCGGGGTTATCGTGTACTGGATGCTCTACTGGCTGGTTCCATCGAATTGACAATGAATTTGCCGGCGTTGTGATAGACTAAAATCTTCACGATAGAATTCTAAGAACGTTGTCGTAGGGGGGATTGTGAAAACTGTTGGGATTGTCGGTTGCGGGGCCATCGGGCGCGCGTTACTCAACGCCGCGGATAGCGGCAGGTTGTCCGTGCGCATCGCCGGCATTACCAGCCGGACCGAGAAAAGCGCGCGCGAGTTCTTATCGACATTGAATAGTCCGCCGCCGTATTTGCCGCTACAGGATCTGATTGCGGCCTCCGATCTCGTAGTCGAAGCAGCGGGCGGTTCTGTGGTGCCCGGCCTGGCGATGGAGGTCTTTGCGGCCGGCAAAGATCTCATGGTGATCAGCATCGGCGCTTTGCTCGACCATCCCGAAATCATGGAATCCTCCCGCCGCACCGGCTGTCGCTTATACATGCCATCCGGTGCCATCGCCGGCTTGGACGGTATCAAATCAGCATGCGTGGGGCAGATTACCCATGTCACCATGACGACGCGCAAGCCGCCCAATGGACTCGAGGGCGCGCCGCATATGATACAGAACGGCATCTCACTTGCGGGATTGTCTGAGGAGAAAGAAGTTTTTTCAGGCACGGCACGCGCAGCGTGTAAAGGATTTCCAGCCAATGTAAATGTGTCGGCGGCGGTGAGTTTGGCCGGGATCGGTCCGGATCGGACTCGGATTCGCATCCTCGCCGTTCCCGGACTGCAGCGCAACTGTCATGACATCGAAGTTGAAGGCGAGTTCGGCCGCCTGCACATCCACATCGAAAATGTTCCCAGCGAAAATCCGAAAACGGGAAAGTTGACGGCGCTGTCCATCGTTCGTGCGGTGCAGGACGTTGTCGACCCGGTGCGCATAGGGAATTAACCGCGCCCATGAACAACAGCGACCTGATCGTACGCTTGTTGGAGAGTGCCAACGTGCGCTGGGTTTTCGGCGTGCCCAGCGGTCCCGTCCTTCCTCTGATAGAGTCGTTGCGGCTGAGCTCGATTGAGTTTGTTTTGACCGCCAGTGAAACCTCGGCGGGATTTATGGCCTCGACCGTCGGATACTTGACGGAAAATCCCGGTGTCTGTGTTTCCACCGTCGGTCCCGGCGCCACCAATCTGACGACCGGCGTGGGCTGCGCCTGGTTGGACCGCGCGCCGGTTCTCGCGTTCACCTGCAACGTGCCGACCGCTTGGCTTGAGCGGCGCATCCAGATGCGCATCGATCATCAAGCCCTGTTCAAGCCGATCACGAAAGCGACTTTTTCTCTGCGTGACGGGCGCGTGAACGAAGCGTTGGAGCAGGCTCTAGCGATCGCTGCCAGTGAACCCCCCGGTCCGGTGCATCTGGATTTGCCCGAGGATGTGGCGCAGGCAAACGGTGTTGAGGCGGCGACTCATCGGTCTCAAAGGAGTTCGCTTCCGGATCGCTCCGGCGATATCGTCGAGACACTTTCAGCGGCACTGAAAAAATCGCGCCGGCCGCTGGTGGTTACCGGCCTTAGTTTCAGCCGCTGCAAAGCCGCAGATAAATTGCTGCAGTTCATCGAGCAACAGCGGCTTCCGTTCGTGACGACGCTTCATGGCAAGGGTTTTTTGCCGGAGAGCCATTCCAACTGGGCAGGAGTCATCGGCCGGGCACGGCGCACCGACATTAAAGCATTTATGGATCAGGCCGATCTGATTATTGCCGTAGGTTACGACCCCATTGAAATGAACTATGAGGAGTGGACCGGCGAGAACCCGGTGGTTCATGTCAGCACCGAAGCCGCTGACAATGGCGGCAGTGTTGCCTTTGTCTGGAACCACGCTTGTGACGTCGAGATGGCAGTGGAGGCAATGGCCGGGCTTCCGGCGATCGCTAACGCATGGGCGGCTCAAGACTTGCAAAATCATCGTGTTTCATTCGATCGCGCATTACGTCCCGACAGCAGCAAGTTTGCCGCGCATCATGTTTTGGATATCTTGCGCCGGAAGCTCGCCCCCGACGGCATTCTGGCGTACGACGTCGGTGCGCATACGCATCAAATTGCCAGCCAGTGGCGCACCGATTATCCCAAGACGCTGCTGGCCACTAATGGCTGGTCTTCCATGGGCTATGGCATGCCGGCGGCGTATGCG
>WHTF01000147.1 GCA_009379725.1 Deltaproteobacteria bacterium
CGCCGTGCTCAGGCCGTCCTGGATAAACTACAAACAGCGTGAGACACTACACTAGTTAATAATCATCAAGTGACAATCATGCGGCAGTTTTTTCATCAGCCCTTTGACCACATGGCCGCGCAGCATGTGATAGAACGCCGAACGGCGAGAAGCGCCGATGATAACCGCGTCGACGTCGAGCGCCTTGGCCGCATTGGCAATGGCCAATGCGGTATTGTGCGACACGGACCAGATCGGGACGATTTCGATCTGATTCTCACGCACTGCTTGAAGCGCGGCCTTGAGTGTTTGCACTCCCTGTTCATTGGGCATATGCGGTGTCTCGCCGGCGAAGAGTCCGGGCCACTCCTCCACATAGATGCAGTACAACGCGGACTCTCCTCGCCCTTTGGCGCGGCCAATGGCCTCCTGGATCAAACGCGGGTTCTCATCGCGCAGGGCCAGTAGAGTCGACGATGAGTAAAGCGGCTTGACTTCGATTGCCTCGGCTAGGGTGACGAGCCCCTTTAATTCGTCCTCGACCAGATCCTCGGAGGCGCGATAGGCGCGCGCTTGAAGTCGTTGAATGAAAGGGATTTGGACCAGCAAATCCATAAACCACGCGCGTCGCACGCCAACGGCCGTAAGCATGCCGATGAGTGTGACCGCGCCGCCGAAGTAAGTCGCCAGTTGCTTTTCAACAAGGTTGATTCCCCACGCGACCATCACCATCACAGTGGTCAGCACTCCCAACCAGAATCCCCAATCACGCCTGCCTAAGTTCCACCGGATAGAATCCAAGCTCAGCGATGAAAACACAAAGGCGCCCAATAAGCCGAAGGCGTACATGTCTCCCAATATCTGCATCTCGCCGCGGCTGAGGAGTATCACCAGAAGAGGTATGACCGTGGCGATGCCGACGGCGATGTGGGGGGTGTTAAAAGTAGGGTTACGCATGGCGATGATTTTTGGCAGGAATCCACCTTTCACGAGCGCGAGAAAAACATGATAAGAACCAATGATCGCGGTGTTGGCGGCGAAAAGCAGCAAACTCGATGCGGTGAGAACCACCGCCAGCTTGATGCCGAAGCCGCCGACGATCAAGCCTAGCTCAGAAATAAATCTTTCACTCTCCGTTGCTTTGAAGTGTTCCGGCAACAAGCCGATCGACAATGCCGTCAGGACCGGCGAGGTTATCACCATCGTGATCATGACAGCCGCCATGGCCCAGCGTGTGGTTCGACGCAGCGGAAGGCGCATCGTTGGACTGAGTTGACTGATGCTTTCCAGCCCGGAGAAAGCCAGCCACGCCGAGGAAAATCCGACGAGAAGATCGTAGGTCGAGAGATTCTTGCCGGTGCCTAATTTACTGACGACAGCGTGCCATTGTGAGGCATCCATATCGATGAAGGCCACGCCAATGACGACAAGATTGACCAAAAAGGAGGCGCAGGCCATGACCAGCGCCACGGTCGCGCTCTCTCGAATACCGACGATGTTGAGCGCCGCCAAGACGCCAACTCCAACGCAGGCGAGAATCACGATATGCGCGTCCAAAAACGGAAAAACGCTGCCCATGTACTGAAATCCGGCAACTGCGGAAATTGCCGTGGTGAGAAAGTAGTCGACGGTGATCAGCATGCCGCCCAGACAGCCCCACATAGGGCCGAAAGCCTTGGTGGTAATTGTCACCACGCCGCCCCCTTCGGGGTTGCGCCACGAGATCTCGATGTACTTGAGTGCGAGCAGAATGAAGCCGCCGGTGGTCAGCAAAACGAAGAAGGGCGTCGCATCTTTGACGTGGCCATACAGGATACCTGGAACGTAGTAGACCGAGGTGCCAATATCACAGAAGACGACAGCCCACGCGAGAAACCAATTGAGTTGCCGGGTGTCTTTGCTGGGTTGCATACGATCAGTGAAATCTCACTACATATAGAAGCGAATAGGGCAGGATTCAATCCGTACCTGGGTTACACTTCGAAGTGAGGTGGAAGGCTTCGGTTTCTTCGCCTTCGTCTACTAACACTTCCGGATAGTATCAGGTGAGTTCCCGTTAGCTCGGCGGTTTGGCGGCAGCTTGATCAGAATGGATTTAATTGACAACTTGGAAGCTAACGGCATAACGTTGACGACCGGCAGCGCAGATCCAGCATCAAACGATTGTCCAGCGCCTCGCGGCCAACCTCTTGCAATAATATTGTGGTTCGACCTATCATAAGAAGAGTTGGCTAGCCTGCTATGCCCCTACCCGTACAATATTTCCAAAAGCTCGTCGAGAGTTGTCCTGATATCATCATTTCGGTAGACAAACACGGGACGATCACTTTTTACAATGATGGCGCCCGGCAAAATCTCGGTTTTTCTCACGAAGAAGTTTTGGGCAAAAATGTTTTGGAGATCTACCCGACATTGGATGAGGCGCGTCGGGTAATGGCTGCGATGCGCGGCAATGGGGGGGAAGGCAAGGGAAGGATCAGGAGTTTTGAGACGACTTTCAAAACCAAAAAGGGCGAGACAATTCCAGTCGCCATTTCCGCATCCATCATTTACGACGAAAATGACCACGAAATCGGTTCCATCGGTTTTGCCAAGGACCTACGGGATATCCGCCGCCGAGACCAACTCGTGACTTTGGCTGAGATTGCGATCGGGGTATCGCATGAAGTTAACAATTCGTTGGAAGTGCTGGTAAACCAGATAGAGCTTTTACAGAAGTATGTTGAACGGGTGGCGACGGATGAAGATTATATCGTCGAGTCGGATCGCTTAGGATCGGTCGCTTCGCAAGTGAAAAAGATCCAGGACATCACAGCGCGAATCAGCCAAATGGCCGAAGAGGGCGAATACGGGACCCAAGAATATCTGTCCGGTAAAATGATGACCGATCTTCGCATCGAACGGGGCGGCAAAGCATGCGAGCGGCCGAAGCCGGATGAGCGCTATCCATTGCGCGGGCTTAAAATTTTGATCGTCGATGACGACGCCGGGATTTGCCAGTCTCTGAAAGAGCTTTTGGAGGCGGAAGGATGCTACGTCGAAACGGCTGCCTCCGGCGTTTACGCAATACAGTGGCTAGAACGACAGCAGTTTGATCTGGTGCTGAGCGACGTGGTGATGCCCGACATAGATGGATACCAGCTTTACCAACACATTAAGAAGAAATCTCCCGAACTTCCCGTGGTCCTAATGACCGCCTTCAACTACGACAAGGATCACATTATCAAACGGAGTTGCCTCGAAGGCCTGCAAGGAGTGATCTTTAAAAAACCAGTCAATCCGATTCTGCTCAAGAAGACGCTGCTGGAGCAATGTAGAGCTGAAAGCCGCTATCAAAAGCAGCCTGCCGGTTCCCCGTCACAGCCCACACCTCTTTCCGATTTAAAAAATATTTAGCTCAGATCATGACCAAAGAGGAATTTTACAATACGGGAATGGAGTTGTTCACCGAGGATAAGCTCGATGAAGCGGTCGGAGCTTTTCAGCGGGCGCTTAAGGAAGACGCTCACTATACGGATGCGTTGCACGCGCTTGCAATGATCTATTCCCATCAGGAAAAATTCGACGAGGCTATCGAGGTCGGTAAGAGACTGATAGAAGCCGCCCCGGGTGATGAATTGGCCTACACCAGCCTGTCTATATTTTATCAGCAGAAGGGTATGATCGCCGAGGCCGAGCAGGTTGCCGCTCAGGGCCGAACCCTGAGTTGGAAACGGCAATTGGCGGAAAAGAAGGATTCTCAAAAGAGCTGATCTCTCGCGATGGGTGTGTGCAGATCGCAGCGCAAACCTTCCAGTTTTTAAACCCCCATTTTTTCAATCGCGATTTTCTTCTAACAGATAGATAGAGTCCTATACCCGTCGGTTCCAAGGTTGGCGGGTAGAGCGCAAAATTCACACACCGGTTTTTACTATGACTCAGGATTTTTGGTCCTTGCAGTTTCGCCGTGGAGTGGATAAAAGAGGGCCGTAACGGCGTGCCGGTAGAAGCGGCCTAGCGCCTATGCACGTCTTATAGGGATCGATCGATGAAGAGCTCACCAAGACCCGTGGAGCATTTGGCCAAATTGCTGGCCGATGAAGCTCGGGTCGACGAAAAGATCCGGGAGACGAAAGCTGCTCTCACACTCGTAAAGAAAAAAGTGTCGGAATCATTGGCGCAGCATTACATCGGGATGAAGGAACCGAGAATTCAAATGCCGGAGGATTTAATGCGAGAGGAACAATCATACGAGCGACTGCTGCAGGCGCTACAGGATATGAAGAGCGAGATCGCCAAACAGATACGACCGGTGGAAGAGCAAATCATTCAGGCTAATGTCGATCATCTCCGGCAATCCTTTAGTCAGGAAAGCCGACGACTGGCAAAATGTCTGGAGGAGATCGATGACAACATTTTGGCCTGCCGGCAATACCTGCAGGACTATGACCGAATCCGCTCCGGCCTGCAGAGTCTTAATGAGAAGCTCGCTCAACTGGGCGCCGATTCATTACAGATTACTGATGGCTTGCCGACCATGGATCTGGGTGAGATCATCAGGCAGCGTATCGATCACCTCAGGTCGCAAGGAAAAATCTAGCTCGTTCGCGGCGCATTGCTAGCTAGTGCTGTGATTTTCGCGTCCGGCACGATACTCACGAAAAATTGGGCCTCTCTAGGATCTCTCGGGGAAGGTCAAATCCGTTTTATTGATTCTCCTTCGCCTAAATTATTCTAAATAAACACTAAGTGTGCCCTCGTAATTCACTGCAAGAGGTAAAACATTTTGAATTTTCGCCTGAAGAGTCATATCTCATTGATTGGTTTGGCATCGCGCAGTTGAGGGTGCCAGAGAAGGACATAGCCGATCAAACCGATAGTCAAAAGCCCGCAGATCCCAACAGTCTCAGATGCGCCGATCCTAGTGGCGACTATGCCAAACGGAAAACTTCCCATGGGGCCGAGACCACGATTGATTAAGCCAAAAAGAGACATGATGCGTCCGCGGTTGTTTTCATCGGCGTGAACTTGTAACAGCGTCGCGGTGGAAGAGAGAAAGGTGGTCTGGAAACCGCCTGCGAAAAAGAGGCAGACGAGCGAAAGAGGGAAATTTCTCGATCCGGCGAACAGGATGATGGACAAACCGAAACCAGCGCCAAGAATAAGCAGCAGGTGATGAGGTTTCGGGAACCGAGTAACCGACGCGAGGGTAAGCCCGCCCAAGATCGCCCCGGCACCTGGCGCCATGAGCAGCAGCCCGAGCCCGGGCGCGCCGACGTCCAGGATATCGCGGGCGAAAACCGGCATAAACTGGGTATAGGGTTTGGTGCAAAAAGTTACGATCCCCAACACCGTAAACAGAGATAAAAAGATCGGCTTAGTCCACGCCAGAGTCAAACCTTCGACCATGTCTTGAGACAGATGGTTGGGGGTTGCCGGCCTTGCTGTCGCGGGGATACGAATCATGAAGATCGTCAGGAGCACAATGAGATTCCCCACCGCGGCGGCAAAAAAACAACCCTTAGTATCGATGAAGGGAATCAGCATCCCACCGAGAGACGGTCCGAAGAGCGCCGACCCATTAAAAACCATTTGATAGAGAGCGATGGCGTTCGGCAGTTCGGAACGAGGCACGAGATGATGCACGATTGACTGGCGCACGGGTTGTTCGAAGGAGACGAAGAAGCCGGTAATGGCCGAAGCGATCAGCACATGCCAAACGCGGATGATGCCAAGGTAATCCATGACACCCAGAGATAGCGCCATGAGCAGAAACGTGGTTTGTGTGACGAGGAAAAGAACACGCCGGTTCATCCGGTCGGCGACTGCGCCACCCAAAGGCGAGAAGAGAACCCGCGGCAGACCGAGGCAAAGGCCGTCGAGGCCCAGATAAAACGGCGAGTTGGTGAGCTGAAAAATCAGCCAGCCTTGCGCGGTAACTTGGACGAGCGTCCCGGTGTGCCCGAGAAAGAGGCCGCACCAAAAGATAAAGTAGTCGCGGTGGCGAAAGGCACGAAAGGTATTCTTTAAAAACATACTTTAATCAAATAGATGGGCAAGAGTCGATTAACTTAAAAAATAGCTAAATTTTTCGTATGTGTTCGAATCAAGACGAATGCCAGCAACATAGATTTGATTTACCACTGCCGCTAGATTTTTTTAGATTGCTTTTTTGGAGAGTGGTGGTCCCAACGGGAATCGAACCCGTGTTACCGACGTGAGAGGCCGGTGTCCTAACCGCTAGACGATGGGACCGATGGCTGAGGAGGAAGGACTCGAACCTTCAATCGCCTGATCCAGAGTCAGGTGGCTTACCAATTAGCCGACTCCTCAACTTCATGGACGGTTTAAACTAAAAGAATCGGGTCATAAAATCAAGTTGGACCGGCGCCCGGTTTCTTAGTATCCAAGCGTTGAATAGCTGTATGAAGCCGTTTGAGCGTGCGTTCTTTCCCTAGAACCGCAATGACATCATGAATGCCAGGACTCGTAGTTGAACCAGTAAGCGCGACACGTACGGGCTGGGCTAATTTCCCCATCTGCAGCCCTGTTTTCGCTAGGGCCTCTGTGAAAGCTTGTTGAATAGCGGTCTCGGTGAAATCAGCAACGGCGGTGAGTTTCTGAATCAGGCAGTTTAGCGGCGCTGCGATCTCCGCAGTCAAAAATTTGTTTGCGGCTTTTTCATCGATGGAAATATCATCTGACAGATAATAGTGCGCTTGCTCCACGAGTTCGGCCAGGGTCTTCGCGCGTTCTTTCAATGTCGCAACCATTTTCTCCAGCCATTGTCTGTCCTGCGGCACCGGATATCCCTTGGCTTTGATGAATGGGATGATCTCATCGGCTAACTGCGCCAGCGAGTGCGACTTTAAATAATGCGAGTTCAACCACAAGAACTTTTCTGGATTGAAGACGCCCGCGGACTTGCCGACGCCTTCCAGGGCGAATTTTTCGATGAGCTCTTCACGAGTGAAAATCTCGTCGTCGCCGTGCGACCAGCCGAGACGAACGAGGTAGTTGACCACCGCCTCCGGTAGATACCCCATATCTCGGTAGGCCGTCACCGAAGTCGCGCCGTGGCGCTTGCTAAGGCGTGCTTTGTCCGTACCCAGGATCAAGGGCACGTGTGCAAATTGCGGAAGCGTATGTCCCAGGGCATGGTAAAGCTGGATTTGCCGCGGCGTGTTTGCAAGATGATCGTCGCCCCGGATGATGTGAGTAACCTTCATTTCAATGTCGTCTACGACAACACAAAAGTTGTAAGTGGGTGTCCCGTCGGTGCGCGCGATGATGAGATCGTCCAGCTCGCGATTGTCAAAAACGACATCGCCCTTGACCAAGTCATTGACCATGGTAGTTCCATTTTGGGGCGAGCGGAAACGAATCGTGTAGGGTTTACTTTCCGGTAGCGACAAGATGACGCCCTCACCCGGCCGGCAAGTGCCATCATAGGCCGGCTTGCGTTTTTCTTTTTGTGCGAGCTGACGTTTCGCATCGAGTTCCTGGGGCGTGCACACGCATGGATAGGCTTTGCCGGTGTCCAGAAGCTGCCGAATCCTTTTCTTGTAAAGGGCATGACGCTCAGTCTGATAAAAGGGGCCCTCGTCGTAATCAAGCTCCAGCCACTTCATGGCTTCCAGAATGGCATTGATGGCTTCCGGAGTTGAACGCTCCCGATCGGTGTCTTCAATGCGCAGAATAAACTTGCCGCCGTGGTGACGCGCGAAAAGGTAATTGAACAGCGCCGTGCGAGCGCCGCCGATGTGCAGGTAACCTGTCGGGCTGGGAGCGAAGCGAGTGCGAACTTCCGTCATTGCGTTAAGCTAGCAGGGGGCAGAAATGGCGTCAACGACGCGTTATGAAAAGATCGCGATTGTGTTAATATCGTTAATATTATGGATCAAGGAGAATGAGTTGTGGATGGTAAATTGGCAGCGGAAAACGTACGTGAAAAGGCGGTGCCACCCGATTCCGCGCCGTCTCATTTTATTCAGAGTATCATTAGCGAAGATCTTAAACAGGGCAAAAACCAGGGCCGCGTTCACACGCGGTTTCCGCCGGAGCCCAACGGCTATCTTCACATCGGGCATGCCAAGTCGATTTGTCTGAATTTCGGCATAGCAACAGAGTTCGACGGGCTGTGCAACCTCCGGTTTGATGATACCAACCCGAGCAAAGAAGACGTTGAATACGTTGAGTCCATTCGCGAAGATGTCCGTTGGCTGGGGTTTGATTGGGGCAACCGGGAATATTACGCTTCGGACTATTTCGATCGGCTGTATCACTTCGCTCTGGAAATCATCAGGGCCGGTAAGGCCTATGTTTGCGATCTGAATGCCGACCAGATGCGCGAATACCGAGGAACCTTGATCGAGCCGGGCAGGAATAGCCCATTCCGGGAACGTTCGATCGAAGAAAATCTGAACCTGTTCGAACGCATGAAGGCGGGTGAGTTTACGGATGGCGCTCACACGCTGCGGGCGAAGATCGATATGGCTTCGCCCAACTTAAACATGCGCGACCCGGTCATGTACCGAATTCTTCACGCCACACATCATCGCACGAGTGATCACTGGTGTATCTACCCTACCTATGATTTCGCGCATGGGCAGTCGGACTCCATCGAAGGAGTCACTCACTCGATCTGCACATTGGAGTTTGAGGATCACCGGCCCCTTTACGACTGGTTTCTTGATCAATTGAGTGTCCATCATCCGCAGCAAATTGAGTTTGCGCGGCTTAATCTTTCTCATACCGTATTGAGCAAAAGAAAGCTCCTTGAATTGGTTCAACAGCAACGCGTAACCGGTTGGGACGATCCGAGAATGCCCACGTTGGCGGGTTTCCGCCGCCGCGGCTATACGCCCGAAGCGATCCGAATGTTTTGCGAGCGCATCGGCGTGGCGAAGCGGAACAGCACTGTCGATATCGCCATGTTGGAACATTGCCTGCGTGATGATCTGAACAAACGTGCACCGCGCGTGATGGCCGTGCTAAGGCCGATCAAGGTCGTCATTGACAACTATCCGGAGGGACAAGTTGAAGGATTAGAGGCCGTCAACAACCCTGAGGATCCCAGCATGGGAACCCGCCCTGTTCCGTTCTCTCGGCTTCTCTATATTGAACAAGATGACTTTCGCGAGGAGCCGCCCAAAGGATTCTTCCGGCTCTCGCCTGGACGTGAAGTCCGGCTGCGTTACGCGTACATTATTAAATGTGTGGATGTCGTGAAAGATCCGCAAACCGGCGGTATTACGGAATTGCGATGTACGTATGACCCGGAAACCAAAAGCGGCTCTTCACAAAGCAAGCGCAAGGTGAAAGGGACCATTCACTGGGTCTCGGCAGCGCATGCCATCGAGGCCGAAGTCCGCCTGTACGACCATCTGTTCAGTAAAGAAGACCCGGACGATGTTCCTGAAGGTACGGACTGGCTGACAAATATCAATCCGAAATCATTGGAACGATTGAACTCCTGCCGTGTCGAACCCATTCTAGCGAATGCTAAACCTGGAGAGCGATATCAGTTTGAAAGACTGGGTTATTTTTGTGTCGATTCGGTTGATTTTGTCAAAGAGAGACCTGTCTTCAATCGTACGGTTACTTTGCGGGATACTTGGGCCAATGTTCAGAGGGCGGCGAAAAAAGCTTAGTGCGGTTGAGACGCAAACTATTCTAACTTGCTCGCGACATAATCTTTGGCCGAAATTTAGAACCGATATCCAAGGGAAACTATAACGAAATTGTTGAAAGTCTTGTATTTGTCTTTGCCGGGGGCGCCTGAAAAACCTAAGGGACTCGTAGCCGGAAGGCCCTCTAATTCGCTGTTGTTGACTTTCCTGGTCTTATAGAAGACGGCCATATAGGCGAGGTCAACGGAGAATTTTTCCCACTTGTAGCCGACGCCGGTATTTAAGGTCAGCAGATCAGCTCCCGGGATCGCCG
>WHTF01000148.1 GCA_009379725.1 Deltaproteobacteria bacterium
AGGCGCGACTACTGGTGACGCAGGACGACGGATAGACTAGATCGGTCGTGCTCAGATCGACAAGCACCGGCCATTTGCGCTGCAAAAAGGGGATCGCATAGCGCGCGGTGAGGGCCGCCGCGGCAATGCGTCCGGCTTCGAGCGCCGCCGCCATCTCGGGTCCTGCTCCGAGTTGGAGAATGGTCATGTCCCGGTCCGGATTGAGCCCGACGTGTTTGAGCGCTGTTCTCAGATAGAAATGAGTCGTCGAGCCGTAACGAGTGACCGCGCTCGATTGGTCCTTGAGATCCGCGGCGGATTTTATTTCGGGGCGGGTGATCAAGTACACAGGATCCACATCGATGGGACAGGCCAGTAAAACCACATCTCCCCCCGCTGCGCGCGCCGCAACGACCGATTCTGCGCCGACGCCGGAAAACGGCAGATTGCCGGTGATAATCGCCAGCGTGATCAGGGAGCCGCCGCGAATTTGCACGGGTTCGACGTTAAACCCGTATTTCTCGAAGTAACCGGCATCTTTCGCGACCCACACCGGCAGGTGGGAAGGCGATGCGCTGGTGCCGTAAAGGATACTTCTTAGCTCTTGAGCGTTTACGGATTGTGGGGTCAGGAGGAAGGCGCAAAGAATCGTAAACGATAGTAATGCGCGATGACTCATGGTCTCGACAAGCTTTCTTTAACCGGCGCCGCCATCTGTTAAACGCTTTCTCCGCGAAAATCGTAACCTGTTCGGGCAATCCTCAATCCTGTTTCAGACTCGCGTTATTTCTCTATCCATGCTTTCGACGCGCGGAGGAAAAAACCTCTCTAGCGGTGTGAACGGTTCTCTTTTCTCGTATGCTATGTATCTGCTTCCGTCAAGATCCGCGGTCATTATCAGATGCAGCCAAACAAATTAAAAATGCTGCCGTTGACATGAGAAACGGACCGCAGTAAACCGGGAAATCAAATTTGTTTGAGATTCGAAAAAGCTGGACGAGATACATAAAAAAATGGAGGAGACCATGTATGGCAAAGATCAGATATCTTGCAATCAAAGCGGAAAATATTTTTTGAGAGATCGATTTATGAAAATTTCAGTTTTATTGATTGCAGGGTGGGTTTGCTTACTCGGTTCAGCGGCAACTTCAAGCGGCGCCGCCGAACCGTCGAAACTCCTCCTCGCGCACGGCGCCATTAGTGCCAACGTTACGCCTTTGTGGATCGCGAAAGAGCAAGGCCTTTTCCGCAAGTACGGTTTGGATGTCGATTTGGTTTTTATCATTGCGGGGCGGGCGACGCAGGCGATGATGGCGGGCCAGGTGCCGGTTGGCCTGGTGGGGGCAACCCATGTGACAAACGTGGCGACTAGCGGCGGCGATCTGGTAATGGTTCTGGGGCTGCAGAACACCCTCGACTATCTTTTCGTCGCTCGCCCATCGATCAAGAGTGGTGAAGAGCTGAAAGGCAAAAAGGTCGCCATCGGAACTCCCGCGGGTTCGGCCTCGCTCGCGACCTATGTGGCGCTTGACCACCTCGGCCTGCAACCGCGCCGCGATAATATCGTTCTTCTCGGCATTGGCGGCGTTCCCGAGCGGCTCGGCGCCTTGCGCTCCGGTTCCGTCGAAGCGACGAGTCTCTCGCCCGAATTCGGACAGATTGTCGTGAGCGAGGGATACCGGGTTCTGGTGGACACGGGAAAAGAGAACCTGCCATTTCAATCCTCCGGCATCGTCGTGCCGCGCAGCCTTCTGAGATCGAATCCGCAGCTGGTTGAGAACTTGAGCAAAGCTATCATCGAGGGAGTGGCGTTTGTGCATAAGCCGGCTAATAAAGAGGTGGTGCTCAGAAGTCTGGCAAAAAACTTGAGGCTGGATAAGCCCGACCGGGTCGAAAAGGCTTATCAGCAACTCGTCGGCGAACTGCCGAAAAAACCATGCCCGTCAATGGAGGGTGTCGTCTCTGTGCTCAAGTTGATGACCCAACACGGGCTCAACGCCAAAGCCGGCCAGGTTAAACCGGAAGAAATAGTCGATATGAGCTTGTGCAAGAAGTTTGAGGATAGCGGATTCTTCCGCAGCTTGTACTGAGAACCCAGGGCTCGGTATGCGCCTTATTCGGATCTGTAACGCCATAGCTGAGGTATGGCGAAGCATATCGCGACTATGATTAAGAAGCACAACCCGCTGCCCAGCAGCAGCGCGTTCGGGGCTCCGATATACTGCGCCGCCACTCCCGCCAGGATCGCTCCGAGACCATTGGTGGCCTGCGCGAACACCGTGATCAGGCTAGAGGCTCGTCCAAGCATGCCGTCCGGGGCCAGTAACTGAACCACCGTGCGGCGAATCGCCACGCTGAGCGAGTCGGTAAATCCCAGAATCAGCGTGGCGCTCACCGCCATCCAAAACCACTGGGAGAAACCTAACAGGGCCAAACTGCCGGCAAAGATCAGGGCGGCGATGACCACCATGACGCCTTTGCGCTTGACGTCGCCAAGCGTGAGCAACGCCATGGAGCCTATGATCGCGCCCAGCGAGGGCGCGCCGTAAAGCAGGCCAAGTCCGGAAGCGCCCGTGTGAAAAACATCGGCGGCGAAGATCGGCAGGATCGGCCGGTAAAATCCGACCAATGTGACGCCGAAATCGAGAAGGAAGAGTGAGAGAATGATTCGCTGAACCCAGATGAACTCAATGCCTTCGAAAATACTGCGAAGATTGACGCGCCGGCGCTCGCCTTCGGGTACGCCTGAAGTGCGCATCGCCAAGATCGCAATGCCTGCCGGGATCAGCATCGCAATGGTGATGAAGTAAGTCGTCGGCAAACCTGTTTGATCGATCATGATCCCGCCGAGGGCCGGTCCGAGGAGAAAACTGGTTTGGATAATGATGGTGTTGAGAGTCACTGCATTCATCAATAAGGGCCGCGGCACCAAGCGCGGGATCAAGGCGGCGCGTGCCGGCCAATTAAAAACCTCCACCAGCGCGCCGAGAAATCCCAAGATATAGATATGCCAAACTTGCACCGTGCCGCTCACGGTGAGAATCCCGAGCATCAGACTTGGGATCAACTGGATCGTGACCGTGGCGATGAGCAGCTTTTTCCGATCGAAAGTGTCCGCTACGGCACCGGCGAACAGACCGAAAATAACGAAAGGGAATGCCTGGAAAAATCCAGTGAGGCCGAGTTGAAGAGCAGAGCCGGATATATCATATACTTGGTAAAGACCGGCGACGTTGCGTACCTGAACCGCCACGGCGTTAAAGATGCTGGCGATCCAGACCAGACGATAATCGCGAATCAGCAAAGACGACCAGGGACGGATCTTGCTCGAGGAGGGTTGTGCGTCTATTTCAGGTGAATGAGCCAATCAGTTTCAGAATGACTGTTCGCAGTGGCGTGGGAGATTGCGTCGGTAAGGGTAGAAATGGTGGGGCGGCTAGCGTGCGCTCGTAAAATCGCTTGTCTAGCCGCCTCCGTTGCTATCTAACGGATGCCGCGATCCGGATGTCTTCGAGTACGCCTTGTTCTTCGGCTTGCGCCAGCACGGCCTGGATTGTTTTCACCAGGTTGCGAGCGGCTTCGATGCTGAGCTCCACGGCCACGCGTGCGCTGGGCCCTTTGGCCTCATTGACGAAGTCGATGTTCAGCGCATGCTCTAACGGCATATCGTATGGATGGTCGTAGGAAACGTTGGCCTCACATACCTCGAACCAGTCTTGGCCGTTCTTTCCGCGTCCTTCGATTTTTGCCTGGTGAACAATCATCGTGCACATATCCGACTCCTTCCAGGGCTGGCTGCATTTAACCCTTTAGATTTTTCTCGAGGAATGTGAGAACTTTTTTCCAGCCGTCCACTGCCTGTTCCTGCCGGTAGGCGCCCCGATCATAATAGAAAAAGCCATGGCCTGCGCCGTCATAGCGGTGGAACTCGTGATTCTTGCCGTGCTTTTTAAGTTCCGCTTCGTGCTGGTTCACCTGTTCGGGAGAAGGTGATTTGTCGTCGTTGCCGAAGATTCCGATCATCGGGCAAGAAAGATCCTTGGTATAGTCGATCGGTGCCACTGGACGTTTTGCGGTGAGTTCCTCTTGTTTCATGACTACGCCGCCGCCCCAGCATTCAACCAACGCGTCGAAACCCTTTAGTCTACAGGCCGCGAGAAAGCCGTGACGACCGCCTGAGCAGGTGCCGAAAACTCCTACTTTGCTGACGTAGGGCAGCGAGCGCAGCAAATTTTTGGCGCCGTCTAAATCCCCTAATACCTGATCGTCTGGAACGCCGCCCGCGGCACGCACCTTTGCGCCGACGTCTTCCGCTGTGCCATGACCCTCGCGGAAGTACAGGTTGGGCGATATCGTGGCATAGCCATGATGGGCAAATTTCCGGGTGCATTCGCGATACCATTCATCCCATCCTGGGGCGTGATGGATCAGGACCATGCCGGGGAAAGGACCGGCACCCAGAGGGCGGGCAATATAAGCGTTAATGGTATCTCCTTTGTGCCCTTGCACCGTTACGGTTTCCGCTAGCATCCCTTCATATTGGTCCGTTTGGTACATGTGTTCTCCTCCTTCAAATTAATAATCTCTTGTGACGGGTTTAGCAGTCCACATAATACAAAATCAGCCGGTGACGCAACCCGGGAAGACTAAAAATCGACTGAAAAAGGGGTAGTGGTTCAGTTTGAATTTTAGGGGCTAGTTAGATATATGCGCCCTATGGAATCTAAGAGAAGCCCAAGGTTAGCTGGAAGAGCCGAAATAGAGGTTTTTTCGCGTGCGATATTAGCCTTGGAGAAAAAGCGAAAATCGCGCATTTTTTGCTTTATAGAAGGCTCTAATGAGCACATTTGCGGATCCGCGCTATGGAATGTTTTAAGCCGTCGTAAAGAATTTTCAAGGACCAAAATTTTAGAGATTTTAATTCACTCTGGAGGCGGTCATGCAAACATCGCGTATAAAGTAGCAAAATTTTTTCGCGAACATTGCGAGACGCTCAATGTCATTGTGCCCTTTGAGGCTAAAAGCGCTGCAACATTGATGTGTCTAGCCGCCGACGAAATTTATCTTTCGAAATTCGCCGAACTTGGTCCTCTAGATGTTCAGGTCCAAGATCAGCTTGAAAGAGGCGCACGACCTTTTTCTCCCCTTGATGAATCTAAGACGTTGGAGTTTTTGAGGGACTATGCGGTAGAGTCGCTAGACTACTTCACGGCGTTTTTGTTAGACCGATCCGGAATGAGCATTAAGGAAGCACTGCACGAATCGATTCCGTGTGTAACGGCGATGATGAGACCGATGTATGAGAAAAATGATCCGCTGAAATTCGGAGAGCATCGGCGACTACTATCAGAGGGTGAGAATATGCTAAACGGCTATTGCAACTCGCTGGGCATCAGAATTATGAAGAAATAGCGTCAAAGTTAGTTGAAAATTATCCTGTACACGACTTCGTCATTGATTTCACTGAAGCAGGCGATAAACTAGGCTTACCTGTTAAGGGGATAGATTCAGCTGATTTTGACCTCCTACAGGCTTTATGGCCTATGACCGGCCAAGGATTTTATGGCTTTATTAAACCGCAAAGGGTGTCTCGAAATCGAAATGCGACAAAAACCCAGCCGACGCGACAAAAAAGACTCGCTGTCGTCCAGAACGCCAACAGTAAAGCAACGGCTTAAAACAAAGCTGTTTCTTTCCAAGTTTCGCGCTATGTCAAAACGTGAGCGAATAAATTTTATTCGCTCTTTCGGTGCCTCCTAATTATCCTAAAAGCGCTACAATATCGGTCAGCTCCCAAAGCTTGCCTGTTACTCCCGCTTCCATCGCCGGCGTAACCCTTAGCGTCCCGTGAATCTTGCAAAAGTTATAGTGCATAGCGTACAGCGCGATTGCATGAACGTGGTTCTCGATCTTCTTTGAGAATGCGTTTGTCAGTCTGGTAAATCTGCGGTTCATCATTCGCAAGGTTAGGTTGGATCGTTCGATATAGCTCGTGCTGATAAACTTCTTTTCCGGGTTCCCGGTGACTACAATCTGTCTTGTTCCTGTGCATTCGGGCGGGCTATAACGCGATTCATCGGTGCGTTCAGAGCCGTAAATTTTAATGAGCATTGCATAGTCAATGTCGGCACCGAAACTACCCTCAACCGCTTCCAGATAAGGCTTGTGGCCGTCGGTGGTCATCTGCACGCGATGGGTAAGGCGCGAAGCAACGTCATTCATAAACTCAAAGGCATAGCCGGAATCACGCAATCCTACGAGGTAGCTGATAAGCAATTTTGAATCAGCATCAAGAGCGGTCCACGTCCATACATCACCGACGCCAAAACCGCGAAACTCTTCGGGCACGTTCTTTTGCTTGGCATAAACGAAAGACCAGACTTCATCGCACTGAATACGCTTGCTGGTGAGATTGCGCACATGCTCGTTGTGGTAGGTAAGACAGGCTTTGCCGAGATCGGCTAAGAGCTTGAGCACCGTGT
Organism: Deltaproteobacteria bacterium; assembly: GCA_009379725.1. GTDB lineage: Bacteria > Desulfobacterota > Binatia > UBA9968 > UBA9968 > WHTF01. Next base: position 6,462 of record WHTF01000148.1, read on the forward strand.
TCTTAGCCACGCCTGTCATGCGGCAAGTGGCATTGACGCCGACGCCTTCAACCAAAGCCGATACAACCCTAACCCGTGTCTCGTTATCTAGTCTGTTCATACTGAACAATATACTTGCTCGGGTAGGCATTGTCAAGTCATTCTTCTCTCAAACGAAAAATTCTTGGGTGGTCAAACGCCGCTACGGATGGTATGTAGTATTGAACGGCGACCACTAAATATCGCATTATTGCGATATCAAAGCAACGGCGTGAGATTTGTTTCTTTGCTCCTATCGCACTATTGTGATATGATCCAAATTCGAATATATAGAACCGAGGCAGGGAGGAGCATACTATCTGACTTGCAGCGCGACGATCCGGATGCAGCAGCGGCGCTAGAAACTGCATTAAAATACTTACAGCCGCTAGAGCGCAAGGATTGGGTTCGGCCAGACTATGGAGTGATGAAAAAAGATTGTAAAGGCTTCGGCGAGATACGCTTCAAGTCAAATAGAAACAAAGTCAATCAAAGACCTATCGGGTTTTTTTACGGCAACAGCGAGTTTATTATATTAATTTTCGCGATAGAGAAGGATAGGAAATTAATCCCCTCTACGGCATGTCAGACCGTAGTAGCCAGGAAAAGATTAGTATTGAGAGATAAGGAGAGATATAGCCATGAGTGGTCTGCTGACAAAGATGAAGAATAAAAAATATCGAGATTCATACGTTGCCTCTCATATTAGCGTTGGTATTCCACATCAAATTCGAGCTTTGAGAGCGCAACGCGGGTGGAACCAGAAAAAATTAGGAGCGAAAGCCAATAAGAAGCAAAACGTGATTTCAAGGATGGAAGATCCGAACTATGGAAAATATAGTCTTTCGAGTCTTTTGGATATAGCCTCTGCCTGCGACGTAGCCTTGTTAGTCAAATTCGTTCCCTTCAGTCGATTTATTCAAGAGCACGACTATGTCGACCCTAAGAGTTTGTACGCAGCAAGTTTTGATGAAGAGTTCTCCCAAACTCAAGTACCAGGGCAGGCGGATAGGCTTGTGGGAGTGGCAGCGGCAGCGGAGCAAACAATGGATACGACGAGCTCAACCCTACCTATGGGTGGAGGTTCTACCGCGTATCCCGTTTTTTCAGAAACACGAATAGCGACCAGTTGAAGGATTGATGTTATGGCAAAAACAGGGCTGGCCAAGAAGCGTGAAATAATTAGGCACAAGGCAAATAACTATACCGAGTTATATTCAAATTCTGCTGAACTGAGGGCCACTTTTCTTGATTTTCAAATTTCATTTGGAAAAATCTTAGATGCTACTCCAGAAAAGTTAGAAATTGAAAATCAATTCGCGATAATTATGTCACCTCAGCAAACTAAGCAATTAATGCGAGTGCTTGTTGATAATGTGGCAAAATATGAAAAGCAGCATGGGACGATTCCAATATCGCCCGCACAAAAAGCTATCGAACCCACCTAGCTTTAGCAGCTTTTTGGGCTATCTCTTTCCGTTTTTTAGCTGAAAGTGCCTTAGCCCTCGCCTTCCCGCCTTTACTCGCCCCCAGCTTGGAGAGCTCTACTGCGTGAGGATTCCGGTTGTCCGGTTCTTCCGGTGGGGCGTTGCCGGTGACTTTGTCTATGATATCTTTAGCGACCTGCGTAAAGTCGCGCTTCTTTCCTGTCTTACTTGCTCGGGTAGGCATACTCTCAATATAGCAAGCCAAATCGGTAAGTCCAACTTTTTATAATTCAAACTGAACCACTACCGAAAAAGGTCTTGTATTGGGTATAGAAACCAATTAGGCTAAAGTTACACTTCAGTATGGAGCCTTCTGTAGTGACATATACAAACGAGTTGAAGGCTTGGGCAGTCTTTCCTTGCGATTCTTACCTCGCGGACAATCCGGCCAGAGCGTGTTTTGCATTCCATGTTCTGTTTCCAGCGTTGATCAGGTTCTCAGGGTCAAAGACAACAACGTTTTCCAGAGGAGGAGAACATGAGTAGCAAAATTTACGTCGGTGGATTGCCCTATTCGACGACCGACGATCAACTGCAGGAAATCTTTTCCGCGCACGGAGCCGTCGAGTCGGCCCGCGTGATAACGGATAAGTTCAGCGGTCGTTCGCGGGGTTTCGGATTCGTGGAAATGAGTTCCTCGGACGAGGCCCAAAAGGCGATTCAAGCGCTGAACGGCAGTGATCTCGGTGGGCGAACCCTTACGGTAAATGAAGCGCGCCCGCAAGAGAGACGCTCGGGTGGTGGTTTCGGTGGCGGCGGTGGCGGCGGTGGCGGAGAGAGACGCGGTGGCGGCGGCGGGCGGAATCGCTGGTAGTTTCGGACCTCGATCGAGAATCGAGCAAGGAAGGGGCGCCGGCCGGAGCGCCTCTTTTTCTTTCTACCTCAAATTCCTGATTGGGTTCGGTCGTGATTTATGAAGTTTTACTTTTACGCTCCGAGCTCAACTCCAAGCATATAAATGGATAAGATCCCCTTATGATTAAACCCAAACTCACCATCGCACTTTCCCACTACGATCGGCATGTGCCTTTCTTCGACGGTACGGCGCAGCCGGAAGAGATCGATCTCAATGTCTTGATCGTCGGCCAGTCGGATCGACAAAGAGACGGCGAAGATCGCCACGAACGGATGTTGCAGAAAGAGGAGTTCGATATCGCTGAACTGTCACTGTCATCGTACTTGATGGCCAAGAGCCGAGGTATGCCGTTTACGGCGATTCCGGTATTTCCACGCCGGCTGTTCAGTCACTCGCAAATGTGGATCAACGTCGACGCGGCAATCGATACACCGAAGGATCTCATCGGTAAGAAAGTTGGGCTGCACAGTTTTCAGAATACCCTGGCGACGCTCTCGAAGGGAGATTTGCAGAGCGAGTTCGATGTGCCGTGGCGGCAGATCCACTGGGTGCTGAGCAAGAAAGATAATATTCCCTTCCAACCGGAGAAGGGTGTCAAGATCGATCGACTGCCGGAAAGCGCCAATGCCGGCAATCTGCTCGAGTCGGGGGAGATCAGCGCCATGATGACGCCGCATCCGCCCAAGCCGGTACTGCGCGGCTCAAAGAAAATCCGCCGGTTATTTGCCGATCCGAAAGCGGAGGATCTGCGCTATTACAAAAAGAACGGATTCTTCCCCATCATGCACGTCGTGGCCTTCAAAGACGATGTGCTGAAGAAGTATCCGGAAGCCGCCCAGAGTTTGTTTGCAACGTTCGAAGAGGCGAAGAAGATCTGCCGCGAATTCTACGCCGATCCGAATTGGTCCTGGCTCGCGTGGGGACGCCAAGCCTTCGAAGAAGAGCAGAAGCTATTGGGCGACGACCCCTGGCCGTATGGGCTAGAAAAGAATCGCGCCAATCTTGAGCGGTTTGTCGGATATTCGCTGGATCAAGGATTGATGGCGAAAAAGATGGAAGTGGAAGAGTTGTT
>WHTF01000149.1 GCA_009379725.1 Deltaproteobacteria bacterium
AAGCTGATCTCTTTGGCGGCCGTCTGCAGATAAGTAAGATGGAGGTTGAAAATCCCTTCTCGGCAATACCGTCGATGAAGCTGGATGCGCGGTTTCAAGATATTCGGCTCGAGCAAGCGTCGGAAACCTTTGCATTTGGAAAGATCTCGGGCATCTTAGAAGGAGTGATCAATGACCTCGTCATCGCCGACGGTCAACCGGCGCGCTTCCAAGCGAACATTCGAACCGGGGAACGGCCTGCAAGCAGCCAGTGGATCAGCGTCGAAGCTCTCAACAAAATTACCGTTTTGAGTTCCGGACAGGAGTCGGGTGTCCTTTACGGCGGATTAGCGAGATTCTTCGACAATTTTCGCTACAGCAAGCTGGGGTTCAAAGCAACCTTGAGAAACGACAAGTTAAAGTTAACGGGAGTCGAAAGCAGAGACGGCAAAGAATTTCTCGTCGTTGGCAGCTTGCTGCCGCCTACGGTTAATATTATCAGCCACACCCAGGAAATAGGCTTTTCCGAACTCTTGCGAAGATTGGAACGGGTCCAATCGGATAGGCCGGAAGCAAAATAAACGGAGGAATGATGTTGAAACGAGTTACATTCGTTGTTGCTTTCTTTCTCAGCGCTTGCGTGACGGTCAATATTTATTTTCCTGCCGCCGCCGTCGAGCGCGCTGCCGACGAGATCGTCAAGGAGACTTGGGGCGGGCCGAACGGCGCACCACAAAAACTTCAGCCACAAAGCCTGCTACCCCTAACTCCGGATTCTACCCTTTCGTTCAGCCTGATTACCCAGGCGTTCGCCCAGGAGGCCGATATCAATGTTTCGAACCCGGCAATTCGCGGATTGAAGGAGTCCATCAGGCGCCGAAGCGAAGCGATCAAGCCCTACATGGACAAGGGCAACGTTGGCATCAATCAAGACGGCTTGCTCAGTATCCGCGGCACCGACGGAGTCAATCTCAAGGAGCGCGCCGAAGTTCAACAGCTGGTGGAAGCCGAGAACCGCGACCGCGAGGCTCTCTATCTCGAGATCGCCAAGGCCAACAGCATCCCCCGAGAATCGGTGCCGAAAATCAAGCGTATATTTGCCAAGAGCTGGATGGACCAGGCAAAGCCGGGGTGGTGGATCCAGGATGGTCAGGGAGGCTGGAAGAAGAAGTAACCTTTGTTGTGATCACCGCTTACCCAACTCCTGCGATCGTTTGGTGGCACTGACGATGGCGTCCATCACCGCGCCTTTAAAACCCTTTTGCTCCAATGCATAGAGCCCGGCAATGGTTGTGCCTCCGGGCGAAGTGACCTCGTCCTTCAGCTCGCCGAGGTGTTTCGAACTTTCGAGCGCCATGCGGGCGGAACCGTAAACCGTATGAAGCGCCAGTTTGAGCGCCACATCCCGCGACAAACCGACTTGAACTCCGCCGTCGGCGAGTGCTTCGATAAAGAGAAAAACATAGGCGGGCCCGCTACCGCTGAGTCCGGTCACAGCGTCCAAATACTTTTCTTCCACCGGTAAGCCAATGCCAAAACTGTTGAGAATCGACCCGACGATTTCCAGGTCCTGCGCGGTTGCATGTGAGCCTGCGGCGTAGCCGGCTGCGCCGGCTCCCACGACGCAGGAAATATTGGGCATTACCCGCACGACCCGAGCGCCTCGCGGCAAATTGGCCTCGATACGGGAAAGCGGAACGCCCGCCGCAACCGAGATCAAGAGATTTACGTTGCCAAGGCTCTTTGCCATTTCCTTAACGATCGAATCCAGGATCTGGGGCTTGACCGCGAGTATTGCGACATCGGCAAAGTCACAGATCTCGCCGTTATCCGCGGTGACTTTAATGCCGAGCTCATCGCTGAGAGACTGGCGCAAAATATCGCTGACGTCGCTTGCCATGACCTGATCGCTGGAGACCAGACCCGCTCGGATTACGCCGCGCACGATCGCTGAACCGATTTTCCCAGCCCCGACAACGCCAATTTTTTCCTTAAGCATCGAACTTCTCCTTCGGCGATTTAGGCAATGTGCCCAAGATAGAGGGTAAAAGTAGGAACTGCAAAGCCTGTCCGCCGGCAAAACAATAAAGGCCCACGGCGATCGTCGTGGGCCTTTATTGTACTCGTCGGGACCAAACCTGGGATTCAATATTTTTTACCCAGCTCTTGGAGCCCTTTCCACGCTTCCACGTCATCAGGACTGAAAGCCAACACTTCCCGGTACTTCCGTTCCGCCTCGCGTACCCTGCCGAGCCGGGCATAGGCCTGACCCAATGTCAGGCGCCAATCATTTCTTCTGCGCTGCAGCCGCAACGCTTCCTCGTACGACTCGGCGGCCCTGTCCCACATACTCAGCCGTATATAGATGGCGCCCAGTTCAGAGTGAATCGTTGCCGAGTCTTCGCCTTTGGATTTGGCTTTCTCCAAGACGCTCCTGGCTTCTTGGAGCTGGGTCTTGGCCTGATCGTTATCCTTTTCAGCTTTGGCTCTTGCCGCAATCAAGCGTCCCCACGCTAGCAAAACCGCCGGATGCTCGATCTCAATTTCCCGCGCCTGGGTAAACCATTTCTCCGCTTCTGAAAAATCCCCGGTATGGAGAGCGATATTGCCCAGTCCAAGATAGGGCAACACTTCCTTTGTGCCCATCTGAATGATCTTGCCATAGACCGCCTTGGCATCGGGAAGATAAAACTCGTCGCTCATCGCAAGAACTTGAGAAATAGTATCCTTATCACGTTCCAAGGCGGCAAAGGCGGCTTTGGCGCCCTCGCTGCTCTGGTCCTGTTCCAAAAAAGTTTTCGCCTGGAGAAGATAAAATTTTGGATTGTTGGGTTCCAACTTGATCGCTTTCTCCAACTCGTTCAGTGCTCGGCCGCGTGAGACACTGGCGAGATAGGATTCAGCCAGGTAGTAATGATGCATGGCCTCGGAAACGCCGGCCTGTCGAGACTTCAACCATGGCGCCTCTATGAGATGCGGTAGCATCAGTTGGCGGTTAAGCTCTGTAGTCGGCCGCCGCAGGTTTCTCGGCGCGGAGAATTCCAGTTCGGCGCCGTCATCGGTATTGATGTCCGCTCCCTTCGAGAAGGCTAAAAAGCCGTCTCGATCCATTCGATAAAATCCCTGCGCCGCATAAACATCGGACAGGCCCAGATATTCAAAGTCCGACTTAAGCGTCGGATTATTGTCATAAATCTTCTTCACCGCGGCGTAGTCAAAGGGATGCTCCTGCTTGCTGCCGATGAGGAGAAAATCGCTTTCCTTCATGGACCAAAGTGACACGTGGGGGAACGCCTCGACGAAGGTGCGAAAAACCATACGAAAATCGTCCGGCGACATGGAGTAGTTATGAAACCACTGGGCGAAGATGCCGTCGTCCTTTATCTTGGATTTGATGACCTGGTAGAACTCTCGAGTATAAAGATTAGCGATGCCCGCGATCCATGGATTTGAAGGTTCAGCAGTAATGACGTCGTAATACTTTGGCGTGGCCAAGATATAGTTCCGGCCGTCCGTGGGAATCACCCGCACCCTTGGGTCTTCAAGGACGCTGGAATGGCGCGAATGGTGCGCGTTTCGGTAAAGGCGATCAACGGCGCCGCGATATTCCTTGTCCTCCGAGCGCGATATCAGCTTCGACCGTTCATCATCTTCCATGACTCCTTTATAAAAAAGCCGCTTCTCATGGGCATCGTACCAAATCCGCCCGTTCGGCGTCTTCGGGAAGGACACCCCCTTAGGCAATTCTTTTATTTCGACCCAAGCCCGGTCGAAGTATTTGCTCGCCTCGATCATTGCAGGTTCGATTTCGATCACTTCAATCTCTTTCAGTGTATCGAACGTCGCAAGCGCCTTGGCGGAGTGGCCGCTGCCAAGACCGATGGTGAGCGCCTGCTCGGCCTTGGGATGGAGCAGCATCGGAATGTAGCTTGTCATCAACTGGCTCAGCGCATCGCCGTAAGAGCCGTCGATCTTGCCGTTCGATTTAAAATAGATGTAGTCACTGCCGAAAATACGGTGAACACTGACGGTCGTTGTCAATCCCTCCCGGTAAAACAGGATATCATCGCGCTTCATTTCCTCGATTCGAAGTGAGTCGGTGGGCAAGCTCTCGTAGCGATCGTGATATATGGTTACGCCGCTGGTAAGAACATGTTGATCCCAACGTTGAACCCTAAACGGCACAAGTACCGCTAGAATGAACACCGCGGCCCCGAGAGCCACTCTTGGGAAGGCGCTCGATTTTGGGTCGCTAAAAACCAGCACACATCCGATCAAAAGATTCATGACGACGCCAAACATGATGGTGTTTTGTACACCGATGTGCGGAATTAAGAGAAACCCGCCGGCGAAAGCGCCAGCCACCGCGCCCACCGTATTAGCGGCATAGGACGTACCCACGCCGCTGCCGACGCGGTACAAACTTTGGGTAAACAGCCGCGCCACCATAGGAAAGGTCATGCCCAAAAGTATGGTAGGGACAAACATGACCAGCGCTGAAAGAAATATTTGCAGATAGAGGAAAACGGTGAAAGTATCGCCAAAACCTTGTAATAGCCGGACAAAGATGAGCGGCAACCTTTCAAATAAAGGGATGGTTGCCAGTGCCGCTAGACCGACCCACACCTCTATCAACCCAAAGGTGCTCAAACGAGCCTCGCGATGCCCCAAGAAGCGGGCGTAAATAAACCCTCCGAGCGCCAGTCCGATCAAAAAAGTCACCAGCATGGTGGTGAACGAGTAAATCGAACTGCCGATGACCAAGGTCAAGGCGCGCGTCCAAGCATTTTCGTAGACTAAAGAAGCAAAACCGGACAGGCCGAACGAAATCAATAGGATCCATGCGAGCCAACGTGGAGCGGTCTCGGTTACCGGCATTTCAGGAACTTCGCCCACGGTCTGGGTCGGTTCTTGGGTCGGCCGCTTATCGCGCAATCGATCGACAATCAGGATAAGAACCGCGATAACCAGATTGAGCGTGGCCGCAAGGAAAACGGTCGCGCGCATGCCGAGAGTTGGAACGAGAAGAAAACCGGCGGCGGCGCAACCCACGACCGCCCCCGTCGTGTTGGTTGCATAGAGATCTCCGACTCGCCGGCCAAACTGAGCAAAACTGCGTATATAGAACCGGCTCAAAACCGGCAGTGTGGCGCCCATCAGCATAGTCGGGAAAACCAGCAGAACGAAAGACAAAAAGAAAAGAACGAGATTGAAGAGAAAGGGATACGACTCATTAAGTCCGAAAATAGGCCCGTAGGCCTTTTGCGCCAGAGCAAATAGCCAGGGAACGGCAAAGCCGTAAACGCCGACGCCCGCTTCAAGTACGCCGTATAACAAAAAGTCATTTCTGCCGCGGTCGGCGATTTTACCAAAGATATAGCTGCCGATCGCCAATCCGGCCATGAAGGCCGACAACACCGTCGCGATAGCATAGGTCGTATTGCCGAAGATCTGGGTCAGCATGCGCGTCCAGACCACCTGATAAACCAGCGAGGCTGCGCCGGAAAGGAAAAAGCAAAACAAACCGACGAGAAGCAGCCAATCTTGTGTGGAACGCTCAGAACTTTGCGTCATAGACTCTCCCGAGAAAGGAACTTCCCAAATTAATTCAGCAGTGATAGCAAGCCCGGTGCAGACTGTAAAGGGTACTCATGAAACCAAACACAAGGGCGGTCGAGTTGGAGCCGACAAAGAGTACGAAATACCCGCGTCGACAAAACGAAGGCACGGTCGCGGTTTCGTTGACTTTGCGATGAGAGTCGTATAATCGTAGTCTCCGTCCAGGCATCTCTGAAGCACAGAATTCTCCCCCTATCTGTTTTCCGATTGGGTCCAAGAGTTTCGAGATTCATTCACGGATCGGGCTTTTTTTTTTTTGTGCAAAAGGTATAGGCTTAGTTAGCAGCGAATTCATTTTGGAGGAAAGCAATGGCCAAGGCTGAAAAAAGGGACAGTGCCCCGCTCGAGGTTATCAGAGATCTGCGCGGTGCTATCGAGTGGTTTAAAAAGAACGGTGACCTCATCGAAACCGACAAAGAGGTCGATCCTGACCTGGAGATCACCGGAATTCAGAAACAACTGGACGGTGGTTGCCCAATTCTTTTTAACAACATCAAAGGGAAGCCGCACCATCGCTGCATCACCAATCTCTTCGGCGACATGAACGTCATCGGCAAGTTGTTCGGCTGGAAAGATCACGCTGACCGCACAAGAAAATTGGCATACGCTCTCACGCATCCCATTGCGCCGGTGATCATCGATCAGAAGGATGCCCCGGTCCAAGAAGAAGTTTACGAGAAACCTGCTGAGGCCAACGAATTTGTCGTTCCGATCCGTCATACGGAGATTGAGCCCGAGCTGACCGTCGGTTCCGGCAACGGCTTGATCTCCGGTGAGTACTTCGATGGCGGCTCACACATTGGTTATAACCGGATGAACTTCCGGTGGGGCAATGTTGGCACGTTCCAAATTTCCCCCGGTTCTCATAGTTGGCAGGTCGTTACCAAGTACTACAAAGATAATAAGCTTGTGCCGATCACTATGAACTTTGGCTTGCCGCCTTCATCCAGCCTGCTGGCAGGCTCAGGTTTCGATTATGTGATTTTGCCGCAGGGCTGCGATGAAATCGGGATGGCGGGAGCCGTGCAGGGTTTTCCGGTCCGGCTCGTTAAAGCGCGCACCGTGGACGCATTGGCCGTTGCCGATGCTGAAGTCGTTCTCGAAGGTTATCTCAATCCGAGAGACCGACGTTTTGAGACCGCCGAGTCCGAGAAGGCCGGCGTACAAGGCCGTTACCACTTCCACCCGGAATGGGCTGGTTATATGGGCAAAGCCTACAAGGCCCCGACTTTCCACGTCACGGCTGTTACCACGCGCAAACGTGAAGGCAAGCCCATCATCTTCCCTCTCGGGGTTCATACTCTCGATGACCATAACATCGACACCACGGTGCGTGAGGCTGCGATGTTTGAGCTGTGCGAACGGATGCAGCCCGGCATCATGATGGACGTCAACATCCCCTACTGCATGACCGATTGGGGTGGGGCGATCATCCAGGTTAAAAAACGCAACAAGATCGAGGAAGGCTGGCAGCGCAACTTCATGGCAGCTATTCTTGCGACCTCGCAGGGATCCCGGCTCGTCATTGCCGTCAGCGAAGACACCGATCCATACGACATGGACGATATCATGTGGTGCCTGACAACCCGGGTTAACCCCAAGACAGACATTATCAATCCGCTGCCGGGCGGCCGCGGACAAACCTTCATGCCAGCGGAGCGTATGACTGCTGGGGAACGGGAATGGACCGCCTCAAATACGATGTTTGAGGGCGGTATGGGCATCGACGCCACTGTTCCTTTCGGTTACGAGAGCGACTTTATGCGACCGGTTTATCCCGTCGGAAAAATAGATCTCAAGAAATGGTTCAGCGACAGGGATATCCAGAATGCCAAGGCGCGTATGCAGGGCTGGGTGCACTCGTTGGCGCGCACCGGAAGATAGCCGGCACCGCGAACTTACCGTTTTCGCAAAAAGGGCGGGGACAAAATCCCCGCCCTTTTTGCTTTCAAAACATTGTGCCGGCGCAAGACATCTATCGATGAGCACGAGCGTCTTGGCTAGCGATGCTTGCTTGATGAGTCGAAATTTTGCTCGTTTGCGTTGACAACCCTATTTCTGTTTGATACCTACCCCAATAGCCTTTGTGGCTGCCAGCCCCCTGTTCCACCACTAATAGAAAAACGCGAGGTTTAAGTATGGTGACCCGTCATAAGAAAACGCTCCCTCGTACTTCAAGATTGGGCACAAGCTGCTTTAAAATCGTCCTGATTGCCGTCCTGTTTCTGCCGGGACTTCTTGCCAGCGGATATATTCCACCCCATTACAAAGCAGTCGAACCCGTCCCATTGGTTAAAGCTCAACCTGTCGAAAAGCCCCGCCCAAAGGAGCTAGTCAAGATATTTTCCATCGTCCAGTCGAACCGGCCGGACATCATCGAACACGAAGCGTGGGAGTTATCGGAAGTCATTCGCAAAGAGAGTTTTAAATACAAGCTGGACCCAATCCTGGTTCTGGCCGTGATCGATGTCGAGAGCAAATTCCAATTCGGCGCTATCTCCCCCGCCGGCGCGCGGGGTATCATGCAGATCATGCCGGATACCGGAAAATATCTTGTACAAACCGTGCGCGAGTTAGGCAATGAATTTAAATTCAGTAAATTCACCCCGGAGCATCTCGACAATCCCGCTGTCAACATAAAGCTCGGGACCTATTACCTGCACGATCTGCGCAAGAGTTTCAGGAATCTGAGTACCGCTTTGATTGCTTACAATTTGGGCCCCACCGCACTTCGGATTCGCATGGAAAACGAAATCGAATATACCGACCAATACGCCATCGCCGTCCTCACTGCGTATCAAAAATACAAAAAAGCTAAGCCACCGACGTTCTGACCGGCGCTAGAGACCGAGTCATCGGCTGCTTTCAACCGATTATCTGGGCTTGATGCTCCAAAGATCTCCAGCGCAGCCGCGATAAGGTGCAATCAACGGCGAAACGTGTGTTATGGAGAAGCTCGTTCATCTGAAACGGGAGCAACACCATGCTCTCGCGGGCCAAGGTTTGTGAACACAATAGCCACGCCTCCCATTCTTGTGTTAAATGAATCGGAAAAGATTGCAGTGCAAAATCATGGATAAATATCAGGGCCTGCTACTCTCGGACCAAGCATCGAGAGATATGTGCCGACACGCGGAGGATTCCTTTCCCGAGGAATGCTGCGGCGTGGTTCTCACCGACGGCAAGACCGATTACATCCAGCGCCTGAATAATATTCAGAACCAGCTTCACGCGCTTGATCCACAAACGTATCCCCGCACCGCAGCCATTGCCTACGCCATGGATCCCAAAGAATTGGAATGGGTCATCGATAATGCCGCATTACACGGCGCCAAACTCAAAGCTTTCTATCACTCTCACCCGGATCACAAAGCCTATTTTTCCGAAGAAGACAAGGCCTTTGCGAGCCCGTTCGGAGAACCGACATTCCCGGAAACCGCTCAAATCGTCATTTCAATCTATAACCGAGAAGTTAAAGACGTCCGAGCCTACGCCTGGTCGCCAGCACACAACGACTTCATCGAATTCCCGCTAGAAAATTCTTAGTTCGCATGGCCGAATTTCGCGAGAAAACTGTCGACTCCCGGGGTTTAAGCATCCGTTATTTGGAATGGGGCGACTCGGCAGGCGAGCCGCTTGTACTCGTGCACGGTTTTTTAGATCAAGCGCACAGCTGGCGGCCATTTGTGACCTCGCTGCAGAGCAAGAGTAAAGATCCGCTCTGGATCGTGGCGCCGGACTGCCGCGGACACGGCAATAGCGGTTGGATCGGCGCCGGCGGCTACTATCATTTTCCCGACTACGTTTTCGATCTTCACCGTCTGATTCAGAATCTCGGCGTCTCGCGATTTAAACTCATCGGTCACTCCATGGGCGGCTCGATTTCGTTTCTGTATACCGGAACATTTCCGGAGCAGGTGAGCAAGCTAGTTCTCATCGAAGGAGCGGGTCCTCCGGGTCTCGATTTCTCCGATGCGCCGCCTCGTATGGGAAAATGGATTGCCGAAGTACGCGAGCGCGGAAGAAACCATTTTCGCCGGTACACCAGCCTCGAGGCTGGCGCCAGGCAACTGCAACAGACCAATCCGCGATTAAAGAGTAAACTTGCTTTTGAGTTAGCCCAAGCCGGAATGAAACAGGACATTAACGGCAAATGGGTTTGGAAATTCGACCCGCTGCATCGCACCGCCGCGCCGCAACCCTTTTACACCGCCCAGGCACT
>WHTF01000014.1 GCA_009379725.1 Deltaproteobacteria bacterium
GCGCATCATGCGGATACTTGAGGAATGCGACGTCAAGGGAACCGTTTGCCTCAATGCCAAGGGCGCAGAAGATTTTCCCGAAGCGGTAAAAGAATTGCATCGTCGCGGGCATGAAATTGCCGGTCATTCCTACACCCAGGATCTCGTGCTGCCCTATCTCACGCCGCAAGAAGAAAGAGAAGTGATTCAGAGATGCAGTCGAATTATCGACAATGCGGTGGGAACACGCCCGGTAGGCTGGTTCAGTCCCGTGGCCGCGCCGACGGTCAATACGGCACAGTTTCTCGCCGACGAGGGCTATCTGTGGCACGGCGACTATAACGACACTGATCTCCCCTACCTATTAAAGACGCCTGCAGGCCCACTGATTGCCATCGCTCACAGCGATTTCACCGACAACCGCACCCTGCGCAGTAGCCCGCGAGATTTTTATAACGTCTACAAGGACACGTTCGATTTCCTCTACCGAACCGAGGCGCCGTCGCTGATCAATCTCACGGTTCATACGCATTTCGGCGGCCGGCCACTCATGTCGGCCATGCTCAGCGAGTTGCTGCATTACATGAAGGGATTCCCCGATATCTGGTTCGCGCGCCACGACGAAGTCGCGCGTTGGGTGCTGGAGGGTGAAGGGGCCGGGTCTTGAGTTTTGGGTTTTGGGTGTTGGGAATAAAAGCAGATCCTTCGCCTCCGGCTCATCAGGATGGCAGACGTGGGCCAAAGCCCAACACCTAAGACCTAAAACCCTAAACCCATCAGAACTCACCGCGGAAGATGCCGCGTTGCCCGCGCGCTTCTTCGACCTTTACTTCCATTGTGCGTATGCGGGCGTGAGGGAATTGTTTTCGCACTTGGCGCCTGATCTGATTGGCAACGTGTTCGGCCAAGAGTTCGGTGCTGGTGTTCACAAGCGGAAGAAGAATAACGTCTCGTTTCGGCAGGACGATCCTCTGTTTTTTGTAAAGCACCTCGATCTCCTTGCTTCGCTTGCGCACCTTGATGACCGGGCTCTCGGTCTGTATCAAAGTGCGATGATCCAGCGCGTCGCAAACCTGCTTGACCAAAGGCTTGAAGGTAATGAAATCCAGCACCACGCCGGCGTGGTCGATCTCGCCTTCCAGCGCCACCGAGACCTGGTAGTTGTGACCGTGCAGCGGTTCTCTTTGCCCGTCGGGGAAGATAAGAAAATGCGCCGACGCAAAATTAAAATAATCTTTGGCAACTTCGATGCTGAAAACTCGTGACATGCTTCGGCACGTTAGCCAAAAGCCTCCACTGTTGCAAGTGAGTAGAGTCGTCTAGATCGGACCAAAATTTTCTTAAAACTGCCCCTTCTTTTTTGAAATTTTACTTGCAACTCCAGCTTGGAAGAGTTAGGTGGAGGAAACCATGCATCTCAAGGAAACGCTCGGGCTGGCAAACGGCGAGATGGTTTCGCTGATCGGATTAGGCTTCGAACGAGTTGTCATCAATAGTTTCATCAATAACGATCCCTTCAATACAACCATATCCTCTTAGTGGACATCCAATGGTCATGATTTCCGCCGTCGTTTTGGCCGCCGGCCGCGCCGAAAGAATGGGTGAGCAAAAACTTTTCCTGCCGCTCAATGATAAACCGGTGCTGCAATGGGTGCTCGAGGGCGCATTGGCTTCGAACCTGCACGAGGTGACCTGCGTGGTTCGAGATTTGAAGACCATGCGGCAGAGGATCACTCTCGCGCACGATCGGCTGCACTGGCTGGTCAATTACGGCGCCGATCGAGGGCAGAGCAGTTCGGTGATCGCGGGACTGTGGGCCATCGATCCAAGGAGCGAAGGCGCGCTGTTTTTGTCTGGCGACCAGCCGCTGGTTCATAAGGATCTCATCGACTCATTGATCGAACACTTTGAAAACAGCTCGGCGTGGATCGTCGCTCCCTGTTTTCGAGGAGAAGCGCGCAATCCGATCTTGTTCCGGCGCGATTTGTTTCCCGAACTGCTCCGCTTAACGGGGGACCGCGGCGGTCTATTGCTCATTGAAAAGCATAAAGACAGGACTGCTTTCGTCGAATGGAAAGAAGAAATTCCTTTTGTCGACCTCAATGTACGCGAGGATTACGAGAGGCTAAAGGAGCTGGCATAGCTTAAGCAGTTTACCTTGCCTGGCCGATGGCGTCGGCAATCGACTTCAAGCCATCCCGTTCGAGCAGATGGATCAGCCCCTGATTGATACGCTTGACGGCCGCGGGCCCTTCATAGACAAAGCCTGTATAGATCTGTACGGCCGAGGCACCTGCTTTGATCTTGTCGTAAGCATCCTCGGCATTGAATATTCCACCGACGCCGATAATCGGCAACCGCCCCCGCGTATTTTGGTAGATGTGAGAGATAAATTGGGTGACCATGGCTGTGATCGGCCTGCCGCTCAGCCCGCCCGGTTCGCAACCTAAAGGCGATTTCACCGTGTTACGCATAAAGGCGGTTGCGTTGGTCGCGACAATGCCGCTTAGTTTGACCGACTCGACGACTTCGATAATTTCATCGACCTGCGAGAATTCCATATCCGGGGCGATTTTTACAAAAACCGGCTTTTCGCCCTGCTGGGCCGCTGCCGCCAGTTGGCGATTTTTGTCCTGCACGGCAGAAAGCAAATCCCGCAGCAGGGTTTTCTCCTGCAGGTCGCGCAGGTTCGGCGTGTTGGGAGAACTGATGTTCAAGGTAAAAAAGTCCCCGTGCGCAAATAGTTTTTCAAAAGCCGAGAGAAAATCCGCAACCGCGTCTTTCGTTTCGACAATTTTGCTTCGGCCGATATTGATACCGAGCGGAATCGCCGGCAGACCGCCGCGCGCTTCACGCGCCGCCAACTTGGCGGCGATGGCAGTTGCGCCTTCGTTATTAAAACCCAGACGATTAATCAGCGCATGATCTTCGGGCAATCGGTAAAGGCGCGGCTTGGGATTTCCCGGTTGCGCCTGTGCCGTCACGGCGCCGATTTCCATGAAGCCGAATCCGAAAGCCGAGATGATCTTTGGCGCCGCCGCGTTTTTATCGAAGCCACCTGCCAGTCCTACCGGATTGGAAAAAGTCAGAGAACCTATTTTAACCTTGAGCCGGTTGTCCTCGATTCGATAAATACGATCAAGCGTGCCGTAAAGAAATTCCAATCGCGCAAGTAACGCCAGGGCTTGCTCATGGCTTTCTTCCGGATCTTTACTAAAAAGCAGTGGACGAATGATCGTTTTGTACAGCATGGATTTTAAATATGGATTCTAAATAATCATGTAGTCGAAAGTCAGTGGCGCGGCTAGAGGCTCGAAATGAACGGGTACGACTGTATAAAAGTGGGGGAGACCATTTGGCTCTCCCCCACTCATTCTCGAACATTCGCAAGCACAGGTGGTTAGGCTAAAAGCGTTTTTATTTGAACGGAGCGCACGCTGACGGAGTCATCAACATATTCTCCTGCATAACCATAAACTGTCTTGTTACGGGCGGCCAGCCGGAGACTTTTTTCGAAGCTTCGGCACGCACCTTGTCACGTTCTCCGGCATCATTATAGGCCCAAACATGAATGAATTGGTTGAGCGGGCCGATGGCGCTTACCCAAATCCCGACAAGCGGTGAAAGCTTGGCGCGCTCCGGAATCACTTTAGAAAACGCCTCTAAAACCTTCGGCATCGTCCCGGGCATATAGGTGTAGGTGCGGAATTCGTAAAGGTTGCCTTGCTTGCCTTCTGCCAGCGGCGGTGAAAAAGGCGCCGGCTGCAAAATTTTATTTTCCTGAGTGACAATAAACTCCTGGGTCTTGGGCGGCCACATGCCGGTTTTTCTGGCCTCGTTACCAATCCGTTCACGGGCTTCAAAACTTTCGTAGGGCCACACGTGAACGACGCGGTTAAGCCCACCCACCTCCGATTGCCAAAGACCTAACAGCTTCGAAAATTGCAGGCGAGCCGGTAGTCCTTCGGCGAATTTCTCGACAAAATTAGCCGTCGTACCGGGTTTCAACACATAGGTCCGCATTTCCAAAATCATAAAACAATCCTCCAGTCATGAGGTTTTCTTATCCTTCCCATAAACCGCTAAATAAATGCAACAGGCATGTGCGGCCTTCACCGCTTCATTATGAATTCTCCATTTGGCGCGATCCGGTTTGTTCGTCTGGCTCCCGTGGATTCAAGCTTCAATCTTGGCAATAGAACCGGGGTTGTGTTAACCGTGTTCATTGGAGACAGTTTTTTGCCGGAAGGGTTGCAGCGCTTTTCCGCCTGCATCCTTACGGCTGAATCGTATAAAGAATTCGGAGGAGAAATGAAGTCACGCGCCGCGGTTGCTTGGGAAGCCGGCAAACCCCTGGTCATTGAAGAAGTCGAAGTCGCCGGACCGAAAAGCGGTGAAGTTTTGCTTCAGGTGAAAGCTACCGGGGTCTGCCACACGGACGCGTTTACATTGTCCGGCAAAGATCCGGAAGGGCTTTTTCCAGCTATTATGGGCCATGAAGGCGGTGCGATTGTTCTAGAGGTCGGCGCGGGCGTCACAACCGTCAAAGCCGGCGATCATGTCATTCCGCTATACATACCGGAGTGCGGCGAATGTAAATTCTGTAAATCCGGCCGGACAAATCTCTGCGGCGCGATTCGGACTACCCAAGGTAGAGGCGTCTTGCCGGATGGCACGTCACGTTTTTCCGCCAGGGGAAAGACCATTCACCATTACATGGGCACTTCAACTTTTTCACAATACACGGTTCTGCCTGAAATCGCCGTTGCCAAGATCAATCCCGCCGCGGCCCTGGAAAAAGTTTGTCTGCTGGGGTGCGGTATCACCACCGGAATCGGCGCGGTGTTAAATACCGCCAAAGTCACAGCCGGTTCAACGGCGGCCGTCTTCGGGCTAGGCGGCATCGGCCTCAGCGTCATTCAGGGCTTGGTTTTGGCCAAAGCGGCACGAATCATCGCCGTCGATACCAACCACCACAAATTTGCAATGGCGAGAAATTTGGGCGCGACGGACTTCGTCAGTCCTCAACAGAACGGTACGCCGGTTCAGGAAGTCATCATCGATATGACCGACGGCGGGGTAGATTATTCGTTCGAATGCATCGGTAATGTCAATACCATGCGGGCAGCGCTGGAGTGTTGCCATAAAGGGTGGGGAGAATCCGTTATCATCGGTGTCGCGGCGGCCGGGCAAGAGATCAGCACTCGGCCCTTCCAGCTCGTTACCGGCAGAGTATGGCGCGGCACTGCGTTCGGCGGCGTCAAAGGTCGCACCCAGTTACCGGGCTACGTCGATCGTTATTTGCAAGGCGAGATAAAAGTCGATCCGATGATCACTCACAAGCTGCCGCTGGAAAAGATTAATCAAGCGTTCGATTTGATGCGTGAAGGAAAAAGCATTCGATCGGTCATCGAGTTTTGATGCTTTTGAAGCATTTAAGCACGAAATCTTGTGGATCGTCTTGGCGCGGCCGCCAGATATAGATCGGTGGGCATTGTCGCAATACGCCGAAGGATTTCGCGGCTTTGCCGGGGCAAACGGCTTGCAGTTTAGTTAATTTCTTTCTATAAGATAGGCCCAGTGCCCAAGCCGCATTAAACCAAAGAACAATTGAAAAGTTGCTTGTGAAAGGACCGCGATGAATAAGAAAATCAAACTGCGCGTCAATGGCAAAAAACATGAGCTTGAGGTTCCGACTAGTCGTTTATTGATCGACTGTTTGCGCTATGACCTGGGATTAACCGGCACCAAGGAAGGATGCAGCGTCGGTGTCTGCGGCGCCTGCGCGGTGCTGATGGACGGTGAGATGATCAGCGCATGTCTAACCTTGGCCGTCATGGCCGACGGCCATGATATCACCACGGTCGAAGGGCTGGCGAAAAACGGCGAGCTCAATCCGGTACAGAAAAGTTTTATCCAGTATGGTGGTTTCCAATGCGGTATTTGCACGCCCGGCCAAGTCATCGCGGCTACGGCACTGCTTGCGGAGAATCCAAGGCCCAATGAGGATGAGATCAAGGATTGGATGATGGGCAATCTCTGCCGCTGCACAGGGTACTACAAAATCATCGAATCGATCCAAAAGGCGCATCAATTCGTAAAATAAGGACACCGCCATGATTCCCTTTGAATACCGCACACCCAAAAATCTCAAGGAAGTGCATGCCACGTTAAAAGAATTCGGCTCGGATGCGAAACTTATCGCCGGCGGCACTTCGCTGGTCATCATGATGAAGCAACGGCTGGTCAGACCCAGCTGTCTTGTCAGCTTACGCTCGGTGCGGGGCTTGAACAGTATTGAAATCAGTGACGGCGGACTGCGCATAGGCGGATTGGCCACGCATCGTGAAGTGGAGTCCTCCTCGCTGTTGCGCCGTCGATTGCCGATGCTGACTGAAACCTATCATCACGTTGCAACGATTCGGGTTCGCAACATGGCGACAGTAGGCGGGGGGTTAGCTCATGCCGACCCCAACCAGGATCCACCGCCGAGCTTGATCGCTCTGGGAGCGACGGTGAAGGCAACGTCCGCCGACGGCAGCCGCGTCATTCCCATGGACGATTTTTTTACTGATTATTACGAAACCGTTCTCAACCCGGATGAAATCGTCACCGAGGTTTTTGTTCCCAAAATGGCGGCCAACACCGCGGGCGCTTATTTGAAATTCTTACCCCGTACCGCCGATGACTACGCGACGGTTTCGGCGGCCGCGGTGCTCACTTTGGACAAGACCCATAAAATTATCAGTGACGTGCGTATTGCTTTAGGAAGCGTCGGCGTCACTCCGATCAGAGCCACTGCGGCGGAGGCAATTCTACGAGGCCAGCCGCTAAAAGCGGAGGCGTTTGCCGAAGCAGGTGAAAAAGCCAAGGAGGCGGTTGATCCGGTCAGTGATTTCCGCGGTTCCGCAGCCTATAAGAAGGAAATGGCGGGCGTCTTCGTCCGTCGCGCCTTGGAGAAGGCCTTGGCCAATATTCGCCAGCAAGCTAGAGTCAAAGCAAGCCCAAAAGCGGCCAAGAAGACAACTAAGAAAGGGAAAAAACATTGAAGTTTAGCCAGACCGCGCAGATTCCAGTTGCCCGTGAGCCTCTGTGGGAGTTTCTCATGGATGTTCCAAAAGTGGCGCAATCGCTACCCGGTGTGGAGTCTGTCAAGAAAATCGATGACACCACCTATGAAGGAGCGCTTACGGTTCGAGTAGGCCCGATCAAACTGAACCTGCAAGGCAAGATCATTGTCGAAGAACAAAATAAGGAAAATTGGCGCGCAGCGTTGCGGGCGGAGGCCAAAGATCGTATGGCCGCCGGCGCCGTCAACGGCAAAACCAACATGACGTTGAAAGAGCTCGGCGCTAATCAGACTGAATTAGTGGTCGAAACCGATGTCAACATTCTCGGCAAAATCGGTGAATTCGGCCAGCCCATCATCCGCAAAAAAGCGGACTCCATGCTCAAGGAGTTCGTTGAAAACATTAAAAAGCAATTAACCGCGAAGTAGCGCTCTAGCGGTCCAGTGGGGAACCTCTGCGTTAGAAAGTAAAGGGACTGCGTGGGGATTCAGCGATGTTTCCAATCGGGCTTCCTTTTCCCCAAAAATGCCTGAACGCCTTCTTCGACATCCTCAGTGGGGAGCAGCTCTCGGCAATAAATTTCTTCGGATCGATAAAGAGCTGCGGAAAAGTCTCGCAGAGACAGTTCGCGCAAGCCCTTCAACGTAATGCGCAAAACAGCTCCGCTTTTTGTCAGGAGCTCTTCGAGCAGCGAGGCGATACCGTTGTCGAATTGATCGCTGGAAACGAGACGGTTGACCAATCCAAGGCCCAGCGCTTCCTCAGCCGTATAGCGCCGCCCGGTCAGAATCATCTCTGCGGCCCTGTGATAACCGATCAACGAAGAGAAACGAGCCACGGCAACGGGCGGATAACAGCCGACATGAATTTCCGGGGTAGCAAAAGAACTCTCTTCCGACGCGATCACCAAGTCGCAGGAGCTTGCGACCTCGCAACCGCCACCCAGACACACTCCGCGCACCGCAGCGATGGTCACTTGCGGCAGCGCAAGCAACTTGCGGATGACATTGTGAACGACCGCCAGCATCTCGGGAACTTTTTCCCGGGTGTGATCGCGGATATCAACGCCGGCTGAAAAGGCGCGTGTGCCGGCGCCCCGCAAGACAACGACATCGATGGCCTTATCGTCGGCGCATAGCGATAACATCTGGTCCAGCTCGCGCAACAAATCCAGATCCAAAACGTTCAGCGGCGGGCGCTCCATCGTCAGGCGGATCACCCGTGAATCCTTCTCGATATGCAGTGCCATGTCATTGCTATACCCCCGAATACAAAGAAACGCTAATCTTTCCCCCTAAAACCAAAATCCGACTTTTCAAGTAATTCGCGGCGATGTGGTTTGACAAAAAATAGACCAGAACCTAAACTTACGTTTTAAAGGTCGCTAAGGAGGGCTTCTATGAAACACCCGCGAATGATCATTTTTATTTTCGCCGTGTGGTTGGCGCTGGGGCTGAAACCGGTTTTCGCCGTGCCTGATGAATACGATGATAGCCAGTCTCACCCATTGAGGATTGCGGCATACTTGATCCATCCAGCGGCCTGGCTGTTGGAACAGGTAGTCTTCCGACCTTTTCATTTCTTCGTTAGTGCGACTCCCCTCTTGGAAGAAATCCATGGTCATCGACCCCATCCGCCGGTGTTGGCGGACTCACAGCCCTATCAAGATTACGGCATGCCCAACCGGATTGCGGTGAAACCGGCACCTCCTCCGCCCGCAGTCGTAGCCCAAGAGCCGGTCCGCGAGGTAGTCAAAGTCGTTGAAGTACCGGTTGAAAAGATCATTTATAAAGAAGTGCCGAAGGTCGTCGAAGTGGAGAAGCTCGTGTTTCCTGAAATCGCTTTTCAGTTCAATTCGGCCGAATTCACCGACCTGGGCAAAGGTAAAGTTTATCTTGCAGCGGAAAAGCTAAAACAAAAGACCGACATCGCGGTTGTCATTGAAGGCCACACCGACGAGATGGGTAACCCTGAATACAATGAAGCCCTGGGCCTGCGCCGCGCGCAGCGTGTCATGACTGAGTTAACTTCCCTGGGGATTGATCCATCGAGGATTTCGGCGGCGAGCCAAGGAGAGCAGAAGCCGTTGATCAATCAATCGACGGCCTGGGCGCGCGCGGTTAATCGGCGAGTAGAGTTCCAGGTCAAGGGGCAATAAAGCTTTTAATCGAATCGTTCCAGGGCCCAGCCTACGCACCAGGCTGGGCCTTTCTTTTTCCGTCCGCCCGTCAAGTTAGCTGCCATGACTTACAAGCTCCGCGACACCTACTATAAAAAAGCCAAACAGGAAGGCTATCGCTCGCGCGCCGCCTACAAACTGATCGAACTTCAGGAGCGCTTTGGTATTCTAAGACCGGGCGAACATGTGGTCGACTTGGGCGCGGCGCCGGGCGGCTGGCTTCAAGTGGCGGCAAAATTCGTCGGACCCAGCGGTAAAGTACTGGGGGTCGATCTTCAGCCTATCGAGGCACTCAACCAAAAGAACGTCATTCTCGTCCAGGGTGACATTACTGCGCCGGAAACAGAGCAGCGTATCAAAGAATACCTCGGCCGCCCGGCCGATTGCGTCATCTCTGATCTTGCCCCTAAGCTGACCGGCATTCGTGATGCGGACGAAGCCCGTTCGTTGGAATTGAACCGGACGGCTCTGGAAGCCGCAAAGCGGCTACTAAGGCCCGCGGGCAGCTTGCTCATGAAAAGCTTCATCAGTGAAGGACTGAGAGGCTTCTTCGCAGAGCTCGAGAAACACTTTCACTCGGTTCAGCGCACCCGGCCGGATGCCAGTCGAAAAGGCTCTTCTGAGATTTATTTTTTCGCCAAAGAATATCAAACCAAACCTCGCGGTTAGGATGACCGGCCGGTAGACCGCCCCAACGCCGATGTCTGAGTTAAGGAAAGATTTTGTTATCGATCGGTGGGTCATCATCGCCGCCGAACGCAGTGACCGACCTCACGATATTGCACCGGCCACGCAGCCAGACCCCACCGAACCTTGCCCCTTCTGCGCGGGGCATGAAGCGATGACCCCGCCGGAAGTTTTCGCCTATCGCGATAGGTCGACCGCGCCGAACATGCCGGGCTGGAGGATAAGAGTGGTCCCCAACAAGTACCCGGCGCTAGCGAGTGCAGCAGGTTTCTCGCACCGTGCCGATAGCATGTACGAATTTATGGACGGGGTTGGTGTGCACGAGGTGATTATCGAAACTCCTCGGCACTGCCCGAATATGGCGGAACTGAGCGACAGACAATTTGAAGACGTGCTGCGCGCTTATCGGCAGCGCATGGTCGATGTGCAAAAAGATCCGCGTTGGCAATCTATCTTAATCTATAAGAACCAAGGAAGCGCCGCGGGCGCGACGCTGGAGCACGTTCATTCCCAATTACTGGCTATGCCCATGGTGCCACGCGAGGTCGCCGAAGAATTGCGCGCGGCAAAAGCCCATTACACGGCAAAACGAAAATGTCTCTATTGCGGCATCATTGAAAGCGAGCGTGCGGACCGGCGCCGTATCGTTGCCGAGGATGACGCGTTCATCGTTTTCTGCCCTTTCGCGCCACGTTTTCCGTTTGAGACCTGGCTCCTGCCCAAACGACACTCGCCGTTTTTCCATACGGTGACAGAGGACGAGCTGCGGCAGTTCGCAGGGCTCTTACGCCAGTCGCTGCGACGCCTCGACAGCGCTGCCGCGGCGCCATTTAACTATGTCATTCATTCCGGTCCGCTCAAAGAATCAGACCACGAACACTTTCATTGGCGTCTGGAGATTTTGCCGAGAATTTCTAAGATCGCCGGCTTCGAATTAAGTTCGGGCTATTACATCAACACCGTAGCACCGGAGGCGGCGGCTCGGAACTTACGCGACGCACTGCCATAAATAAGAAAGTTCAAGCAGTGCAAGCAGTTCAAAAAGTTCAATCCGTAAGCGCCTTGGGGCCTTGTATGCGCGAAACGGTTGGAACCCGTCTCATTCAGCCATTGAAAGATTTAAACGGCGCCAGCTATTCGACCGTCACGCTTTTAGCTAGATTGCGCGGTTGATCGACGTCGGTGCCGCGATGAACGGCTATATAATAAGCCAACAACTGCAGCGGGATCGTCAGCACGATGGGGGTAAGATAGTGCGAAGCTTTCGGCAACGTCAACAGCCGATGGACCGAGACTTCATTGGCCGTTTTTGCATCGTCTGTGAGCACGATCACTTTGCCGCCGCGCGACTCCACTTCCTTGAGATTGCCGATGGTTTTCTGGAAATGGCGATCCCGTGGCGCCAATACGACCACCGGCATCTTTTCGTCGATGAGCGCAATCGGCCCATGCTTCATCTCTCCGGCGGGATATCCCTCGGCGTGTATATATGAAATTTCTTTCAGCTTGAGAGCACCTTCCAGGGCGATGGGATAATTGATGCCGCGGCCCAGGTAAAGAAAATCTTGGCTGTGCATGAGATCACGCGCGAGCTCTTTAACTTCGTTTTCCAGTTTTAGCGTTTCTTCAATCCAACTGGGCAAATGCATCAGATCGCGCAGCAATTTCCGGGCATCCAGTTGCTTAAGCTTGCCGTTAAGCCTTCCCAAAGCGACTGCGAGCAGATAGAGCGCCGTCAGCTGCGTCGTAAAGGCCTTAGTACTGGCGACACTGATCTCCGGACCGGCGTGAGTATAAAGAACGCCATGGGACTTCCTTGCGATGGACGAATCGATAACATTGCAGATCGCCAGAATCTTCGCCCTTTTCGCGCGCGCAATCTCGGTTGCCGCCAGCGTGTCGGCGGTCTCGCCGGATTGACTCACCATCAGCAATATGGACTGTGGATCCATCAGCGGTGAGCGATAGCGGAACTCCGAGCCGTAGTCCACTTCGGCCGGGATCCCGGCGATCTCTTCAAGCATGAATTTGCCAACCAGACAGGCATGCCATGCCGTGCCGCAGGCAACCAGGTGGATTCTTTTGATCCGCCTGACCTGGGTTCGGGTCAGCTGAATTCCTTCGAGGGAAACCTCGCCGTTTTTCAGCGAAATACGCCCGCGAAACGTGTCGGCCAACGCGCGCGGCTGATCGTGGATCTCTTTGAGCATGAAATGAGGATAACCGCCTTTGCGCGCCGCCACTGCGTCCCAGGTGATTTCCTTGATTGGCCGGCGAATGCTTTTACCCTTGCCGTCAAACAGACGGCAGGAACCGAGAGTCACTTCGCCGATCTCGCCGTCTTCAAGGAAGGTCACTTTGCGGGTGTAGTCCAGCAGCGCCGGAACGTCGGAAGCAATAAAGGTTTCGCCGTCGCCCCAGCCGATCACGATGGGCGTCGAATTCTTCGCCACGATCAGCCGCCGCGGATCTCGACAGTTGAGAAACAGCAAGGCATAGGAGCCACGAATCTCACGCAGCGTGCGGCGCACGGCTTCGAGGAAATCCATGCCCCTGTCGATTTTCTCACTGACGAGATGGGCGACGATTTCGCTATCGGTCTCGGAATTAAAATGGGTCCCCCGTTCGATCAGTTGCTCTTTCAGCTCGAGGTAATTCTCAATAATACCGTTGTGGACAACGACAACGTCGCCGGCGCGATGCGGATGAGCATTTGTTTCCGAAGGACGGCCATGCGTCGCCCAGCGCGTATGGCCGATGCCGATCACGCCCATCATCGGCTGCCGGCACAACATCGTTTCCAGATTGTTCAATTTGCCTTCGCAGCGGCAAATTGACACTTGGCCATCGTTGAGAACCGCAATGCCCGCCGAATCATAGCCCCGGTACTCGAGCTTTCTGAGACTCTCTAAAATCAGGGGTGCCGCTTCCCGTTTGCCGATATATCCGACGATGCCGCACATTATTTTTTCGTTCCTTTCATTTTCACGCGCTTCTGCTCGGTCCAACCTTCGCGAACCCGCTCTTGCCTGTCGTTGAAAACCAGCGCTCCATCCGGAATGTCATGGCGCACCGTCGTCGCGGTGGCAACGTAAACATCGTCGCCCAAAGAAACAGGCGCGACCAGCGTCGAATCGCTGCCGACCTGAACGCGGTCGCCGATCTTGGTCTTGTACTTGTGAAATCCGTCATAGTTGCAGGTAATCGTGCCGGCGCCGATATTGGTTTCCTGGCCGATCGCTACATCGCCGAGATAGGTGAGATGATTTGCCTTGGTGCCGGCGCCGATCTGCGCTTCTTTAGTCTCCACGAAGTTGCCGATGTGAACGTTACGGCCCAAGGCCGTCCCGGGACGCAAATGAGCGAAGGGGCCGATGATCGCGCCGTTGTCGACTCGACAGCTAGTCAAGACGACGGAAAATCTTAAGCGCACTTGGTCGCCCAGCTGCGCATCGGTCAAATAGGCGCTGCCGTCGATGCGGCAACCTTCGCCGATAACCGTTGCGCCGCAGAGATGAGTGTTGGGGCCGATGACAGTATCTTGGCCGATTGTAACACCGTCTTCGATATACGCGGTCAATGGGTCCTTCAGAGTAACGCCGGCCGCCATCCATTTGCGGTTTATCCGCTCCTGTAAGCTCTTCTCCATCGTAGCAAGCTCCTCTCTGGTATTGATGCCCATCATTTCACGGGCATCATCGACCGCCATGGTCGCCACCGTCCCGCCTTGCCTTAGGCCGATATCAACGATATCGGGCAAATAGTACTCGCCTTGCCGGTTCCGATTGTTAATCCCGGCCAAAGCGGCGAAGAGAAACGGCGCAGCAACGACGTAGACGCCGGCGTTTACTTCACGAATTTGTTTTTGAACTTCCGCAGCGTCCTTTTCTTCTACGATCGACGTAATGTTCTTTTGGCTATCCCTTAGAATGCGGCCATAGCCGGCCGGATTTTCCAGCGAAGCGGTCAACAAAGTAATCACCGCACCCTGCGCTCGATGATGAGCGACTACTCCTTTCAAGGTGCTTTCCGTGATGAGCGGCACATCGCCGCTCAAGATCAGCACATCGCCCGTGAAGCCTTGGAATAGTCCTTTGGCGCAAAGAACCGCATGCCCGGTACCGAGCTGCTTTTCCTGAAGGACCCATGTGACATCGCCGCCCGCATAGGCCCGCTGAACGGCCGGCGCGCCATGGCCGACAATCACGGCCACGGTTGACGGCGCGAGCCGTTGAGCGGTCTGTAAAACATGCAGAAAGAGCGGCGTGCCCCCTAAACAATGAAGCACCTTGGGAAGGCTGGATTTCATCCGGGTGCCCTGTCCGGCTGCTAAGAGAATAAC
Source organism: Deltaproteobacteria bacterium (assembly GCA_009379725.1). Classification (GTDB taxonomy): domain Bacteria; phylum Desulfobacterota; class Binatia; order UBA9968; family UBA9968; genus WHTF01. The sequence goes on from WHTF01000014.1 coordinate 14,258, forward strand.
ACCGATGTCGTTCATAGGTAGGTATCGATTATAACGGAACTAAAATATCAATCATAGTACGGTTTTCTCGCTGGTCGAACGTCTCGGCACGATCAAGGCGAACAAACCGCAGCCGACGGCGCTGCCGGCTACGGCGATGGGAACTGGCACCAGCGCTGCCGCTGCACCAAGACAAAGGGCTCCTAAAGAACCGAAGCCGCGGTCGATGAAAAACAGGCTCATGGCGCGGCCCAGAAGATGAGGCGGACACTCTTCCTGAATGATCGCCCGCGCCAACACGCGGTAACTCATTTGCATTGCGCCGATCACCGTCAATAAAAACAGTGAGAGAACCATGAAGGGTGACAAAGCGAAAAAGAAGATCGACGCCGCGTAAATCATGCTGGCGCCGAACAGCAATCGGCGCATTCCTGTGAGGCGGCCATGGGTCGACAGAAAGAAGCTGATCAATACAGCGCCCACGCCCGGCGCCGACACGAGCAAGCCGTAGCCGCTGGGACCGGCCCGGAGCACTTCCTGGGCAAAGTAGGGAAGAAACTGCGCGTACGAAATGCCGAAGAAACCATTGGAATAGGTCGTGAGAATCGTAAACCAGATACGCCGATTCTGGCGGAAATAAGCAACCCCTTCGGCGATGTCCCTCAGCCAATTGCCTTTCGCGGCGCTACCGCTAGCGGCCGCCGGCGCGCGCATCAAAAAGAGCGCCACCAGCATGAAGACCTGGGTCAGCGCGTGAATGATCAAGCAGTAACCCGCGCCGATAAAAGTTAGCAAAACTCCGCCGATCGACGGTCCGACGACCTTGGTCAGATTGTGCGTCGCCGAGTGCAGGGCCAGCGCGCTGACCACTGACTCTTGCGGCACCAGCGAGACGACCATGACCTGCTGTGCCGCGGTACGCACCGAACTGACAATCGCCATGAAAATCACCAGGCCGACAATGTGCCAAAACTGCAGCCAGCCGGAAAAAACCAGAAACGCAAAAACCAGCGACTGAATCAGGTTGAAAACGCAGCTCAAAGTCACCAGCCGGTGCCGATCCATGCGGTCGGCAATAACTCCGCCGATCGGGCCGAAAATAAAACGCGGCGCAAATTCGAAGAAGCCGATCAAACCTAGGTAGAAGGCGGATTGAGTGAGCTCCCAAACCAGCCAGTTTTGCACGATGAAATGAATATATTCGCCGGTTTCGCTGGGAAGATAACCGATCGTGAAGAGCCGAAAATCACGATGACGCAGTGCCGGTGGAAGTCTCACTGGGAGGGAGACGTCCCTTCGCTCTTTTCTCCTTGATTAGCTGGACGTTTTTCTCCTCCCGGCGCATCATCTTTGCGGCCGGCCTCCGTGGCTTTATCGAGCAGCGGCGCGTATTGCTTAAACAGTGGATTGGTGCGAAACGGCGCGTCCGCCGGTATTCGGTCCTGGCACGATTTTCCGAAGAACATCAAGAGCGCGATCGAAAAGACGATAGATCCCATCGCAATAACCGGCGTCAAAAAATAGCCCCAGCGCTGGCGCCGCCGTTCCTCTTGGTATTCTTCGAGTGTTTTAGGGGGTTCGTTGTTCATGATCGCTGCCAGGTGACGAATGTTGGTCCGGTGTCGTCGATCCATCAGCTCATTGATTGCGTCCGGCGCGAATGCGGTCAATATAATAAAATATATTATGCCGACCAAAGGATGTCCAACAAGACAAGACTCGGCCAGAGCTTTTCTCCCGTGCGTTATCTTTGCTATATTAGGCGTAAAGGAAATTTCATGACTAAATCTGGGCCGTCACAATCAGACAACGCGACGCCGGACAATTGGTGGGAATGTTGTCCTGTCTGTGGTTCCAAGATGTTCAATCAAAAATGTCGTTACCTCTGCTCCAATCCCAAGTGCCATTTTTTCATGAGCTGCAGCGAATTTGACGGCTGATCACCGATATCCGTTCTCTAAGATGTTGCCCCGCAGCGAGTGTTTGAGATAAAAGGTTAGTCATGTCGAAGACCGCCGGTATCGTCATCATCGGGAACGAGGTTCTTTCCGGTAAAACGCAGGACACCAATTCATACTTTCTTTGCACGGAGCTTCGGCAACTCGGCGTTGAAGTCCAAAAAATCTCGACGATCCAGGACGACATTGAACTGATCGGCCTGGAAGTTGCGGCCTTTTCAAAACGATTCGATTTCGTTTTCACGACGGGAGGCGTAGGCCCGACCCATGACGATGTTACGATCGACGGTATCGCCCACGGTTTTGCGGTCCGCGTCGTGCGTCATCCCGATATCGAGAAAAGAATGCGCCAGCGGCTGGGAGGCGATGTCAACGAAGCCCGGCTAAGAATGGCCAACGTTCCGGAGGGCGCTGTGCTGTTGGCCACCGAAGCCCTTTTTGCACCCGTGATCAATATTGATAATGTCTATGTGTTTCCCGGCATCCCGAAGATTCTCCAAGAGCGCTTTCACGATATCAAGGAAAGATTTCGCGATGCACCCTATTTTCTCAAGAGTGTTTTCGTCAGATACGGCGAAGGCGTCATCGCCTCAGCCCTGAATGATCTATTGCTAAAGTTTCCGCACCTGCTTCTCGGCTCCTATCCGGTTCTCGACCTGCCGGACTACAAGGTGAAGGTCACACTGGAGTCAAAAGATTCGAAGTACCTCGAAAACGCCCTCCAAACCTTTATCGCCTCTCTGCCAAAAGACGCGGTTCACCGTATCGAATAAGATTTGCAATACGGCGGTCGACTCGCCCGAAGGAATCTTCCATGAAGTCACCTTCGGAGTAGAGACGCATCAGACTGAATAGTCCAATCTCCGCCAACGCTTCCCTTAACTTCTCCGGACGAAGCTGTTACTCTAGCGCCACTTTTAGCGGGAGAACGTACCTTGACCGAAATTTTGAATTGGATCATGGAGTCGATTCGCTCTTACGGGGCGTGGAGCGTATTCATCGGGGTCATCGTCGAGTCGGTGATTGTTCCAATTCCCTCGCCGCTGATTATCATGGGCGCCGGCTTCGTCCTGATCAGCTCCGAGCTGCGGTTTTTCGAAGCACTGATGCCGATGCTCCTCCAAATCGTTTTGCCGGGCGCCGTCGCTTCGACGCTTGGCAGCTATATCGGCTATGCAATCGGCTACTTTGGCGGCAAACCTCTGGTCGATCGCTGGAAAAGTTTTTTGGGCTTTAGCTGGAGCGATGTCGAGGCGCTGGAACGGCGCTTTCAAGAAGGTCAGGTCAATACCACGATATTCTTTTTACGGGCCTTGCCGATCTTTCCCCTTTCGGTGATTTCCGCGGCGGCGGGACTGCTCCGTTTACCGGTAAAACAATTCAGCCTGTGGACGTTTTACGGCACTATTCCTCGTTGCCTTTTCCTCGGTTATCTCGGCTGGGGATTGGGCGAAACCTATCAAGGCATGGCCAAAGGCCTCGACAAAGCCGAAGGTATTGTGTCCGGAATATTGATTCTGGGAATATTCGCGGTGATTATTTGGCTGCGCGCGAGAGTACGAGGGAAAATTCTCAAAAAAACGAGCGATGAGTGACGTGAAATGTCGGAGTGTATCGGGTTAGATGCATGACTCCTAGCTAGCTAGCTAGGTGGGTGTTCATCTAATAGTTGGAGCCCGCATCGTGTTTCTTAACGATTGAACGTGTTGAATGGATTTAACTGTTCTATTTGTGGTTTAGCGGCTGGCCTGTCTGAGTCCCGATCCAAACTTCTCCGCCCTCAAAAACTTCCTTCTTCCAAATCGGCACGGCCTTTTTAATTTGTTCAATGGCGAACCGGCACGCTGCAAACGCCGCCTCCCTGTGTGCCGACGAAACCGCGATCATCACACTTGCTTCGGTGATCTGCACCGGGCCGAGACGATGAATGATCGCCATCCGGCAGATCTGCCACTGCTTCTTTGCATCATCGCCGATCCGACCCAGCTCTTTTTCCGCCATCTCCGGATACGCTTCATAATCGAGCCCGATGACGTTGCGGCCCTCGTTGTTGTTGCGGGTCGTGCCGATAAACGTGGCAATCGCGCCAGCCTCCGGGTCGGTGACGAATCGCACGAGTTCTTGTAAATCGATCGGTTGATTCGTGATGCGAAACATCCTTGCTCAACCTCCGCTCACAGGCGGGATAAAAACCACCTCATCTTGATCGCTCAATTGATTCTCCGGCTTGACGTAATTCTGATTGACGGCGTACAAGAGACGAATACCCGGGACATTCAATTTGGGATACTCTTGCTGCAGCGCCTGCCACAGATCGCCGACCGTGCTGCCCTCTTTGATTTCCTTGGTGACCTCGGCCGTGCCCGCGCGTTCCCGCAAGATGGCGAAAAATTTCACCTTGATTTTCATTTCCCCTGCAGTTGAGAAACCATGTGGCGAATTTCCGGCAAAATCAGCTTTTCCATCGCCAAAGTGACAGCGCCTTTCGAGCCGGGAAGCGAGATCAGCACTTTGCCGCGCGCGGTTCCAGCGGCCGCCCGGCTCATCATCGCCGCAGAGCCGATATCGAGATAGCTCAGATAGCGAAAAATCTCGCCGAACCCGTCGAGTTTTTTATCGAGCAGCCGGGACACCACTTCATAAGTGCCATCCCGGGGCGCGATGCCGGTGCCGCCATTGACAATCACCGCATCGACCGCAGCGTCGGCAAGCGCCTCGTCGAGAAGGGCTTCAATCTGAACCGGCTCGTCCTTGGCGATCCGGTAGCCGGCTATCGGGTGCCCTTCGTCGTTCAACAGCGACTTGATGGTCTGGCCGCTGGCATCCGTGGTTTCGTCCCGCGTATCGCTAACGGTAATCACGAAACAGCGAATGCTCTTTTTGCCTTTTTCCTTGTGTTCGGCAACCGACATACCTAATCACCCCAATTTTTGAGGAAACTTACATTAAGAACTATCGTGAATTCAAATAGGCGTCAAATTGCATAAAGAGTCTCGTTCAATCTATCTATGGCGCCGGTCAGACTGTTGCGGGTAGGTTTGAGGAGAAATAAGATGATTTCTGTATGATTCATTGTAAGGAACCTTTTTCGCTGTACATTCATATCCCGTACTGCATCAGCAAATGTCCGTATTGCGACTTCAACTCCCATGTGGTGGCGGAAATTCCGGAGAGGAACTACACCGATGCTTTGCTGCGGGAGCTCGAACATTACGATAACTCTGACAACTGGCGCGGCCGAACCGTACAAAGTATTTTCTTCGGGGGCGGTACACCGTCGACTTTCAAGCCTTCGAGCATCGGCAACATCTTGGAACAAATCTCTACGGCGTTCCCGCTTGAATCCGACTGCGAGATTACCCTCGAAGCGAATCCCGGCACGGTCGATGGCACCAACTTCCCCGGATATCGCGACGCCGGTGTAAATCGCATCAGCGTCGGCATACAGTCTTTTCAACCTCGTCTGCTCAAGTTTCTGGGTCGCGTTCATACAGCCGACGAAGGCCGCAAAGCTCTTGATGTGGTTCGCCAGGCAGGTTTTGCGGACTTCAGTTTCGACTTGATCTTCGCCAACCCCGGCCAGACTTTGGCGGAGCTAGAAGCGGATCTGAACGTTGCGCTGGAATATCGACCGCCCCATCTATCGGCTTACAATCTGACTTTTGAAGAAGGCACACCGTTTCATCATGAGTACCGCAGTGGGCGTTTACGGTCGTTGACCGAGGACGAGGAAATTGCCATGGCGGAGTTGATCGAGCAGACGTTTTTCGCTGCCGGGTTGCAGCGATATGAGATCTCAAACTATGCTTTGCCCGGCTGCCACTCGCGGCATAACATGAACTATTGGCAAAATGGTGATTATCTGGGGATCGGCGCCGGTGCGCATAGTTACCTGCGGGCTGCGAGTGGTTTCATGTTCGGCACGCGCTGGAGCAATGAGAAAAGCCCCGGACGGTATATGGCGGCAATCGCCGATGCCGGCATCGCGGTGACCGATCGCGAAGAACTCGACCGAATCAAAGCCGCTGGCGAGTTTTTGTTTCTGGGTCTAAGAATGACAAGAGGAGTTTCTTCGGAAGCATTTTCCTCTCGGTTCGGCAAATCCCCCGCTGATTTCTACCCGAAGATAAAAATCTGGATAGAAGCCGATCTGATGGAAGAGACGAAGGGTTTTCTTCGGCTGACCCACAGAGGCTTATTGCTCGCTAATTCAATTTTCGTGGAGTTTATGTAGGACCAGGCATTAAGAGCTTTTTCGGAAATCGCAACTTTTCTGCCTCGAAGGGCAGGTGTCATTTCGAGCGAAGCCGAGAAATCCAGGAGGCAATTATGGCATCTGCCACAGAATTACCCAGAATTCGCATCGATCATATCGGTAGTTTGGTTCGTCCGGCAATACTGAAAGACGTGTTCGCCCGCTTCGATCGCGGGCAAGCGTCGCGCCAGCAGTTAGCGCAAACCCAAGACGATGCCATCCGTGAGGTCATTGCGAAGCAAGAAGCGCATGGTTTGCCCGTCGTCACCGACGGCGAATTTCGCCGTCACAGCTTTCAGGAGAGTTTTTCCGAATGCGTCTCGGGCTTCGAGGTGCCGAAAAATGTCTCTCTCTATTATGAAAATCGCGATCTAAATCTTACTCCGCTGCAAAGAGCCGAACAGAATTTTGACGAAGCGGGACCGGCGATCATCACCCGCCGCCCGGCTGTGCAACGACTGAAGCTGGTCCGTAATCTGCCCCTAGAAGAGTTTCGATATAGCCAAAGCGTCGCAAAAGTCCCGGCAAAGGTGACGGTACTGGGTCCCGACCGTATCGCCCAGCGCTTTAAATGGGAAGCGTCAAAAGACGTTTACCAAGACTTAGATGACTTCGTCGGTCATGTGGTTGAGATCGAAAGGCAAATCATTGCCGAGCTGGTGAACGCAGGCTGCAAGTACATTCAGATCGACGCGCCGGGCTACACCGCTTACGTCGACAAGGTTTCCCTGGAGCGCATGCGCTCCCGCGGCGAAGATCCTGAAAGAAATCTCCAGCGTTCCATCGAGGCCGATAACGCGCTCATTGAAGGTTTTCCCGGACTGACCTTCGGCATTCACGTCTGCCGCGGCAACGCCCGCACCACCGATCCGGTAACGGGCAAACTGGTGCCCCAGTGGCATCGCGAAGGCTCGTACGACGCCATCGCCGAACGGCTATTTAATAGTCTCAAACATGAGCGTTTGTTGCTGGAGTATGACAGCGAACGCGCGGGCGGTTTCGAGCCCCTGAGACTGGTTCCAAATGACAAAATTGTCGTTTTGGGTCTCGTCACCACCAAGAGCTCGGATCTGGAGCCCCTTGACGAACTCAAGCGGCGTATCGATGTAGCAAGCAAGTACCTTCCGCTCGAACAGCTGGCACTAAGCCCACAATGCGGCTTTGGCGGTATCGATTCCAAAGTCATGAGCCAAGACGAAATGTGGCGGAAGTTCGATCGCATCGTCGAAACAGCTGAGCAGGTGTGGAAGTAAGCGATAGCGTTCCATTTTCATCCTTCGCAGCTAAACGACCCGCGCAACAATGCGAGGATATACTATCCCCTCTTCCCGTACACCTTATCTATAAATCCCTCCTTCTCGATCTCGCGCACGATGCTGTCGTCGATCATACTATCCACCGTCGCCTTGCTCCCCGGAGTCTGTTTTAATGCTTGCTCAAGTTGGATCTTCATCCCTTCTCGCGTCGTGTAAGGAACGCGATCTAATATTTTAATCGTAGACTGGTATGAGCTCTCCAGATAAGCCTTGTTCGCCCCTCGAAGCTGCTTGGCAATGATTTTTTGCGTTCCTTCTTTGTTGGTCTTGAAGTAGTGCGCCGCTTCAATTAAAGCCATGACAGATTTCTTGACGACGGGGCGGTTCTTGGTCAGGTAACTTTTATTCGTCACTGCGCAGATGAAAGGAAGCGGGTACGGTTTCTCGAAATCAGCCATATCGGCGAGAATTCGATGCGGCAAGCCCCCCGGAATCAAGTGGACATTGCCCGGTGGAGAGGGAAAGCCGGCAATGACCCCGCGACTGAAACCCGCAGCGCGCTCGGAGGCGCCACCGATCTGAAGGATTGTTACGTCCTCTCCGGGTTTCAAGCCGACGCCCTTTAAAAGCTCCCGTGCGGCGACGTCCGAAACACTGCCGAACCGGCTAATGCCGATGGATTTGCCCTTGAGATCTTCCGCGCTCTTAATGCTTTCCAGCACAACCAACTCGTAGGCGAGGCTGTTAACAAAACAGGCTACGCTTACCAGGTCGCCACCGCGAACGCCGCTGCTCGCGACAACACTGCCGGCGATATTCGCAAGCTGAACGTCCTGGGACACGACCGCCGCAGCGGCCACTGTAGAACTTCCGATATAGACCACGTCTGCATCAAGGCCGTTTTTCTTATAAAAACCAGCCTCCTGTGCGATGATCCATATCCCGTTCAGAGCATCCGTCGAGCTGTAGGCAATCCTGATTTTCTCCTGAGCTTCAGCTCTCACCCAAGGAATGGCGATCAGAACCAGAAAGAGCGCTAAACACGATCTTCGGTAAACGCGAGTTCTGTAAAGCATAAGTCCTCCCAAGCAAATTTCTTCATTTTACTTGTTACTGGCAACTCTGGCGTCATGAATGTTTCTTGCGCCACCGTGGGACGCGCACGCAAGCATCCGCGCCACATTATATAGCTCTAATCAATCCCGACAGGCAACAATTAAAGAGGCATCCTCACCTTTGGCGAAGGTTGGCCGGAAGTAGGTCTTAAAATATGTTACGGGCATCCGCATCCACTAATAAGTAATAAGCCGGAAAGAAGGCATTCAATACTCCGGCTTTTTCGACGGTAGGTCTTAATCGTATCGATCGGCTTGACATGAACTTCCCAGGCACTGTAAATGATGCGAAACAGGAGGGCATCTTATGAAAATAGCAATATTTCTGCTGTTGTTGAGTTTGTCTTTCGTTCCAAGTGGCGCAGTTTTCGCCCAAGACTTTTATGCGGGCAAGACCATCCGGATCATCGTCGGCGGATCGGCAGGTGGAGGATTCGATACCTACTCGCGAATCATCGCGCGCCACATGGGAAAACATATTCCCGGGAACCCAAATCTGGTCGTGGAAAACATGACCGGTGCGGGAACCAGAATCGCGGCTAAGTATCTGTTTAGCGCCGCCCAGCCCGACGGCCTGGCGTTTGGTATTTTTAACGGTTATTTACTTCTCGGCCGCGTATTGGGGATGAAAGGTCTCGACTTCGACGTGAGAAAATTTGAATGGGTCGGCGTACCCGTCCAAGATCACGTCGCTTGCGCCCTGCACAAAGCCAGCGGCGTGACCAATTTGAAAGAATGGCAGTCGGCAAAAGCGCCGGTCAAGATCGGCGCCCTGGGTCCCGGCAACAGCACGGGGGATGTGCCGCGGCTCTTAGGAGCGACACTCAATCTGCCGATTCAGATGGTCGAGGGCTACAAAGGAACCGCAGATATCCGCATCGCAGCGGACGGGGGTGAAGTCGCGGGCGCCTGTTGGGCGTGGCAGTCGATCAAACCCACCTGGACAAAGGGATTGCAAACCGGCGATGTCAACGTCGTCATTCAGGCAACCGCGAAGGCGCATCCGGATCTGACCAAGGTGCCGTTGGCCTTCGATCTCATCAAGAACGAGGAAGGGAAGCAACTTCTCAGGGCCGGCGGGTTATTGCCGTCCACCGTCACGCGTGTCTATGCTACGACGCCGGGGACGCCGAAGGACCGCATGAAACTACTGCAAAACGGGTTTTCTGAAACTCTGAAAGACAAAGCGTTTATAGCTGAGGCCGAAAAAGCCAAATTGGAAATCGATCCATTAACCGGCGAAGAAGTCGCGAAAGCCGTCGCTGAAATGTTCAATATCGACGAAGGCCTGAAAACCAAGCTCAAAACGATTCTCACCCCAAAGTAATCGGCGCTAGGTTAAGCGCCAGTCGGGGTTGCGTCGGATCTCAGCGGCGCAACCCCGGTTTGTATCTTCGCTGAGCTGCTCCCCCCGGCAACTAAAATCAGCAGCGGCGACTCCCTATTTGTAACCGGATCAGCCGATTAAAACTTCTCCGACCATGGCCGCAACTCGATGTAAGACGCCCAGGCACTGCGATGCTGGCGGTGAAGATTGAGATAGGTTTGAGCTATGGCGTCGGGATCTAACCAACCGTCGGCACCGCGTGACTTGAGACGCTCCGGATCCCGCGTGGGTTGGTAAATTCCGCCATCGATTACAACTTGAGCGACATGGACATTCTGAGGTTGAAGTTCGCGCGCCAGGCTTTGAACCAAGCCGGTCAGCCCCATCTTCCCCATGGCAAAAGATGCAGAGTTGGGAAATCCCTTGATGCTCGCCGACGCCCCAGTGAACAGAATCGTTCCTTTTCCTGCGGGGACCATCCGCTTGGCCGCGGCCTGTCCAACGAGAAATCCGCCGTAACAAGTAACCAGGATGGCATTAAGCACCTCTTCGGGATCGACCTTTGTGATTGAACCATGGACACGGCGGCTCGCGTTGTAGACTACCAGATTAGGTTCACCCATATCTCTGGCAACCGAGTTGAACAGATCGTCTACATCCTTGGGAATGACCGCATCGCATGGATAGGCGCGGCCGGCGATTTCTTCAACGATCCCATCCAGTTTTCCGTTATCGCGGGCGGCCAAGGCAACCTTCATGCCTTGTTTTGTGAAAAGTCTTGCAAGTGACGCGCTGAGTCCCGGCCCGGCGCCGACGATTACTGCGATTTCCTGTTCAGCCATTCCTTGTTACCTCCAAAAGCCGGATAACAATAAGACGATGCAGTGTCAATGCTGTCATCCATCAAACCTCGGTTTCCTAACTTGTCATGGCGTCGCCGTCTGGCACTACCCTTGCGGCGAAAATGTTTCTGCACAAAACGATGACCATTGAGCCGCTAACGCAACCCTAAGGAGGTTATCTGATGCTTTTTGTGATCACCTACAGGAAAAAACATGCCAGTTCCAAGTCGAGAGAAAGCTTTTTTGCCGAAGACAACGAGCAGCCGTCACTCGAGCAGATCCAAGCACTAGTGAAGAACATAAGTCGGGAGAATTTTGCCCAGGGAACGATCGCGTTTCAAAAGTGCCCCGGCTTTGAAACAGACGAACTGATTAAAGCAGGCATTTCGGTGTTTCGCTTTAAACCTGAAGCCCATTTAGCTGAGACCGGCGCCGGTGATGAACCGATGGGAATTAGACAAACGATGAGAGATAAACCATGACGATACCGCCGAGCCGCATTCTTCCTGCCCTTGTGAGCTGACCTTCCTTATTCTACTCGTTGCCGAATAGTCGTTACGGTGTCAGAGTCGGGCCTTGCATAACGACAATCAAGTTGCAAGAAAGACCTGACACGATCTACTGTGGTACAAATCTAGAACCAAAAATTGCTTCCACAATTTAGGAGACTGCCATGGGCAAGATCGATCTTTCTCACTTTTCCCTGGAAGGCCAGACCGTCATCATCACCGGAGGTAGTGGGGGAATCGGCAGGGCTTGTGCCTCCACCTTTGCAAAGGCGGGGGCCAACGTTGTCGTTGCGTCACTGCCGCCGGATTCTATTCCGCCGGTGATAGAGGAAGTAGAAGCGCTGGGTGTTAAAGTCTTGGGCTTGGCAATCGACGTTACCAATGCCGGGCAAGTACAGTCGATGGTGGATCAGACTCTGTCAAAGTTTGGTCGTGTGGATGTGCTGATCAATGTAGCCGGAGGTTCATATAGTCGAAACCCGTATATGCCCGCATTCAAGCGCGCTCCATTGCTCGACTTGACTTGCGAAGACTTCATGATGGCCTACGAAGTCAATACCAAGAGCGCTTTCCTCTGTGCCAAAACCGTAGTGCCGGCTATGAAGGCTCGCAGCAAAGGAAGCATCATCAATATCGGCTCGATCTCCGGGCGTGGCACTAAAAAAGAAAGAGCAGATATGGCGGCCTATGGTTGTGCCAAGGCTGCGGTGATGAATTTAACCCTTCACATGGCGCACCAGTGGGGACCGGAAGTACGCGTCAACTGCATCGCGCCAGGCATTATCGACACACCACGGCCGGCCGGAACTAACCGACAGGAATTGACAGCGGAAGCGGTAAAAAGAATTTCACTTGGCCGCGCCGGCAGGCCCGACGAAGTAGCCGGCGTGGCGCTGTTTCTCGCTTCGGATGCCGCCAGCTTTGTCAGCGGAGCAGTCATTGATGTGAATGGCGGCGAATAAGCCAGGCGTTAACAACTAAAGGTACTTCCCCCAGCCTCATCATTTCTATCGCGCGGCATTCTCGGCTAGTGCTAATTGCGTCTATCACGGCTCGCTCATTCTCTGCTTGACTTAGGGATGACGGCTTATAGTCTAGCGGGTAGCACTCGGGCTCGGGTCTGTTGCGGATATTACCGGATCCATAGTTGATTCTGACCTGTTCTTTGCAGGGCAATCTCTGTTCGGTGTACGGAAAGGAGATGAAAATGAAAAAGATCAGTTGGCTGAGACCTTCGGCCTCAAGTACGGCATCGGTTATATGTTCACGTTCTGGTTTGAACAGTTCAACATGGTTCAGGTGATGGCCTGGGTCATTCTTTTTGTTGCGATCATGTTGATTCTCGAACACGGCCGGATCGCCCGGTAGAAGAAAAGGTCTTCGCCTGGCGGCCGATTCATGCGCTTTAGCTCGGATCCGGTGCCGTTTGTTTGATGAGCCTGCTGTGATCTTTCGCTTGCTATGCCCATATGCCGATTTCGGTGAACAGATGGCAGCCAGATTTGTTGTGTGGAAAGACCGGGGTTTGCTTGAATAAGTGAATAGCGGTTTGAACCGCGACAAAATCGCTCCTCCGGACATCCTCTACTTTAAAGTAATCCGAGTCCGACAACGGACGATCCTGTTACCCTGGGCATTGGCCTAATCCAACCAGTCTTTCTCTTTGAGCTTTCTTGGAAGATAGGTTTTGGTCAAATATTGGAAGTCCTTGTTGGCGAGCGCGTCGAGCTCGTATTTGAGACCGCTCGAGAGCATGCCCTTGATTTCATTCTGCCATTCCTTTTTTTGAAACCACTTATACTTGAGCAACTCGCGGGCGCGGTTGACGTCCTTGTCATTCAACTTGATACCGACGTTTCGAGGCAGGCCGTAACGATCGGGATCCGCGCTGGAGAAGCCGATGAACTTGGCCTTGGGAATGGCCATGCGCTGGCTTTCAAAAGCGAGATTGATCGATCCCTGCTTGATAACCGAATAGATGTAGTATCCCCATGGATCGTTGTCGACCAGGACATATACGGGAAGACCGTATTCTTGGTGCAGCCGGCGCGCCAGACGCCTGACACCGCGAGGCGGCTGGCCGTTTCCTGTAAGCAGGATACAGTTGTACCGGCGCCAAAATTTGTCTTCTGAAAGGCGATTCCACTGGGTGCCTTTCTCAACGAGAAGAACGAAATCCGCCGAGCATTTAGTGATCTGAATGTATTCGGGTTCGACGATCGATGGAACCGAATACCCTCCCTTGCCCAGCCTGGTGCAATCCACCCGGTCGCCGTCATCGACCAACACCAGCGGTCCGACGACGGTACCGGAGTTCTCGGCGCGCACGTGGAGTTCCTCCCGAAGTGCTTCCAATGTGACTTCAAGGTCTTCGATGAGCGGATCGGATTCGTTCTGGCCATCGAACGTGTTCTCGTGCGAGTTCTTGATCGTGTGCTTGGTGCGGTAGTAGATCTCCCGGAGAGAGGTCGTCAGATTCGCTCGCTGGAGCTCGGCGAGGGCATCGGCCACGAGCACGGTCTGCATGAATTTCTTGGCCATGCCGACGTTGAAGAACGAGCGCGCCTGCTTCCTTCGCCCCATCTCGATGATGCCCCGCTTCTCGTTGAAATTGATGTTTGCCAGACTGCGCACGGGAATCGAAAGTGTCGGGTCCTGGCTCCGTTGGGCGGCGGTAATAACCGAGTCGGCCACGCCGACGAGCTTCTTCTCCACCGCTCCGTTGGTATTCTTTGACTTTTTTCGCGCCATAATGATTCCTATCTCTTTTTACGCTTCGCGTTTGCCTTGGGCTTTTCAGAGCGCTTTGGGTCGGGGCGCTTTGCCCCGCTCTGCTGCTTAACTTTGGCGATTTTCTGTTTGCCGTTGGTCGTTGACCGAGCTTCTGCCACGGGCTCTTCGGCCCGGGTGGGTTGATCCTCTTCATCCACAGCTTCTTCCGGCGCTCCGACATCATTTGTCCCACCGTTGATCAACATCGGCGCCGCCCCTTCGGTTCCCTCGGGTGTGACGATGATAGAAAAAGGAAGACCTTCCGGTTCTCCGCCATCGAATCCCAGTACTTCGTCGGTCTTCTCGCCGCCGGTCCGTTTCATGGCGATCTTCTGCAATTGCTCTTTGAGTTTTTCCTTAGGCAGTTTCCCACCCTTAAGGCGGTTGCACGCCTCAACGACTTCTTCGATGTAGAGTTCAAAAATATTGCGCCGGCGGAACTCGCCCTTGGCCCGCTCCCTTCGTCTCAAAAAGACGCCAAGCCGCCGCCCGCACTCTTGCAGGGCGAGCTTGATTTCCTTGCGAATCTCGTCATAGTCAGCGATCGCTTCCTTGGACTCACTGGTAAAGGGGACCCACACCGACGCCATATGGACAAATATCACCATGGGACCGGCTGGAAGCGCGCCTCTCGATTGAGGCACACCGTAATTGCGCCAAGTGGTGTCGAGCACGGCTTTGAATGTCGCGCAAGCAGACTGCTGATAGAGCAGCGGCACGCGGTTGGCGTAGCGAATGACACGGGCCAGCTCATTGTCGTCGTTCTGGTTCTCCCCTTCAGCAAGCGGAGCCTTCGGAAGTTCCGGTTTATTCGCCGCCTGTTCCGGTCCCTTGCCATAGGCCAAGCCGGCTTCGATGACGAAGGGATTGCCGCGGTAAACCGCGGGCGGGCGGGTCACCGCGGTGTAAAACTCTCCCTTGATCTGCTTGTACAGGCCATGGAGGATCGCCTTTTCTTCAATGGGCGAGATACAGTTGCTCGGTGGCGCCATGATCTTGGTGGATTGAATCGCCTTATAGAGCGTCTCGGCGGCGGCGCCATGAATGTTTCTTGGCCGCATGTCCGCGGATAACTTCGCCGTCTTGCAAATTTCCTGGGCCAGGTTGGCGGAAACCCGGCTGAAATCGCTCGACAGAAACCCAGAGAGCGAGTGGCTCTTGGTGTCGTGCAGCATTCTGAGCAAGATCCCGAACTCAATGCCGTAGGGGTGCGGTTTGATTTCACGAGGCTGAGGCGGCAGCTCCTGGATGGTCCGGGGATATTCTTTGGTCTCTCCGTCTGGAGCGTGGTAGACCAGCTTGACGTGCGGATTGGCAATCGCGGTCTGCTCAAGATATTCGTCCACAGAGGCCCGCCCCTTCTGATAACGCCCCTCTATTTCAAGCGTCACCTGGGTGCCGCGATGGTTCTCCCAATCGATCTCTTTTCTCTCAAGAATCCGCGGCTCATTCTTCTTGGTATCGATCTGGACTTCAAAATAATGCGCCGGCGTTTTCGCGCCGGTGCGAGAAATAATCTGTACCGGTTTGCCGGTGGTCAGCTGCGCATACATGCCGGCGGCCGATATGCCGATTCCCTGCTGACCGCGGCTCATGCGCAGCCGATGGAATTTGGACCCGTAGAGAAGCTTGGCGAAGATCCGCGGAATCTGTTGGCGGACGATACCGGGACCATAGTCAATCACGGTTATTCGAAACCTGTTCGCCTGGCTCGGAGCCGGTGCCGTGTCGCCGTTTGACGCCACCTCGAGCTTAACCACGACTTCCGGCAAAAGCCCCGCTTCCTCACACGCGTCAAGCGCATTATCGACCGCCTCCTTCACGCACGTGAGCAGTGCCTTTCTCGGATTATCGAAGCCCAGCAAGTGACGGTTCTTGGTAAAGAACTCGGAAACAGAGATCTCTTGCTGGCGCGCCCCCATCTCGGCCGCGGATAAGCCGGCATTGGGCTGGGGGATCTGCGTCTCGGCCATCGCGGACTTGGACTTTAACATCGGTTTAGACATTTCTTCTGGTGTATCTCCGTTCGTCGATTTCGAAGGAATCGTTAAAACTGTTCAGCGTTCAAACATGTGTCATGCTCCAGCTACTCAACTGTGCGACTGGCGTAGTGCCGGTGTACAGGTTCAGGATAACCTACAAAAAAGCAATAGGTTTGAAGAATGTTTGACCTGAAGATTCAACGCTCACGCTTTGGAAGGTTAGTAGTTAATTGTGATTATAGCAGAGAGGACGTTTTTTTGAACTGTTTATCGCGAGATAGTTCAGACTATGATCGTTCATCGCGGTCGGAAACACGTTCGTAAAGTGTGGCGAACACGAGCAGCATTTTTATGCTTGCATCTTTATCCCGCTCGTTGACAAGTTAGCCTCATACCGGATATTTGCAAATACAGGATCCAGGACCGTCCATGACTCCGATAATAGATCGGCTCTTTCCGATCATTCTCACAAGAGGAGGTTTTCAAACGTGGTGATGCTAGGCACGGACATGAAAGTCGCTCAAACCCCGACCGAGGGTCTTAAAAATTACACGAAAGCCGACCCTTACGCCGAATGGCTTAAGAAGGAAGGTGTGACAGTCTATCAGGATTTCTACTTTCCCAGCTTAGCAAAGATCGAGTTGGGGCCGTGGGAGCGCAAGGGAGGCTTCGGTGCAGTTGTCCACATCGACAACCGACATATGCCCAATGACTGTCACGTCGTCGAAATCAAGCCGGGGGGAAAGTCGGAACCCGAGCACCACATGTACGAGCTGACGATTTACGTGGTTTCGGGCCGCGGCGCCACGACGATCTGGCAAGATGACAAGCACAAGCAAAGTTTCGAGTGGAACGCCGGAAGTCTTTTTTCGATTCCACTCAACGCCTGGTACCAAAACTTCAATGGCAGCGGCAACGAACCTGCCCGCTACATCGCCGTGACCAACGCGCCCCCGATGATGCGTCTTTTCCGGGACAATGAATTTATATTCAACAACAACTACATGTTCCGCGGCCGTTATGCGGGCGAAGAAGACTACTTCAGCGGCAAGGGTAAGCTCTTCAATCGGCGGGTGTGGGAGTCCAACTTCATCGCCAACGCGCCCGACATGCTGCTATACGGATGGAAAGAGCGCGGTGCCGGCGGGATCAACGCCATGCTGGAGATGGCCGATAACAACACCAAGAGCCACATCTCAGAGTTTCCCATAGGCACCTACAAGAAGGCCCATCGCCACGGTCCCGGCGCGCACCTGGTGCTGCTCAGCGGTACCGGCGGCTACTCCTTGATCTGGACCAAGGAAGACCGTTCCGACATGATCAAGTGCGATTGGCAGCTCGGCTCTATGGTCACCGTACCGAGCGACAACTGCTACCATCAGCACTTTAACTCGGGAACCACTCGGGCCCGCTACCTCGCCCTCCGTCCCGGCGACATGGGGCTCTATAAGTCCCGAGGCGGCGGTGGCGAAAACGCCGACCGGAGCATGAA
Organism: Deltaproteobacteria bacterium; assembly: GCA_009379725.1. GTDB lineage: Bacteria > Desulfobacterota > Binatia > UBA9968 > UBA9968 > WHTF01. The sequence goes on from WHTF01000014.1 coordinate 31,745, forward strand.
AGAGGGCGGTTGGCAGATCGAGTATGAGGACGAAGAACGCGAAATTCACCGGATCTTCGAAAAAGAACTCAAAGCCAATGGCGCAACGTGCAGGATGAAGGCATTTGTCCCCTGGTGCACCGGCGAGGTGGGACCGACGAGCGAGCGAGACACGTAGAGAGTTGAAGAGTTCAAATCGTTCAATCGCTACGCTCAGTTAAAAACATGAGGGGGGAAACAGCATCAGGGTGCCAGCTAGACCGTCAATCCGAGCTAATGTTTTTCTTCCGGTTGCAGCCCGCTTAACCACTCTTCGTGCACGTCGACCCAAATGGAATCGTGGTCGCGGCAGGCCGACACTTCGCTTAGATCAAACCTGACTGTATAAAGAGGTTCATGAATTCCACGATGGTCCCGAACATTTTCCAAAACCCCGTGCGCCAGACCGATGATGCCACGCTTGCCTCTGATATAGATGGGCGTCCGAGGATTGCCGGAGGGATTTTCCGAAGCGACGACGACCGGATCGCCGATTTTAAATTTGCTGTTGGTTGACTCCATAGTTTCACTTAATCCGGCCGGACTCGCGGCGATTCCAGCCCGGCCCCGGTTCTCTCTACTTCTTTTAATTGCGCAGGTTCCAATGCCATTCCCGCGCCGAGAAGGCTATCGACGGTCACGAGCTTTGCCAATTCAGCTTCTGACATGCCGTCAGTGCCTTTGGGGCGCTGGGGTAGAACGAAGTAGCGAACGTCCGATGTGCTGTCGTAAACCCGGAGTTCTTTGCCGGCGGGGACGTCCAAACCGAACATCTCCTTGACGACAGCCCGCGGATTCTGAACGATACGGGTTCGATAGCTCTCATGCTTATACCACCACGGCGTATCGCCAAGAATGTCGTAGGGATAGCATGAGCACAAAGTGCAGACCACGACGTTGTGGACAGCGCCGGTGTTTTCCACGACTACGAGTTTGCCGACCTTGCCCTGATGAACGCCCATTTCCCTGAGCGCTTCCCGCCCGATCGTCAGAAGAGCCTCTTTAAATTCCGCATCGGACCAAGCCTTGGCAACGATAACACCACCCGCCCAAGGCCTCTCCTCATGAAGCTGCTGCCAACGCTGCTCCAACTCCTCGCGAGTAGACCAGCCCCGAGCAATCAGGGCTTGGACGAAAACTTCGAGCAACTCTTGATACTCTCTTAAATCTTGCTCCACGTTCACCATGCGTTCTTCGAGCGTGCCATGGTGCTCCTTCTTTTTAATTTTGAAAAAGTCATCGTAGTCACCACGTTCCTTGCGATTGTCCTCGGTGACCATATCCATGGCGTCGACGGCGCGCGCCGAGACCAACGCAATGCCTTTCACGTATTCGTCGAGCCACTCTTCCAGGTAGCGCACTCGGGCTTCTATATTGTTCCCCTGCCGCTTTCTTGGTTTGAAAAATTGATTTTTACGCGTGAGCGCCACGCGGGCCTCGAGCAAATCATGAAACGTCACCACTCCTCGCCGCAGTAAATAAATAATCCGCGGTTCGAATCGTTTAGCCCGGTAATACTCCAAATCTTCTTCGACGGCCTTGATGTGCGCTTCATAATCGTGCATGTGGCCTTCAAACGGCTTGTGTCCATGTTTTCCCGACATAGAGTTCCTCCAAACACTTCCTATTCAATGTCGATCAGTGGGTATCGAATATCTTCTGGTATTTTTTTAATAGGGCCTTCGTAGCGTCGGTTTCCGTCGCGCTCGGCTTCGCCGGATTCGCCGCCGGCGGCAAGCAACCGAACTTCATCAGGCACGCCATTAATAATAACCGCGCCTTGGTGGCAGTGAGATTGTTTCCGGCAATGGCCAATGGATCGCGCTGAGGGTCGACGAAGCCGCTGGCGTTGCCCCGTCCGACTTTAACCACCGGCATGCCGCTGAAGGTTGCACGCTTGAGTGCTGCGTCGACGGAATTACTCATGGCGCCGAACGGTGCCGAGCCTTCGGCGACGAAACCGGCCAACGGCGCGGCCCGCAAGTTTTTCTCGATACGCGCCAGAATGTCGACTTCTTCGTCGGCGTTTCCAGTGGTGTCTTCCGGCAGGTATCGCGCATGCTTGGAGATCGTCACTTTTGGAATCGCCGTAAACAGCAAGTTCCCTTCAGTGTCTTTGATCGCTACGTTAATAGTCTTAATCGTTGGACCTTGAACCGATGAACCTTGAACCTCGCTTGGTAATCGCGTCGTATTCAACAGCGAAGTGTGCGTATGCCGCTTGACGGTTTTGAACGAGAATTGCGGCAAGCCGGGATGGCCCATCCTGCCGATGATGCCGCCATGTCCTCCGGTCGCGATGTAGCCGCCGGGCCGGGCATCGGCTTTCTGCACGTCGCGCGCGGTAAAAATCTGTTCGTCCAGAATGGCTACAGCGCCGATGCAATCCCGCCCGGTTTCATCGGCCCAGATCCTCGAGGCGATGTAATCGACCGCGTCGACAATGTTGCGGTCGCCGTCGTTGCCTATGGCGCCATGCGGCCGTTGGGATGAATTACCAACCAGGGGAACGTGGGTATCGATGAGTAAATTAAGCCAGTAAATCGTCTCTTCTACGAACGGGCTGCCTTCGAGCCAGATACCGCCCTGATATTGGCCGCTACGCATCGCCTGCTGAACGACGTTGGTCACTCGCGCCAGTGCCGCCATCGGTGGCTCCTTGCGCAAGTATCCGGGTCGATAAGGGAAAAAGTCGGTGCCGCGGATTTCCGGCGCGATGTCGCCTGCGCCGATATCTGTTCGTTCGCCGGCGCTCCTGCCCCGAGCGTAACCGCCGGAAGGGAGTGCGCGGTAAAAATCGAAGTCGGCTTTTCCAGTAAGCAAACAACCGACACCCTCATCGGAAATGCCGAATCGATCGATTTCTTCGAACAGCCGTGAACCGTCGGGAAAAAATGGCACGCGGCAAAATTCTGCCGTGGCATTCTTCTCGGTACCGTCGGTCTCCCACGGCTGGCCGTTAGCTTGCCGCGCCATATAGGGCAACGGATAGAGGCCGTCTTCCGGCTTGAGCGTGACTTCGTAGACGGGTTTGTCGTCACGGCTCGTACGTTGATTGTGAAAAACGCCGGCCGCATCGAGGTAGCCGTCCGGCGGCCCATAGAGTTCCGCCGCGTCGCGCTCCAATGGATGGGCACTGAATTGTTCCACATAAACTGTCACTGGAGCGGCCAGCCGTTGCGCTCGCAGAATATCGAAACGTGGCGGCGCACCGTCAGGTTGGTTGCGCAGGGGTAAGCCGTATTTTTCGCGCGCTTTATTGCTCGTTACCAACGGCTCACTGTTTTGAATGGTCGCCGTCGGTCCTGAGAAGACCGCGATGCGAACCTTGCTCCTGCTTGTATGATCAGCCATGGAGATCTCGCTTCAATGTAAAAGTTTTGAGTGGAACCCGGTTATTGCAGCTCGTACGGAATCTGCTCCGGCCCATAACCCTGCCAGTATTTCTTCGTCGCCGGATCGTAGCGGCCCTGCAAAAAACCACCGGCTCTTTCGGCACGAACGATAATCGCAACCGTACGTTCCTCGCCGCTCTCCTCGGCGTGGATTTGGTAAGGTGCGACGAGATCGACTTTGCCCGGACCGACCTTTACTTTCTCGGTTTGACGGATATCGGCGTAATCGGCTTTCGAGCCATCATCGGTCCGCTGATAACGCTCGATCGACTCATGGCCATCGAGAACCCCGTAGAGAGTCCAATTGTGCGCATGATCGTGGATCTGTGTTCGCGACTTCGGGCTCTTGATGAGACCGTTGATGACAAACTTGTATTCCGGATCCTCGTAAAAAAGCAGATTTTGCGCGCGGTCGTCGCCTTGCCGGCAAACAGGCCAGTTTCGGGATTGTTCCTTGATCGATGGGTCGCCGATTAGAGCCTCAAGCAGCGGCGCCATCTTTTCCCAACGTCTCACGGGATCTTGTTCTCCGGCAAAAAGCTCGCGAGCCGACATAATGAACTGTTGAACAGCCGACTTGGAATTGGTGTTCATAAACCCTCCTGGTCGTCGATAGAGAAATTTGAAGAACGTTTGACTGTGTTAATAATCCCACCGACAACTTGAGGTCAAGTTCAGAGTCATATCTTTTTAGGGGGGAGCTGCCGTGCCCGCGATGCTGCGGCAGCGACCATAGGAGTCACCCCTGGAATTTTATGATTCGGAAAAAGCCTTACGTGCCGTGAGACCAGGAAGAGAGGTATGTCTGCTGCTCTTTGGTGAGGGAATCGATCTTTATTCCCATGCTCGAGAGCTTTAACTTCGCGACCCAGTCTTCCACCGCCTTGGGAACTTCATAGACTTGCGGCTTTAGCTTCTTGCTATTTTTTACTGCCCATTCCGAAGCGAGCGCCTGGGTGGCGAAACTCATGTCCATGACCGAAGCCGGATGCCCCTCCGCCGCGGCCAAATTAACCAGGCGGCCCTCGCCGAGAAGAAAGATTCGCTTGCCGCCGGGAAGTATATAAGCGTCGACAGAGTTGCGGATATTTTTTTCAACCTTCGTCGAAAGCTTTTTCAATGCATCAAGGTCGATTTCGATATCGAAATGGCCGGAGTTGCAAATCACCGCACCATCTTTCATCGCCTTTAGGTGATCTCCGGAAATGACATGCATGTCGCCGGTAAGCGTAATAAAAAGATCGCCGATGCGCGCCGCCCCTTTCATGCTCATTACTTCAAAGCCATCCATCGCTGCCTCGAGCGCGCGAACCGGGTCGACTTCCGTCACGATGACCTTCGCGCCCATGCCGCGGGCCCGTGACGCGACGCCCTTGCCGCACCAACCGTAGCCGGCCACGACCACTCGCTTGCCGGCGATCAACATATCGGTGGCACGAATGACACCGTCGATGGTGGACTGTCCTGTGCCATAGCGATTATCGAAGAGATGCTTGGTCGCGGCATCGTTAACGGCAATGACCGGAATCTTCAGCTTACCGTCCTTTTCCAAGGCGCGTAACCGAATCACCCCGGTGGTGGTCTCTTCCATACTCGCAATCAAGTTGGCAGCCAACACAGAGTAATCCGTGTGCAGCATTGACACGAGATCGGCGCCGTCATCCATAGTGATGACCGGCTTGTGATCGAGCGCCGCCCTCAGGTGGCTATAATAACTCTTGTTGTCTTCACCTTTAATAGCGTAAGTGGCAATGCGATCGTGTTGCACCAATGATGCCGCCACATCATCCTGCGTCGACAGCGGATTGGATGCACAGAGAAGCACATCCGCGCCACCCGCTTTCAGCACCTGAACCAGATTCGCCGTTTCCGCGGTGACGTGCAGACACGCCGAAAAACGCTTGCCCTGGAATGGCTTTTCTTTTTGAAATCTCTCCCGAACCCGTTGCAGCACCGGCATATCTTGCCCTGCCCACGTAATCCGCTTCCGCCCCTCTTGACTCAAACGCAAATCTTTAACGTCGTACTTCTTCGATGCCATGCCTAAGATATCCTTCCCCGCCCGCGCTTAAGCGCACGCCGCCGCTTTTTTAAGATCCTCGACCCGATCAGTTTTTTCCCAAGTGAAGTGGCCGTCCTCCGGCGTGCGGCCAAAGTGCCCGTAGGACGCCGTGGATCGGTAGATAGGTCTCTTCAAATCGAGAGCTTGAATAATGCCCTTGGGTGTTAAATTAAAAATTTCTTGAACGATCTTGGCGATCGTGCTTTCCGGGATCACTCCGGTACCGAAGGTGTCGACAAGAACCGAAACCGGTTGAGCCACTCCGATGCAGTAGGCGAGTTGAACTTCACATCTCTGAGCCAGCTCTGCTGCAACAATGTTTTTGGCGACGTAACGGGCCATGTAGGCGGCGCTGCGATCGACTTTCGACGGATCTTTTCCCGAAAACGCGCCGCCGCCGTGCCGGCCCATGCCACCGTAGGTATCGACGATGATTTTCCGTCCCGTGAGGCCGCAGTCTCCTTGAGGGCCGCCGACCACGAAACGACCGGTCGGATTGACATGAAAAACCGTGTCTTTGACAAGGTACTCGGCCGGAATCACCGCCTTGATCACACCCTCTATAATCGTTTCTCGAAGTTTAGCGTAGTCAACATCGGGGCTATGTTGGCTGGAAATAACCACGCTCTGAACTTTTACCGGTTTGCCGTTCCGATACTCGACGGTCACCTGGGATTTGCTGTCGGGTCTGAGGAAGTATGCTTCGCCGCCTTTGCGAATTTTGGCCAGGTACTTCACCAGGCTATGGGCCATTTGAATAGGCAGGGGCATGAATTCGGGAGTTTCGTCACAGGCATAGCCGAACATCATTCCCTGGTCGCCTGCGCCCTGTTCCTTATGGAGGCCTTCGCCTTCGGTAACCCCTTGAGAAATATCCGGCGACTGCTGCTCGACGGCGGTGAGAATAGCGCACGTGTTGCCGTCAAATCCCATTGCCGAATCGGTATAGCCGATGTCGCGCACAACCTCTCTGGCAACATCGGTATAACTCACTTTGGCGTTACTGGTTATTTCTCCGGCGATAACGATCATGCCGGTCTTCGCCAAACTTTCACACGCCACCCGGCTATTCGGATCATGTGCTAAATGAGCGTCCAGCACCGCATCCGAGATCTGATCGCAAAGTTTGTCGGGATGACCTTCGGAAACAGATTCCGATGTGAATAGAAAGTCTCTACCAGCCATGAAATAGACCTCCCGAGGGTGATTGAACTCAAAAATGAATCAGTTTGGTATAACGAATAAGAGGTGGGGATTCAACCTTACTCGTTCTCGTTGAATCTCTTGTCGATCAGCTTCTCAATCGCCCTCACCGCCTGCTCGGCGTCGTCGCCGGTGGCCTCCACCTGAATCTTACTTCCTTGTGTCGCCGCCAAGGTTAGCACGCCCATAATGCTGCGGGCGTCGGTCGTCTGGCCATCCTTGGCGATGCTGATTTGGGCCGAAAAGCGGTTGACCGTTTGCACCAGGAGCGCCGCCGCGCGAGCATGGAGCCCCAACTTATTTCTGATCTCGATCTTCTTGACGACTTTACCCATGCGTTACTTGTGGATGTCCCGGTGTTTAACATGGATACGGAATTTGCCGGCACCCAATCTTCTCTGCAACTCTTCAACCAGGACGACGGACCGATGACGTCCGCCGGTGCACCCGAGAGCCAAAGTCAGGCTGCTCTTACCCTCGCGCTCATACAAGGGCAACGTGAACTCCAGCAGCGAGAACAGCCGGTCCAGAAAGGCCCGCGTCTCTTCATTCTTCAAAACATATTCTTCTACTTCGTTTTCCAAGCCGTCCTTGGGGCGGAGTTCACTGACGAAATACGGATTCGGCAAAAAGCGAACATCCAAAATCATATCGGTATCGTGCGGAATGCCGTACTTGTATCCAAACGACGTAAGAAAGACGTTCATGCTGCGGGAATAGGGCACTTGGCAAAACCGTTCTTCCATTTCTCGTTTCAGTTGATGCACGTTCAGATCGCTGGTGTCGATCATCTTATCAGCAAGTTCCCGCATCGCCTCGAGCGCCTTGCGTTCACGCGAGATGCCTTCCTGGACCGGCTCTTCTCCCGCGAGCGGATGCGGTCGCCGGGTTTCGCTGAACCGCCGTAATAACACTTCATCCGAGGCATCGAAAAAAAGCACCTGGACGTGGTGACCGGCAGAACGCATATCAGCCAGGACTTGCGGCCACGCCTGCAAAAAGTGTCCTCCTCGTAAGTCAACGCCGAGCGCAATCCGAGGAATTCCCTCATCGTACCCTTCGCAAAGATCGATAAATTTTGGAATGAGCAGGGCGGGCAGATTATCGATGCAGAAAAAGCCGTTATCCTCGAGGGCGCGAATTGCGACGCTTTTTCCCGACCCTGAAAGTCCCGTGATGATGATGATTTCTAGGCCATCCACCATATGAGATCAAAACTTCTGGTCCTCGGTCGCAATGATGTCGTAAATCTCTTGGCGCGTTTTGGCCGCCATCAGTCGGTCGCGCAAAGCGGGATCCTTGAGCAACCGCGATATTCTGGCCAGGGCTTTCAAGTGATCCGCCGCTGCATCCTGAGGCGCAATGAGCAGAAAAAATAGATACGTCGGCTCGCCGTCCAGAGACGCAAAATCAACTCCTTTCAAGCTACGCGCAAACAACCCGGAAACACGTTGAACATTCGGCAGCTTGCCATGCGGAATCGCGACGCCTTCGCCGATCGCCGTCGTGCTGATTTTCTCCCGCTCCTGCAAGACCCGTAAGCACGCGGCAGGCTCGAGGATCAAATCGCTGCTTGCCAATTGGCGCGCCATTTCATCAAGAACTGCGGTTTTTTCTTTTCCGCTCAGATCTGCGATAACCCGATCGGGCGTTAAGAAATCGGTGATCTTCACGCTTGCGGCTTTCTCCTGCGCACGAGCTTTGTTTTCGCTTTCTGCTTTTTCACTTGGCGCTTAATATTATCCATGACTAGATCGATGGCAGAATAAAGATTTTCAGTTTCTTCTTTGCCATGGATCATGGTGCCGTGCGCGTGCAGTTCTACCTCCGCGCTCTGGCGTTCTTTAGATTCCACTGAAAGAACCACGTGGGCGTCCAAAGAAGATTGTGGATAATATTTGCCGATTCGGTGGATTTTCTCTTCGGCATATTGCTTCAATGCGTTGGTGGGTTCAGTATGACGAAACGTCACAGATACTTTCACGTCGCTCATCGGGTAGTCTTCCCTCTTGTTTTTACTTGCGGAAAAAGGGCTGGCGCCGCTTCGACGACGGGAGTATCCCCATGGCTTCCCTGTACTTGGCCACGGTGCGGCGTGCGATATCGATGGAACTGTCGGACAGCAGTGCGGCAATGTGTTGGTCGCTATACGGTTTGCGTGGGTCTTCGGCCGCGATGATGCCGCGAATCTTTTCTTTGACGCTCTCACTGGCGACGTCCTCTCCATTGCCGCCCTTCAGTCCGCTTTGGAAGAAAAACTTGAGTTCGAACAAGCCCTGCGGGGTGTGGACGTATTTATTCGCCGTCGCCCGGCTCACGGTAGATTCGTGCATGTGGATGTCCTCCGCCACATCCCGCAGCACCATCGGTTTCAACTGACTAACGCCATGATCAAGGAAGTCTAATTGAAATTTAAAAATACTTTGAGTCACACGGTACAGGGTTTGCTGACGCTGCTGGATACTTTTGATGAGCCAAGTGGCGGCACGGACTTTTTCCTGAAGATATTGGCGCGCTTGCTCTTCCGCCACACCCTCCTGCCCTGCCATACGGCGATATAAGGGGCTGATCCGTAACCGCGGGACACCGTCGTCGTTAAGATAGATAACGTATTCTCCGGCGATTTTTTCCACGAATACGTCGGGCAATACGGTACGAACATCTTCCTGCTCGAAGCCGCGGGAAGGTTTAGGTTCTAAAGAAGTGATGAGATGTGCCGCGTCGGCAATTTCGTCAATGGTCGTTCCAAGGTCACGGGCGAGCTTCTCGTACCGCTTGGACTCTAAATAACTGAGATAGTCTGAGACTATGCGGGCAGCTAAACTCGTGCCGAGGTCTAGGTTTTGTAGTTGTACAAGCAGACACTCGCGCAGATCGCGCGCCGCGACACCGATAGGATCGAAGAACTGAATACGTTTTAAAATGGCTTCCGACTCCTCGGGCGTACTTCCGGTAGCCGTGCAAAGTTCTTCTAAGGTTAGCGCCAAATAGCCGTTTTCACTTAGGTTCTGGATGATATATTGACCTATCATCGATTCGCGTTCAGTAATTTTTGAGAGCCGAAGCTGCCAAATCAGATGATCTTCAAGAGAGGTCTTCTTGGTTAAACTGTTCTCCCAGGACGGTGGTGCATCGCCATCGTCGGAAGTCGCTTCAGCTGTCAATGATCCGTGGATCGAGTTGGAATGGGTATCGAGGTATTCCTGCCAATCCAGAGTGCCGATTTTATCTACAGCCGAGAGTTCCCGGTTGGGAACCGTCTCGGGGAGTAAATCCCCTGCTTGGCCTTGGGCCTCCGCTCGCGGCTGTTCTCCACCTTCCGGTTCCTCCGCCGCTCCTTCTTCGAGTGCAGGGTTTTCCTGCAGTTCTTTCAGGACCATTTCTTCCAGTTCGACGCGGGAAAGCTGCAGCAGCTTGATAGCTTGCTGCAATTGCGGCGTCATGACTAACTGTTGAGCGAGCTTTTGAACCTGGCGAATTTCCAGAGCCATACTAAAACTTAAAACCTTCCCCCAAATAGAATTTTCTGGCTTTCGGACTGGATGATATATCTCCCGGAGTTCCTTGCTCGAGGATATCACCGTTATTCAGAATATAGGCACGATCGCATATCCCCAGAGTCTCGCGAACATTATGGTCGGTAATGAGAATGCCAATTCCGCTGGTTATGAGTTTACGAATGATCTTCTGGATCTCGGCAACCGCGATGGGATCGACACCGGTGAACGGTTCATCAAGCAAAACAAAATAGGGCGACAAGACCAACGCCCGAGCGATTTCCACTCTACGCCGTTCACCTCCGGAGAGGGTAAAGGCTTTGTTCTTAGCGAGATGTCCAATCCCTAACATGTTCAGTAACATTTCGCATCGCTCTTGCCGTTCTCCATTATTCAGATCGAGGGTCTCGAGAATTGCCTGCAGGTTCTCTTCCACAGTCAGGCGCCGAAATACCGAAGACTCCTGCGGCAAATAACTAATCCCGGCGCGGGCCCTTTGATACATCGGCGCCGCAGTCAAGTCTTGGTCGTTCAATAATACTTTTCCTTCGTCTGGATGCACTAATCCCACCATCATGTGAAACGTCGTTGTCTTGCCCGCTCCATTGGGCCCAAGCAGGCCCACTACCTCACCAGCATTCACCTTTAGGTTCACTCCATTGACCACGCGACGACCATTATAGCTCTTCGCGACTGCCTCCGCCTTTAAGACACTCATTTACCCTTGCTCGAACCTGTCTCGTCTTTATTTTCATCCTTCTTCTGCAGTTCGTCTGGAAAGATCGTCACTTGCACTCTCACCTGGTCCTTGCCTTCTGCCACCGCACGGTCCTGGTCGATATAGTAGATAATCCGGGATCCGGTGACCTGGTTGTTGCCCTGCCGCATGACGGGATTGCCGGTTAATGTGACTGTTTTCGCCTGATCATCGAATACCGCCTTATCTCCCGTCGCCATCCGAGTTCCCTGAGTCGCATTGACCTTACCCTCCGCCACGATCTGTCTAATTTGTTTCATTTCCGGATCGTAGACAGCCGTTAAAGTTTCGCTGCGCATGGTCATGTCCGATTGAATGGTCACCACCCGGCCTTTATAGGTGATGGTATTCTTCTTCTGGTCGACTTCCATCCAGTCAGAAGTGATATAAATCGGATCTTTCTTGTTAAATTCGAAGACGCTTTCGCCGTTCTTACCCTTTGCGTCATCCTTCGCCGCCCCATAAGCCGGATCGACAACAAACCAAGCGAGTAAGATTATAAACCAGAAGCCTAAACTCAAATACTTCATCTCCCTCTCACCTAGCTCTTGCCGGACCTGCCTTTTTGCTTAGCAAGTTTTTCGGGTTCTAGCTTGGTCCTTACGTTACCGAGCAAACGCACCTTACTGTCTCCCAGGTCAACTTCCATACTGGAGCCTTCCAATCGCAGTCCCTCGCCGACCATCGTCGTTCTCTGGGGCATTAAAATTTGTTCGTTTGCCGGCAGGTAGGTAGCTTCTTGGGTCTTCAGAATGTAGCCCTTGTAGGAAAGTTCTATTCCGCCCTCGAGCTGCATTTTCTCAAGCTCCTTGTCGTTCAAATAAACATGCGCTGTCTCAGCCGACGCTTCAGCTATCTGACCCTCTTTATCGTAATAGATAAAGCGCGGCTTTGTCACGACGGCTTCTCTTTGATCCTTGTTGAAGCTCGCGTCATCGCCGAGCAGTTCCCACACGGTCCGCCCATCTTCCACTTTGGCCCGGCGAAAATCTTTGATCCTGAGTGCCGTCTCCGGCAAGTAGTCCAGAGCCTGCAGCGGGTTTCTCTTGATCTCTCGGAGTTTGTTGATCCAGATGGCCTCCGTCACCTTGTAACCGACGGCGCCCAAACCCATAAAAATCACCAGTAGCAATAAGAATCGTCTAGTTTTACGCATACAATTTGGCTCGCCACTGGTATAAAAGTATCATTGTTTAAAAATACTGTAAAGGAACAGGCATGAAATTTGCTTTTCTCTAGTGAGCTGTGGCAGGTACTACTAGTATGTTCGATGCTGTCTCGTGAGTTGGTCCCACTTGGCTTGCGATTTGAGTAATAATTCAGCGACTTCCCTAACCGCCCCCCTCCCACCGAAGGCTTCCGTTACATAGTCGACAAGGGAGAATAGTTCCGGCCAACCATCCCTAACGGTGACCGCCAGACCCACACGATCTAAGATCGGCAGGTCGACGATGTCATCGCCAACATAGGCAATCTGCGCCTCTGCAATTCCGGTTTCATGCTGTATCGATCGATAGGCATGCGCTTTGCTCCGGACTCCCTGATGAACGATGGCAACGCCCAATTCTCTTGCTCGAAATGCTACCACCTTTGACTTTCGCGCAGTGATAAACCCTACTTGAATTCCCGCCTGTATCAGCAAAGCGATGCCCTGGCCATCACGAACGTCAAAGTGTTTTGTTTCCGCGCCCCGGTCGTCAATAATGATCCGGCCGTCGGTCAACACTCCATCGACATCGAGCAAAAGCAAACTGATTTTCTCGGCCTTCTTGCGGACCGCGGAAGGAATGCGTTTCACAGGCAAGATTAAATACCGACCTTGAGAAGATCGTGGAGATGAATCACACCGAGCGGTTTGCCGTTACCGTGAAGAACGAACAGCGAAGTAATGGTGTGCTGCTTCATCACAATTACGGCTTCCGCAGCAAGAGAATCGCCGACAATGGTTTTGGGATTGCGCGTCATTAAATCTTTCGCTTTGAATCTGAAAATATCTCCCTTACATTCCAGGCCACGTCTCAGATCGCCGTCGGTAATAATGCCGGTTAATTTCTCCTCGCCATCGACTACTCCGGTGACGCCTAGTCGCTTTGACGTAATTTCGAAAAGCGCATCCTTAATCGGCGTCTCTTCGCCTACCAAAGGAAGTCTGTCGCCGCAATGCATGAGGTCCTCTACGCGCAATAACAGCCTTCTGCCTAAGATGCCTCCCGGGTGACGCATGGCAAAGTCTTTTTCGCTAAATCCCTTCGTTTCAAGGAGTACCACGGCCAAAGCATCGCCCATGGCTAACGTCGCGGTGGTACTTGCGGTGGGCGCCAAACCCAGAGGGCAGGCCTCTTCCTTTACGCTGATGTCGAGAACGACATCGGCCGCTCGCGCCAGAGTCGAATCGGGTTTGCCTGTCATTACAATCATTTTGAGCCCGTTTAGCTTGAAATGAGGAATGAGCTTTAAGATCTCCTCGGTTTCACCGCTATTGGAGACGGCAAGAATAACGTCGCCCTTCATTACCATGCCGAGGTCCCCGTGGATCGCATCCCCCGAATGAAGAAAAAAAGACGGGGTCCCGGTACTGGCCATCGTCGCGGCAATCTTGCGGCAAATTAACCCCGACTTCCCCATACCCGTCACGACGACTTTGCCGTGACAGCTACCCAGCACCTCAACGGCATCAAAAAACGTGTGATCGAGACGATCCGCCAGCGATAAGAGTCCCCGGGTCTCAATGTTCAGAACGTCTCTAGCCCGTTGTAAAATGGCTTCTTGTTTCATGACCGGGCTATCTTTTCACGACGTCGTCGATTTGTTTAACCGCTCGGAGGAGATTTTCGAATTCCTTCAACGGCAAAGAGTTTGGACCATCGCTGAGCGCCTTATCGGGGTCTTCGTGAACTTCCATGAATAACGCATCGACGCCCGCTGCCACGGCCGCGCGCGCCAGCGCCGGGATGTACTTGCGCTCGCCGCCGGATGCATTGCCCAGACCGCCCGGCAACTGCAAACTATGAGTGGCGTCAAATACCACGGGATACCCGAGCTCTCGCATCACCACCAAAGAACGCATATCGGAAACCAAATTATTGTAACCGAAGGACACTCCGCGTTCCGTCAATAACACCTGGTCGTTGCCCGCCGAAAGTATTTTCTGCACGACATTACCGATGTCCCATGGCGCGAGAAACTGCCCTTTCTTGACATTGACCACCTTACCGGATTTCGCTACAGCGACAACAAAGTCGGTCTGCCGGCAGAGAAAAGCCGGGATCTGCAACACGTCGGCAACTTGCTGAACCGCTGCCACCTGATCTGTTTCATGCACATCGGTCAAAATCGGTACCCCAACCTTCCGTTTCACCTCAGCAAGAATTTCCAACCCCTTGTCCAACCCTGGGCCGCGAAATGAATCGATCGAGGACCGGTTTGCCTTATCGTAAGAAGATTTGAAAATATAAGGAATGTTTATGCGATCGGCCGCTTCTTTGAGCAACGACGCGTGCCGTAACGCAGACTCCCGGCTTTCAATCACACACGGCCCACCGATCACAGCCAGAGGTCGGCCGGCGCCGATTTCAAAATGACCTACTTTGACCCGCTTCATAGTTTTGAAAAACTTAACAATAGCCGTCGCTATGTGCGCACGACTTTCATGCGAGGCACTTCCGCAAGCAACTGCCGGTTTTGCGCCGCCGCCTCTATGAAACCTCGGAAAAGCGGATGGCAATCCATTGGACGCGATTTGAATTCAGGGTGGAACTGACAACCGAGAAACCAGGGGTGACCCTTGAGTTCGATAATTTCAACCAGATTGCTATCCGGTGACAGGCCGCTCAAGACCATGCCTTTTGCGCTAAACTCCGCGCGATAGCCATTGTTGAACTCGTAGCGGTGGCGGTGCCGTTCTGAGATCTTTTCTCGAGCGTACAACTTTGCCGCCAGGGTGCCGTTTTGCAGCACGCACGGATCATTCCCCAGCCGCATCGTTCCACCTTTGGTGTCTATACTTTTCTGTTCTTCCATGAGGTGAATGACGGGGTGGGGAGTCTGAATATCGAACTCACCGGAGTTGGCGCCCTCGAGGCCGCAGACATTACGGGCGAACTCGACTACCGCCATCTGCATGCCCAAACAGATGCCAAAAAACGGAATCTGATTTTCGCGGGCATAACGTATCGCTGCGATCTTTCCTTCACTGCCACGATCGCCAAAACCGCCGGGAATAAGAATACCATCGACCTGCTTGAGAATAGCTTCGGCTCCTTCTTGCTCGATCTTTTCCGCTTCGATGCAATCGAGATCGACTTGGACCTCATTGGCAATGCCGCCGTGAACAAGAGCCTCCAGCAGGCTCTTGTATGATTCCTTAAGGCTCATGTATTTGCCGACGACGGCGATTCGCACCGAATCTTTTGGGCTTTTTAGAACCTGCGCAATGTGTTGCCATTTTTTCAGATTGGGCGCGCCGGTCCAGATGTTGAGCTTCTCGACAATCCGTTCGTCAAGGCCTTCTTCGTGAAAAACCAGCGGCACTTCATAGATCCACTCGACATCTTTCGCCGTAATAACCGAGTTTTCCGCAACGTTACAAAAACGGGCGATCTTTGATTTAATTTTTTGGTCGAGGAATCGATCGGTTCGACAGAGCAGGATATCGGGCTGGATACCCAATCCGGTTAGCTCTTTGACGCTGTGCTGTGTCGGTTTGGTTTTAAGTTCGCCCGCGCCCGTAATGAAGGGAACCAAGGTTAGATGGACATAAAGGACATTTTCCCGGCCCCAATCCCAGGCAAACTGCCGCACGGCTTCCAAAAACGGCAGCCCCTCGATATCGCCCACGGTGCCGCCAATCTCGCCAATCGCGATATCGTAGCCTTCCGCTGCCGCTAAAATTCGCCGTTTAATCTCGTCGGTGATATGGGGAATGACCTGAACGGTTCCACCCAGGTAATCGCCGCGCCGCTCTTTGGCGATGACGGTTTCATACACCTGACCCGTGGTGCAGTTATTCTTTCGTCCCATCAGCGTCGACACGTAACGCTCATAATGTCCAAGATCGAGATCGGTCTCAGCGCCATCGTCGGTGACAAAAACCTCGCCATGCTGAAACGGACTCATCGTACCTGGATCGACATTGATGTATGGGTCCATCTTTAACATCGTCACCTTGAGCCCGCGGCTTTCCAACAGCGCGCCGATAGAGGCTGAGGCCAATCCTTTACCTAACGACGAGACAACGCCGCCAGTGACGAAAATGAATTTGGTTTTTACAGTCGCCATGTCTCCCTCAGTTCATATTTTCTCTCAAATAACGCTCCGCTCTCTGCAGATCTTCTAAAGTATCGACTTCAACTGATCGTTCGTCTACTTGCGCGACATGAATTCGATAACCATACGCCAACGCCCGCAGTTGTTCCAAGCTTTCAATTTGTTCCAAGGCCGTCGGCTGCAAGCGCGCAAACTTAAATAGAAACTCACGCCGGTAGACGTAAAGGCCGAGATGCCGATTGCCCCATGTGCGCGGTTTCGACCGCGGCGTTATTTTGCCGCCGTTGAGATCGACTGCCTCGTTGCGAAGATAGGGAATCGGCGACCTGGAAAAATACAGAGCAAATCCCTTGCGATCGGTAACGACCTTGACGACATTCGGGTTAAGCCAGTCATCTTCGTCGACGATCGCCGTGCAAACCGTTGCCATAGGAATCGAGCGATCTCGCTTCATTGGACGAACCGCGCGGGTAATCGTCTCCGCATGGATAAAAGGCAAATCTCCTTGCACATTCACCAGCAGTTCCGCTTTGACCTTGCGCGCCACCTCCGCCAACCGGTCGGTGCCGCTTGCATGATCTTGGGAAGTCATTATCACTTCGCCACCAAATCCCCTCACGGCTTCTTCAATGCGCCGATCGTCGGTCGCGACCACAACTCGAACCAACTCTTTAGCCTTCGAGGTACTTTCATAGACATGTTGGATCATCGGTTTACCACCGATGGTGGCTAAAGGCTTTCCCGGAAGACGGGTCGACCCATATCGCGCCGGGATAATCGCCACTACCGCCATAATGTGCGCTTCAGGGGTGCGATGACTAAGAAAAGAAAGGTCAAAGTTGAGTTCTCGTCGCCAAAAACAAAAAACCGCAATGGCCTTCTTCGAAAGCGCATCACGGAATTTGATAATACGCCGACACTAAAAGGGTGTCAATGAGATTGCCGGAAGATGGCACCGTAGGCAAATAGTAGAAAAGGTAAGGAGACAATACTAAATTTTACTCATCATGCTGCCAAATCGGTCGGTCCAGTCTGATGATCGAAGAAGCAGAAACCTGCAACTTGACTTGTCGATGTCGTCCTATGATAGGAGTGATTGTGCGGAAGCAGGAGGATAAAGCAGCATGGCAGACCTGATCAAAATCGATGCGGGATTTGCCACCATCGGCCAGGGGGCCGGACCGATGATGGTCACTTGGAAGGCCGGGCTATTCAAAAAGCATGGCCTTGACATAGATAAACCGCACATTATGGGCGGCGCGAAGGGAGTCGTGCGCGGCCTGGTCTCAGGCGAAATCCAATTCGGTAACCTAGCGGCGCCGGCGCCGTTGCGCTCCAATGTTAAGGGCGAAGCGGATCTGGTCTTTTTAACCGGCGGAATCAATCAACAATTCATCATGGGCAGACCCGGGATAGCGAGTCGTGAACAATTGGCGGACAAAAAGATCGGCTTCGTCGGCGACGGCGGTCTGAATGACGCGCTGGTGAAATTCACCATCTCAAAGTTAGACGATGCAGGCATCAGGGGACTGCGAAAAGAATCCCTTCCAACCGGCGGCGATCGAGAAATTGCGGCGCTCGTGAGCGGCAAATGCGACGCCATCGTCATCACGCCGCCGGAATCCATCGCGGCCCAGAGAAAGGGCTGCAAGTACCTGATTGATTTTGGCGAGTACGGATTGAACTACGCGCTCGGCGGAATCGCGGCGCGCCGCGACTATATAGAGCACCATCCGGAGACAACAAGGAAGTTTATCAAAGCCTATGTCGAAGGCATGCACCGTTACCGAACGGACCGCGAATTTACCATTGGGGTCCAGGCCGAGTATAGCGGCATCGCAGACCGCACCGTGGCGGAAGAGACCTACGACCTAACCCGGCCGGGTATGCCGCCCGTCCCTTATCCCGTAGTCTCTTCATTGCAAACTCTGCTGGATTTCATGGCTCAGGAAGTTCCTGAGGCGAGAAACGTCGACGCCCGGCGCTTTGTCGATGAACGTTTCATCCGCGAGCTTGAGGAGAACGGCTTTATCGCTTCGCTTTCCAGTTCCAAGCCCTGACGCGGGATTACGCTCGCGCTAGCAAGGAGAACCCCATGCGCATGATGTTCTTGAATCATTCTTTCAAGCGTCACTCTGCGGAGCTCGAAGCTCACATCCAGCGGCTCCTTAAGAGTTATGCATCCCCGCAGACCACGTTCGAACTCGCCTACCCTGAAGATCTCGGCGGCGGCGAGGTACTCCGTCTTCTTGAAGAACGGAAAGCGCTCTCCGGTCTGCATCACATCCTGGAAACACCGGCCTTAGTCAAAAAGGCTATCGAAGCCGAGCAGCTGGGATTTCATGCGGTGATCCAAAGTAACACCTTCGATCCCGGTGTCGAAGCGAGCCGGCTCGCCGTGCGCATACCGGTCATCGGCTTACTGCGCGCCTCGCTTCATTTCACGGCAAGTATCTGTGACCGCTTCGGCCTCATTGTACCCCTTCCGGCGCACATGCCGCATACCATGAGACTGGTGCAAACCTATGGCATGACCCGCTTCGTAAGCGGCATCAAAACCGTCGATCTCTATGACACCGGCGACCTGTCCGGATACCACGATGCCGTCATTGAACGTACTCTCGCGGTGGGCAAAGAATTGGTCGAACAGGGAGCTCAGGCGATTATTCCACTGGGGGGTAAAATCTACCCGTACGTAGTCACACCGGAAGAATTGGAGCCGTATCTGGGCGTACCGATCATTAACACGAAAGCAGTTGGCGTTAGTTATGCCGAACTGATGGTCAGGTCAAAAATCGCTCACAGCGAGAAGGCTTATCCCTGGTCGGCGGGTTTGAATCCCGATAAGGTTTCTCACCGTCACAAATAAACGCCTTCAATGAGTGAGATCGGCGAACTGGAGATACCGAGGTTAGCTCTTTCTTGCTCAAATTTACCTTTTTATTCCGCGGCCTGCTCAGTACGAACACTATTAATAGGGAAAGGACAGGTAATGATTATCGACGGTGACGGACACTTTTTTGAGACTGAAGAAATCTTCGATAAATATATGGAACCAGGGCTGCGAAATTATCGCCCTCGGCTGCTGAGCGACGAAGAGGGACATAACTTTTGGGTCGTCGATGGGCAGACATCCTACAAGCGCCCAGCCATTAAAGGAGCAGGCGCTCCCGGGACGGCAGCCCCTCCCGGCAAAAAGATTCAATCGGCGCGCCGCGCCTCGGTCGGCAGCCAGACGCTGACAAATATAAAGGAGCGCCTTGACGATCTCGACAAAGAAAACATTGATGTACAGTACCTTTATCCCAGCTTTCTGCTGCACATCAATGCATGGCCGGACGGGATCCTAGCCATGGGGGTGTGCCGCGCCTACAACACCTGGCTTGCCGAGGCTTGTAGGAAAGCGCCGGATCGCCTGAAGGGCGTCGGTGTAGTTTCTCTGCAGGATGCGCTAGGCGCGGCAAAAGAGCTACCTCGAATCAAAGAGCTCGGCATGACGGCGGTGATGATCAACGGCACTGCCGGTACCAAACGACTCGATCATCCCGACCACGATCTTTTTTTTGCCGAAGCCAATCGGCTGAAAATGCCCATCGCCGTCCATTTCAGTTTGCAATTTCCGGTGGTTGACAAGCTGTTTGAACATCATTTTCCGAACCGAGTATTGGCGGGCATTTTCCCGATCATGGCGGGCCTTACCAGCGTGCTCTGTTCCGGCTTGCTGGACCGATATGAAAATCTCAAGTTCGCCTTTCTTGAAGGAGGCATTAGCTGGGTGCCTGCTCATGTGGAACGCATGGATGATCACTTTGAAAACCCCCGCTATGGCGCCCGGGATCTGATTAGCCATCCGCCGAGCGATTACTTGAAGTCGGGGAGGATCTTTTTTGGCTGCGAAGGGAATGAATCTTTCTTGCCTCGCGTGGTCGAAAACGTCGGCGAAAGTCTGTTTATGTTCTCTTCAGATTACCCTCACGCCGATCGTACTGAAGGAACCGCGCGGCATCTTAGCGATCGCGCTGATATTGCCCCGTCGGTGCGCAAGAAGCTTTTGGAGGAAAACGCACGGCGATTTTATGGCATGTAGGATTCGTTTTTGATGCGGCAATAATGCTCCAGAATCGCCTGTCTGGCAGGCTCACCGCACCTCCCGGTCCGA
The DNA here is from genome assembly GCA_009379725.1 of Deltaproteobacteria bacterium. Taxonomy (GTDB): domain Bacteria; phylum Desulfobacterota; class Binatia; order UBA9968; family UBA9968; genus WHTF01. Next base: position 52,101 of record WHTF01000014.1, read on the forward strand.
CCTCGGTTATCCTGTTATTGGCGTTCTTTGCGTTCGCTCCTCGCCTAACACCCGACACCCGCTCCGGGCTGTTTGTCCTTCTGCAGGCTTGCTTGATTTCACTGTTCTTGTCGACTAGACTTTTAATATCAGGCGGTTAGGTTAGTTGTTGTTTGTGTCCGAAAAGGAGGAGTGGAGATGGACCTGCCGAAATGCCAAAAATGTAACGCTGGAATTCTCATTCCCTTATCCGACTATGGGCAGGATGGTGCTTCGGTGATGTTCAAGGCTTGGGCCTGTACCAATCCTGATTGTGGATTCTCGTTGCGAGTCGACAAGGGTGAAGTGACCTACGGCAAAAGGATCGAGCCGAAACACTAGGTCGTTTAGCTTCTCGAAAAATACGATAAACTCTAGCTAACCAGATCGTGAAGCTTCAATTCATGCGGGCAAGCTTTGGTTGAAACTTTGGATTGCTCTGCCGAACAATTCGCAGCCTTTTTTCAAAGCTTCTAAACACTTCTGCTGTGTCGCAGCGTCGGTGGCGTAACGTTTGAGGATTTCAGGCGCGATCCACTCGTGCCCCTCCTCATCGGCGAGCAGGGTATCGCGATAAACCGATGCTGTTTGTGGATCAATGGACTGAACTCGCTCTATGAACGACTTTGAAGTTCTTGGAAAAAACTCCTCATGACCGAACTGAACACTTGCGATCAGCTCGCAGAGAGACTCTAAAGAGGCATGGTAGTCCCAGAGTTCTTTTAATTCCTTCAAAGGATGATTCCACAAAGCATCGGGGTCGCCATTGAGCTCGCTGATTCGCTTGCGCAGGATGGAAGTGTGTTTTAACTCGTTGACAACATATTCGGACATAGGTTGTTGAAGATCGAAATCACGAATCTCTCCGACCCAGCGAGCGGTGACTTCCGCAGCCTTGCGTTCCATGACCACGCCAAACTGGAGCCGGCGCATAACGATGGCTGCATCGAGCGGCTTTTCCGCCCCGTAACTTTTTCGCTCCGCGTTCATTTTCTCCCAGAACGCTTCTCGACATTCAATCAACTGCTTGAGAAACTCTTCCGGCTTCAGAGCTTCCATGTGTTTTCCTCCGGCAAATAAGCCTCACTGATTGACAGCAGGTTTCTTTTGAGTTTTAACATTACAGGAATTTCTTCCTATGTAAAAGCGTCGTTCAGCCGCCTGAATCATCGGTGGCTAACGACCGAGAAGTGATTTTAATGGAATCCCAAAAAGCCAAGATCTACGTCGATAACCTGTACCAGGAACTCCACGACCATTGGAATTGTAAGATCAACCAGGGTCCTTTCATGACGCAATTGCGCGATGGCACGCTGCCCTTATCTTGCGTGCGGCGTTTCTTTAAAGACTGGGGACTGTTTTCCATCGAGGTGGTTGCGTTGAATGCGGTATCCTACCACGTTCATCTGCCCTTCTTCGTACGAAACTATGACCTGCTGCCGGCCTTTGCGGATAAAATTGCCGAGGAGCTCATTTCGCCAAAACCTCCCGGTCACATTCTCATTTTGCTTGAAACCGCGAACGCTCTAGGACTGTCGAAAGAAGAGCTGTTCGAGCAACCGGCATCTCCCGCCGGGCGGGCTATCAGCGATTATTGCCGGCGAGTTTTTCAGGATGGCTCGATCATCGAGCTATGGGGCGCGCATGTATACGAGGAGACACTCGGCTATTGGGCTAAACAATGGGCCGAAGCGCTGGTCTCCCATTATGGCATGAGCGACCGGCAGGCTGTTTATTTCACCGCCCACGCGGAAGCTGACTTGGTGCAGCACGACGACCATATGGGACATGGACCATTGAACCGAATGATCCTGCAGCGCATCTTGGAACAGGGGCTGACCATGACAAAGCTTGGCTACGATCCAAAGTACTGCGCCTTCACCATGGTGGATTTACAAGCTCTCATGGAACGACACGCGTTAGAAAACCCCTATCCGGCCTAGAGCTATCGAGAAGTAGAACAAGTCCATCAATAAGCGATGGCTAATTGCTGTCTAAATGTCGCCGTTGAAGAAGCTGATAATCCGCCGCGGCAACCAATCGAGATCTCCTGGAAATCTCCCCGATACAAAACCAACGTGACCGCCGGAGTCTGGATACTCTAAAATCACCGAAGCGGAAACTTCTTCGGCTTTGGGCAATGCA
>WHTF01000150.1 GCA_009379725.1 Deltaproteobacteria bacterium
CACCGAACGGTCCAGCATGTCATCGAAGACAACCGCTGTATCTTTGCCGAAATCGAAGTCTCTGATTTCGTCTCTTTTCTCGCTAAACAGATAATCATGAGCCATAAAGCACTTCCCCGATAACTTGTAGTTATCCTCCCGTCTGAATCACAACCAAAGGCGCGTCGCCCTCCGGACCAGTACTCGTGCTTGATAAGACTGGTGCCGGGAGAGTTCGGTCATCACCTTGAATTTTGGACCAGCTTCGTTTGGCCATAATGATGTAGTTGTTGCCTGGTCCGATTTTACCCGCGATCGCTTCCGGTGATTGGTCAAGCGTCTCAATGGCTCCGCCGTGATAAAAGACGACGGAATCGCTATTGAACTCGCCATAGAGATAGAGCTTGTCACCCGGCTTGACGCGCTGATTAACCTCTTCCATGAACGAGCGATAGCTTTTAGCTTCTGCTATGACGGGCATGACCATGGTCCGACTTACGAAAGCAGCAAGAATCGAAATCAAGATAAGTCGCTGGACTCCCGATCGGAGTCTAGCGATCCATAGGCACTGAGATAAAGAAAACCAAAGAGCTGACGATAGCAGCGAAACAATCGTGAATGACCAGCCGAATGTCGCTAACGAATCCTTGACAAGAATAAGATTGGCGCGGTCTTTCGGTTTGAGAAAACCTTCGATTGGCGAGAAAAACCATCCGGGGTCATGGTTCCACATCGCTCCGAAACTGAGGATGAGGAGCAAAAGACTCATTGACCCGGCGATGATTGCAACAAGCCGATAGAGAACAGTTTTGCCGGCAGATACCGCGACATGGCGATAAAACCAGACCGCCATTAACATCGACAAAGCGGGATACAAGGGTAGAAGGTAAACCGGCCGCTTTCCCACGGAAATAGAAAAGAAAGCGAACATGACCAAAAACCAGAGCTTCAGAAACAAGGTATCATCGTCCGACAGAAGATTCTGTTTGAAGAAATCCCAAAGCAGGAATGGTAGAAAGAGGCTCCATGGCAGGCCCTGGGAAAAAAGATATGGAATGTAGTAATGAACCGGATGACTATGACCCGAGCCGCCGGAGAATCGCTCAATGTTTTCCTGGAGAAGTTGGCGATCGATGAAACCTTCCCCGCCGCGCGTAATCGCGATTGCATACCAACCCACACCTAAAAGTAAGGTCAGAATCACGCTAGGATGAAAAAGGGATTTAAATACTAAGTCCCACCTTTTCTTGAGCGCCAGGAAAACCCCGATAACCAGCGCCGGCAGCACGATACCCAACGGTCCTTTTGCCAAAAGACCGATCCCTAGAATTGTGTAGAAGCCATAATACGGGAGTTCGCCTGTCAGGAATCCCCGGTACAGCGAATAGAAAATGACCAGGCTGAGCGTGACAAAAAAACACAGAGTCATATCGACACGCGCAGTCAGCGCCTGGTTCGAATACACCAGTGTCGTCGCGAGAATGCCGCCGCCGAGAAGAGCAATCTGCGATCCGAAAAGTTTGCGGCCAAAAACGTAGATAAGTAAAACACCCAGTGTTGCGTACAAGGCCGACGGAAAACGGATCGTGACTTCGTCAAGCCTGCCCATGATTTTGGATGCCAATGCCGCGGACCAGTGGAAAAGTGGTGGTTTGGATGGGACGTCGGTCGCTCTCTTTAGAGGAAACAACCATTCGCCGCGTTGCACGATATCTTGCACCGCTAGAGCTTCTCTGGGCTCCCCCTTATCGAAAAATGGAGTACTGCCCAGGTAAGGAAAATAGAGTAAGCCGCAAAGGCCGAGGAGCAGGACGATATGGAGAATTGAACGGCTGTCGTCTTCAAGGAGCGACTGAAGCGATCGTCTGCTAACGGCAACTTGACTGCGATCCGTCACAAGATTTCAGCACCCGTCTGTTGCGAACCATGCAATGGACGCGGATCAAACCGGTGGTTTTTCATGGCAAGCTGTTTCAATTCGCTCCGGCAAGCTTCCAGGACATCCATCGTGGTCGCGATTGTTTCACGGTAAATGGTTCTGGCTAAACCCGGAGGCGGAGCCCATCGATCAAAATTGAGTTGCAGAAAGATAGCGATCGTTCTCACCTGCATCGCGCAAGCTAAGTGTAAGGGGCCGCTATCGCAAGTCACAAACAGGTTGCAACTGGCTACCATAGAGGCGAAACTTCGCACGTTGGGCTCAAAAACAACCGGGATGCGGCGACGCGATCCCTCTTCGAAGTAGGCAAGCAGTTCTCCCTCTTCGGGACCGACAAAGATGATGATCTGAACTCCTTCCGCATGAAGCGCCGTCGCGACTTCCAAGAAATTCTCCCGCGGCCAGCGCTTGCCACGCGTTTTGCGGCCACCGACGAAGATACCGACGATGAAGCTTTGGTCGCATCGCACCAGGTCTTCGATGCGTCTTCGACCCTGTTCTGCTTCGATGCGCGAGAGAACTAGGGAGGGGAGGCATTGCTCAGTTGCCAAACCTAAGGAGCCTAACAACGCCGGGAGATTGCCGTACTTGTTATGGGTAGCCGGCCTTGTGAGTCGAACGTTGAACCACTGATCCCACTTGCCTTTTATACCGATGCGAAATCGCGCTGCTGAGAAGCCAACGATGAACGAACCCAGGGCAGCACTGGAGCCACTCACATCAACGGCCAAGTCATAGTTCGCTGAGCGGATTTTCTTGAGGAGCGCCATATAAGACCAACAAACTTTTGGAAAACCCCGATAGATCTCATAGTGGTGGTTGATCGGCAAGTTCTCGTAAAGCAGTTTTGCGATGCCAGGACCTACAAAATCTATTCTTGCGCGTGGAAAATTCTTTCGGAATATCAATATTGCCGGCGTCGCCAGTAAAGAATTCCCCATGCGGAAAACACTACGAACCAACAAAATCTTCTTGATTTCATTGCGCTGAAAATTGATTGGCTGTGCGCTGGCGGTTAGAGTGACCCTGCTCATCACCTGCATCGCGAACGCGCGAATCTTGCCATCCAGCCAATAGCGGATAGGTCTCTTCATCTCTTCCTTTCTTCGCAATCGAAGTCGTTACGCACCTGCGCGAACGAACAGAAAAAGCCCATGCTTGGATTGCTGGAATCTAATTCGCCAACCTTGCTCGAACCTTTCGGCAAGATTACAGTTTTGAAAGGTCAGGAAAGAAAGAGATGACCCAGGGAGACCTAAACGAAGGGGAAAACCGTGGCCGTTAGCGCGCGCATGGATTATCCCCTATGGCGAAAGGATCGAGGGTCTCCGGTAACATAGGCTTTTCCGACAGCAGACTTCCCGGAAAGAACATCGCTGCGCCAATAATCGATGGAAGTCGAATCGCGAAATCGGTCAAGCCAAAAACAGCTGCGGCAAGAGCTCCCATCCAGTGGAAAAGAGGGGGTTTAGGTGGAAGCTCGCCGTTTCGAAAAGGCAATATCCAGTGATGATCGCGTACGATCTCTTAGACGACGAGCCCCTCTCGCGCCTCTCCATGGTGCCATATGGGAGGCGACAGGAACATCCGCAATAGCACAGCGAAAAATATCAAGACGAAAAAAAGCACATTGCGGTTCATTAAAAGGCCCATTTCGAGCTCAAGTATCCTTGCTAAAGCCCACGCTTTCCTCAGCGGCGATTTGATCTAAATGTCCGAAATTATTTTTTCTGTATCGTTTTTTTAAGGGTAATAAGCAGCTACCTATTAGTCACAACAGAGGTATCGCCAACCTGTAAGAGTCTTCTTGATGCGCCTCCGGTGACTTCTAGACCGTCAAAGGCATCGTCATCGACAAACGCGACGAGTCGAGTATTGGAGGCTAGCCAAAGATCGGCAAATTCCTCGTAGGTGTAAAGTACCTTTCCATAGCCGAAGGCCGGCTCGGGCCGCTTCTTAGCAATGTAATCACTGCCCAGAACTTTGCTCTTGGTTCCCGACCAAACCACCCAAATGGGTTGTTGAATATTGAGATAAAAAGGCAGGCTGCTCAGATATCTTTCATATAACACGAGCTGATCTCCCGCACGGATCACTAACGCTGCTTTCTCGGCCAGTTGCTTGGACGACCGATTCAAGGACACTGTGGTTACAATAGGTTCGGCAACCCGGATGAATAGCGCAAAGCCAACAGCAGTAGCCGCATAAAGGCAGAGTTGCTTCCTCCAGAGTTCCCTCTTCATAGCTACTAGGCCGAGCAGTAGTGTGACCAATAGGCCGGCAGCAAGCGGAATGGGAGTTCGTGGAAAGGCGGCATGAACATGGGTCTGGATTTGATCCGGCAAGAACTCAGGCCATATGATCAAGAGAGCTGGTACGAACGCCAATAAAAAAAACGTCGTGGCCGGAAGTGAAAGAACCCAGCTAATTTTCGCCGAAGAATCGGTGAAAGCTTTGGCAACCGTTGCCGCCACTATCATAGCCAAGGGCGGATACACGGGGAGAATATAATGAGGAAGCTTAGATGCCGAAAGTGAAAATCCTATAAAAGGCAATGCGATCCACAGAATCAGAAAAAGATGAGCGCCATCAACCGAGCGCTTCGATAAATTGCCAATCGTGGTGGGTAAGAGAGCCGTCCAGGGAAAAAAACCGCCAGCCAAAATCAAAAAAAAGTAATACCAAGGTTCGCTGCGCTTGAATTGCGTGGTGGCAAACCGGGCGACGTTTTCCTCCCACAGAAAGTGGTGCAAGTATCCAGGATTACGTAGCTCGACCGCAACATACCATGACGCGACCGCAAGTAGGAAAACAGGTACTCCCAGCGGGAGCTCCATTTCACGGAGGACAATCCACTTTCTCGAGAAGAGCAGATAAAAGAAAATCACCGCGGCGGGAAGCATGAAACCCACCGGTCCCTTGATCAGCGTAGCCACTCCCATCGCCGCATACATTAGAAGAAAGAGCGCTCTTTTACGCCGGCCGGCCGCAAGTTGGCCGAACCAAAAGCAAGCCAGCGAAAGGCTCAGAAACAGAGTGAGAGTCATATCGAGGATGACGATCCGCGAGAGGGCAAAAAACTCGACACTGGTAATCAGAATCAAAACGCTCCAGAGCGCCGCCCATCGTCCAAACATGGATCGGGCAAGAACGTATGTGAGTGAAAGACAACCGAGCGCAGCCAATACTGACGGCAGGCGGGCCGACCATTCGGAGGGCTCGAAGAACTTAAAGGAAAGAGCCACCAGCCCAAAAAAAAATATCGGCTTATCCAGGCGTGGGATAAAGTCGTAGTGAGGGGTCACCCAGTCGTTAAGCAACAGGATCTCTCTGGCGACTTCCGCGTTTCGCCCTTCGTCGGGCTCGAACAACGCCGCGCCTCCCAAATCGGAGAACAGGATAAGAAGACAAAAAAGATATAACACTACTATGCAATAATTATCGGGGTCAAAGCTTTTTGGGCGCCTACCTCGATGAGTGCGAGAATATTCGGTCATCGATGTATTCATGTGAAATTGACTAGATGACGTCCTATCCATGAAAACGCGGTAAAGTATCGAGTGGAACAATGACCCGAGCGGGTGGATTTTCACCAGAAGAGATCAGCGCCGGCCCGCGGCGAAAACATCGGTGACTGTTCGATTCCTCGTTCCTTGCTGCGTGCAACGAACAGAAAAGTCTACGCTCGGATTGCTGGAATCTAATCCGGCAACCTTGCTCGAACCTTGCGGCAAGATTACAGTTTTGAAAGGTTTGGAAAGAAAGAGGTGACCTTAGGGAGGCCTAAACGACGGGGAGACGAACCGTGAAAACCGAACCTACACCCGGCTCGCTGTGAACCTCAACGTGTCCTGTATGGGCGCGGACGATCGCTTTCACTAGGCTCAAACCCAGGCCGAGTCCAGGCTGTGACCGGCTTTTATCACCGCGATAGAGACGGTCCCATATGTCTGGAATTTCGTCGGCCGGGATGCCAATGCCTGTGTCCCGAAATGACATCACTGTCCGATCCCCTGCGAGACGGACGCTGATCACAACCCGCCCGCCCGGCCGGTTGTATTTGATCGCGTTATCCAAGAGATTAGCGACCACTTGGCGCATGCGGTTGAGATCGGCAGTTATGTAAATATCTTCAGCGCGGTCCATCGAGACGACGATATCGTTATCCTCGGCGACGTCTTGATACAACTCCACCATCTCGCGAATGAGCTTAGTAAGGTTCACCGTTTCAAGCTTCAGGCGCATGGTTCCCGTTTCGGCTTCCGACACGTCCATGATGCTGTTCAGTAACGTGAGTATGCGATCCGATTCCTCAACGCACGTAGCCAACGACTCCTCGTATTGTTCGGTTTTCGATGGCGCTTCCAAGCACATTTCGGCGGTTCCCCGTAGTCTGGTCATCGGCGTACGCAGATCGTGAGCGACATTATCCAGCGCGTCTCTCATTCCTTTGATCAGCCCTTCGATTCTCTCTAGCATGCTGTTAAATAGTCGAACCAGTTCGTCCAATTCGTCCTGATTGTTGCTTTCGGGAACACGGAGATCCATCCGTCCAGTCTCGACGATAGAACGCGTGGCATGAATAAGACCCCGAATCGGCCGCAAAGCGTGAAAGGCCAGAAACGCTCCTCCGGCCAGACCGATCAGGATCATCGGTATCATCGTCGCCAGAAGCGTGTCGCGGAAACGCTCCAGGATGTCTTCGCGATCCTGAATGCTCTTGCCGACCTGCAAGACATAATCGTTCGCCAGCCGCGCCGAAGTGACCTCCAGCAAACCCGTGTCGCGCTGGGAGGGGAAATACTGCCATTGTTTCTCAGCCTGCCGATCGTCGAAACGCATGAAATCGAACTCCTCCCAAAGTCGCGGGTTACTCAGCAACACGGTCTTATTGCCGGGAGCGATAACACGAACAAAGAAAGTGGTGCGCCGGCTGGGCTTCTGCTGCTCACTGATGATTTTTGCGATCGCCTGAACTCCGTCCTTGTCGGCTAGAGACCGGTACTCCGCGACTTTCAACTGAATCGCCTTCCGATTGTCTCGCATGGTTGAGAACACGAACGCGAAAGAAACGATGGAGAGAGTCAAAGAACTCAGGATAAAAATCGACGAATACCAGAAGGTGAGGCGGAAGCCGAGCGTCTTATGGAAACGCTTAGGAGAGCTTGAAGGCATACCCGACTCCACGGTGGGTGTGAATCAGTTTCTTGTCGAAATCTCGATCCACCTTATTGCGCAGCCTGGAGACAAGCACGTCGACGACGTTGGTTTGAGGGTCGAAATTGTAACCCCATACGTGCTCTATGATCATTGTCTTGGACACGACTCTGCCAGTATTGCGCATGAGATACTCCAGTAAGGAAAATTCGCGCGGTTGCAGGTCGATCTTCTTACCCGATCGCGTGATCTCGCGAGTTAACAGGTCCAATGACAGCTCCCCTTGCACCAGCCGGGTGGGTTCGGTTTCGTGGCTGGCCCGGCGAATCAGCGCATGCACCCGTGCCAGAAGTTCAGCAAACGAAAAAGGTTTAGTTAAGTAGTCATCGCCGCCATGCTGCAGGCCTTTGATGCGATCATCGACGGACCGCTTGGCGCTTAAAATAATGACCGGGCTATAAATCTTTTGCCGCCGCAGCTCCTCGACAATGCTCAACCCGTCCAGCCGGGGAAGCATAAGATCCATGATAATCGCATCATAGGTTGCGGCGAGAGCCAGATCGAGCCCGCTTTCGCCGTCCTCCGCACGGTCGACGACAAACCCCGCCTCTTTCAAGCCCCTGGTCACGAAAGAGCCAATCTTCTTATCATCTTCAACGACCAGAATTCTCATTCGATTGCCGGAGTTAAAGTGTTATCTTCATAGTTACGTACACAGTAAGGCGAACTCAACTTAGTGTGGCCATCGTCTTACTCGCGAGCTGTCGATAATTGAAAGATAACACATCTTTCCACGGATAATCTTTCAAAAATGTAATGCCGGTGAAAGGCAATGGCAACGTTCTGAGTTTACACTTCCCGGCAAACATTGGCACTGTCGGACAGGAAAGAGAATGAAATTACTGATCAGAGTATTTATTAGTTTAGGCATGTTAGGCCTAGTACTGCGCTTGATCGACATGACTGAGCTAAAGCAGAGCATCTTAAGCATTCCGCTGCCGACCCTAATTGTGGTGGCGGTGATCTTTTTTTTCGGTCAACTGCTGAGTTCCTACAAATGGTGGCTCTTGGCCCGCTCCGGGGGCATCGAGACGCCCTGGCTTCTGGCCGTTAAAGCGTATTTCCTCGGCATGTTCGTCAACTGTTTTGGTCTCGGCACGGTGGGCGGAGACTTGGCACGCGCTCTCGTGCTCGGCAGCGGGTCAAAACAGAAAGCCACCGCGCTGGCGTCGGTGTTTGCCGACCGCGTCCACGGCCTGACCGTTCTGGCCACGATCGGTGTGGTGTCGATGGCGTTTTTCGGTCGCCAGCATATCGGCAGCGAATATCTTGTGCTGCTTCCCGTTGGTATTATTGCCATCGTGATGGGCTGGTATTTCGGACCCGGTATAGCCCTTGCGGTGCTGCCCAAAGGAGGCGTGCTGCACCAAAAGATGCAAGAAATCGCCCGGGTCTTCCCGCGCAATCTCGCTACCATTGGTTACATTTCCGTGATCTCGCTGGTATTTCATCTGCTGCAAATATTTATCCACCAAGTCATGGCTGCCGGCTTTGGGATTCAGATTCCCTGGCAGGTGCTGTTAGTCACCATCCCGGTGGTCAATATTCTGAGTTCTCTGCCGATCAGTTGGAATGGGCTGGGTGTGCGTGAAAATGGCTACGTTTTCTTCCTGGCGCCGCTGTTTCTTTCTCGTGAACAGGCCATCGCATTCGGTGCTATGTGGCTCTTTGCCATGGCCATTTCAAGCGCGATCGGCGGCTTGGTGTTAGTCCTTTCCAAAGATCTTGCTTGGAGAGCGACAGAGCGCACGAGTAACGAAGCGCCATCCGATTTTCAACCACGGGCCCAACGGCAATCGGGTCGCCATGCCGATCTGACGGAGTAAATTGCTCGGCTAGCCATGCTCGCTTGCCGCTGCGTAACGCTCGAGCACATGTCGCGTCATGCCTTGAGCAAGCTCATGCTCGCCCAAAAATACCTTGCCGGCATTTTCTTGTTCAAGGAGCACGGCCTCTTCTTCGCTGTGGGTGCGCACGACGGTTTCGATACGCGGGTTGACCGTGCGTGCGGTCTCGATCATTTTGCGCACATTGAGCGTATCCGGAGTGGCGATCACCAGCATGCGCGCCCGGTGGACGTGCGCCTGAATGAGAACCGCTGGCTCGGAAGCATCGCCGGACACTGCCGGTATGCCGCTCTTGCGCAACTGTTCGACGGTCTCACGATTGTCCTCCGCCACGACAAAGGATATGCCGTTGGCGGTCAGCGCTTCACCGATGCGCCGGCCGACACGGCCGTAGCCCACCACCACGACGTGTCCCGTCAGGCGTTTCAAATCGGTGGTCATCGGCAATGCCGCGAGCGGATCGTCGGATCGTTCCAAAGCCTGAGCGAGTTTCGAGCGGGAACGAATCCAGGCTTGAGCGGGTTCGATGGCCTGGAATATCAGAGGATTAAGAGCGATCGAAATGATCGCGCCCGCCAGAATGAGGCTCTGGCCTTCTGCCGGAAGCAGCCTCAGAGAAACCCCGAGCCCGGCCAGGATGAACGAGAACTCGCCGATCTGTGCCAGGCTCGCCGATACCGTAAGCGCCGTGTTGAGCGGATAGCGGAATAAAAGGACGAGAAAGAACGCTGCCAGCGACTTGCCGAGGACGATGATAGCCACAACCACGAACACGTGGAG
>WHTF01000151.1 GCA_009379725.1 Deltaproteobacteria bacterium
CTCAAGGGCTTGTTCAGTTTGTCGCGCCATTCTATCTCCAGGACGTGCTCAAACTTCGCCGGAGATGTTGGATGCATGAGCCGCCGTTATCAGCAGGAGATTCGCAATTCGCCGCTGTGGGACGAGATGGTAAAGCAATTGGGGGCGGAAGAAGCCGAACGACTGCTTAGGGAATTTCGCGTTGAGATTCGGTGAGTGCTACCGTGCTACACCGCGGGCTGATATCTGGATACACCGCCTCACGGGCAGCGTTTGTCGGGAGAAGAGATTGACAAAACGCGGCTTGTTGAAGGATATTGCGGCAGATTTTGCTCTTCTCAGATTGCGGGTTCCCGAATACCCCGCGGGAAGAGCCGGCAGGTCACTTTAATAGTTATCCGCAGCGCCTTGACTCTTGACCACTGCCTACAATGTAGTTACATCATACGTATGGCCGAGCTGCGGTTTGAGTGCGATGAGCGCAAATCATTACAGAATAGGAAGAAGCATGGTATTTCCTTTGAGGAAGCTGAGACCGTCTTTCCCGACGAATACGGCTTGTTGATCGATGATCCGGACCATTCGGGTGAAGAAGACCGCTTCCTGCTTCTTGGTCTCAGTGCGACGTTGCGAACGCTCATGGTGGCTCATTGCTACCGGAAAGCCGATGATATCATACGAATCATCTCAGCTCGGAAGGCAACCCGCAGGGAGCGGGACATATACAATCGGAGGTGGCGAAAATGAGGAAAGAGTACGACTTCTCAAAAGCGCGTCGCAACCCCTATGCGGCGCGCCTAAAGCGCCAGGTTACGATCCGCTTGGACGAGCAGACGATTGCGTATTTCAGAGAAATATCGCAGGAAAGCGGGATAGCGTATCAGACGCTCATCAACCTGTATCTTCGTGACTGTGCGGCATCGCGGAAACGACTTTCTTTGGCATGGAAGTCCGTAGCGTGAGACGACGTAGCGTATAACTAATGGGTTGAGAAGGGCGCGGCAGACCGCGCTTCTCACCCATAACGTTATCCGGACGCGTAGAATCCGAAATGGCGACTGACCCGATCGTCGATTTTGCGCAGCGTAGGTTCGGTACCGACGCCGGTCTGCCTGCCGATGCCACAACACGCGCTCCACTGCCGGCCTGGTTGGGCGGAGTTATAGACGCTGTCCGACAGTGGTCGTCCCTGAAACCATCTTCTAGCACCACTGAAACGGGTTGCATAACATACAGCTTGAGACAGATCTTCGGACCGGCTCGCGAAGCCCGCCGGCCTCGTCCGCTCAGCCTTAACCGTTCGGCTGCCACATATCATGTTTGAGACTGGTCCGGCGTGTTCCTGATGGTTTGGAAACACCTTACAAGAGAAAGACTTGAGCAAACAAAGCAGCATTTTGCTTCATCTGGGTACGTTATGCAGTGGTATGCGATCGCTATGGAGGTGGTCCTTACTACTCTCGGCCCAGAATGGTGGAAGAAGAACTGCACAACTAATCCTGTCAAGCCAGATGAGTTCTTAGCTTTACCCGATGATTCGGAGAATAGCCAATATAATCATCAAGACCGGATAATAAAACTTGGCCATATGCTTTACGCTCTTAAAGATAGCAACGGCTATGACGCTTTTCTCTCTTCCTTGAAAACACGTGATCTCGCACCTACCTTTTTTGAACTCTGGGTTGGACACATACTAAAGCAGAATGGGTACGAAGTTGAGTTGATAGAGACGAAAGGACGCAAAGGTCAGGATTACGATCTTAGTGCAAGGAAGTATGATATAACGGTTAGCGTCGAAGCCCAATCGAGGCGAGATGGAATAGTTTTAACTGAAAGGACCCTCCAGAACACGCTTCAGAAAGCTCGCAAACAACTTCCGCTGTCAGGGCCGAGTATCATATTCGTATCTATTCCTAATGAGTGGACAAAGATCAACGGTGCTGAAGAAGTAATTGGCAAATCAGTTAGCTCGTTTCTCAGTAATGCTAATCGCGTCAACTACATCGTTTTAATTTGGCATCGCTGGATAGACCTACGAGCAGGAAGAGCCAGTGCCTCATCTGTAAGGCAATATCAGAACTCTAATCCTCGAACTCCAGCCGAATTGGGCCAAGTCATCAAACCAGTCGAGCAGCTTGTCAATTTGGATCTTGAACAGCAGGTTTTTAAACCGTCTTTTTGGTGAGAAAGGATTGCAGTTGTTGTTGGGGTGGTGGAACCGCAGCCTAACAAACGGCTTGAGACGGATCTTCGGTGCCACTCACTTCGTTCGCTGGCTTCGCCCGCTCAGCCTGATCGTTTGGGCTGACGTGGGAATACGCAATGAGTAGGACGGCAGCAGAGGCCTGGGATTCCTGGTCAGGCCTACGAGCAGTATGTTGGGCGTTGGAGCCAGACGGTCGCGAGCGAGTTCCTTAACTGGCTCGCATTTCCTCCGGGCCTCGCGTGGGCCGATGTCGGTTGCGGTACGGGGGCATTGGCATCCACCATCTTGACGATGTGTGAGCCGTCGTCAGTCTCCGGCATTGACTCGTCGCGCGCGTCGATGGATGTCCAAAAACCACTCCCGCGTCGGCGGGTTAAGCCACCTGTCCCTAAAGCTCGCGTAAGAGAGATCGAAGTTCACTCCGGGAAAGCGCAGGCTGCTGATCGTTATTCCTTTGTGTACCGCCACCATGGAATCGGCGATCTGCTCGCCGACGACTTTGGAAAGGCCGTAAGAGTCCTGCGGCTTGGACGGATGACTTTCGTCGAGCGGCAGGTAATCCGACGCCCAGAGATTTTTCGCATAGATGAAACCGAAGGCGGCGGTGCTCGACGCGATCACAACTTTTTTACGCCTAAATCATCGGCGGCGCGCAGGAAGTTGTAAGTCGGTGTCACGTTGTTGCTAAAGATCTCGGCATCCGGCGCGAGATTGGTCGCTTGATAGGCGATCGGCCCTTCGTTCTCTCTTTCTGTAAGAGGCCTCAAAAGTCCTCACTGCTTGTGGACCGGCGCGGCGGTGAACTTGCGCGCTGATCTTACCGTTACGTGTAAGGCCAACCAACTTTTCCGAGTAGCACATCCGTACCATTTCGTTCTTGGCCTTGGCTCCCTCGCAGGCTACCAACTCGGTGAGCACTTGCTCTAAGTCCGTTGCCCAAGTCCACGATGATTTGTAGGCGACTACGCCATCCCGGTCGATGATAAACGTGGGGTTCGTCAAATTGTGATAGAGTCTTCGGACTTCATTGCCGATGCCGTCAACGATAATAGGAAACGGAACCTTCTCTTCCTTCTTGAGCCGTTGAGCATTATTAAAGCGCTGCTCATCGGTGGTGGGCCGCGGAACGTGTTCACCGGAATGCATCTCTACGCTATAGACAAGAACGAATTCAAAGCCCTTCCGCCTAAACCGGCGATACAACGAACCGAGCGGCGGATTCCCGGCGCGCAGCTGCGTGATGGTCGAGCCGCAAGTGAAACTTCCGAAAACCAGCACCACGTTGGAATTGCCCCGATAGTCAGATAAGCGAAACATGCGTCCATCCAGGAACGGTAGTTTAAAATCCGGAGCTTCGGTTCCTACGGCTATCTCATTCCGAAATCTTAAAGCACCGTCGACGTGATGACCCATATAATTGGCGAGCGTTTGTTCCATTTTGTTCATGGTTGCCTCCGCTCCCTTTTTTCAAAGGGGATTTTTGCACAGCGAGAGGGTCAGGGGAGATTTTGGACAAGTTACTATCGCCCCATCTCCTTCAATACCTCGTCGACCAGCGAGGGATCGACGACCATCTGGGGCGTGACGGTCGACGGGATTTGTTTGGCGTCCTTTTCTATCTGCAGCAAGATGTCCACGCCGTCGAGCGGCACGCGGCCGTCGCGGCTGAAAGCGTCGACCACCACATTGTAGGATTCTCGCGCTAGTTTTTCCTCCATGCTGAAGCGCTTGCGAATAACTTCCGTGGTTCCGGCGGCGTCGGCTTGGATCGAACGCAAAGCTTCTATCTCCGCTTTGAGCAATTTTTTGATCTGTCGCCGGTTGCTCTTGATTCGATCGATGGTCGTGCCGAGGCCGGAAAAGGGAATGGTGACGTACTGCGCCGTCTGAGCGAGTACGGGAAAGCCTTCTCGCTTGAGCAAGACGGAGAAAGGCGGCGCCACCACCACTGCGTCGACGCGGCCGATCTTAAAGGCATCGTACATGAGTCTTTCATCGCCGATGGCCAGGAGCTTGACGTCCTTATCGGGGTCGAGGCCCAACTTGCGCAGCGTCAGGCGCGCGCTGACGTAATTGGTGCCGCCGATGGAAGTGAGTCCGACGATGGCGCCTTTCAGATCCTTGATGGTTTTATATTTATTCTGCGCGATGATGCTGAAGAACGGCGCCTTGATGCTGGTCGAGATCGCTCGCACCGGCAAACCTTTGGCCGCGGAGCGAATCACTGAACCGATAAGCTCGACATAATCGATATCGCCGCTCAGCAGTGCCGCCATCGCAACATTGGGGCGCATTTGAATCAGTTCCACCTCGACGCCGTGTTTTAAATAAAGACCGCGGTCCTTGGCGACGAAGGGCACCAGGAAAGCCAGTGAACTGGTGGCGATGGCGACGCGAACTTTTTCGGGCGCGGCTTTGTCTTGCGCGCGAACTGACGCCGGGACGACGAACAGCGAAATCAATAGCAACAATAGAATCGACGATTTGTGAAGAGTTGTTTTCATGAGTATTAAATTCCTTTACTCAGTTGTAGTGATTCTCATTCCGTCACCGGGCAATCTTAGTCAAGGATATATATTCTCGAACCGCGCCCCTATGCAAGCCACGAGGCTCTACTCGCGCTCTTTTTGGTAGCCGAGCATTTTCGCCGCTCCCGTTTATTGCTAAGGTGGAGCAGTGTCAAATTGGGATGTGGACCGATGAAGATTGATGCCAGCCTGCTCGTTCACGACTTGCGCCAAATGCCGGCGTTGGCCCGCTTCGCCGATGAGATCCACTTCGATGGGCTATGGACTTTCGAAACGGCGCATGAGCCCTTCTTGCCTCTTGTATTGGCCGCCGAGCACAGCACGCGGTTGAGTCTGGGAACCAGTATCGCCGTGGCTTTTGCCCGCAGTCCGGCCGTTCTTGCCTATACCGGCTGGGATCTGGCGCGTTTCTCCAAAGGCCGCTTCATTATGGGTCTGGGCACCCAGGTGAAAGGGCACAACGAGCGGCGCTTTGGCGTGAAGTGGGATAAGCCGGTGGACAAGATGCGCGAGGTGATCCTGTCCCTAAGGGCCTTTTGGGACTGCTGGCAAAACGGCACAACGCTCAATTTTCAGGGCGAGTTTTTCAAGCTCACTTTGATGACGCCGTTCTTTAGCCCGGAGCCGCATGACTTTCATCGCATCCCGATTTACATCGCGGGGGTCAACCGGCGCATGTGCCGCCTTGCCGGTGAATTGTGCCAGGGCTTTCATGTTCACCCGCTCCACACCAGCCGTTATCTCAAAGAAATCGTCGCCCCCAATATTCAACTTGGTTTGGCAAAGGGCGGCAGGCAACGAGACCAGATAGATCTGTCGAGCAGTATCTTCGTCATTCCCACCGATGATGCCAAACCGGCGGCTCTTTACGAATCCGACATTCGCCGGCAGATTGCATTTTACGCCAGCACGCCTCCTTACAGGCCGGTCTTTGAGATCGAAGGCTGGGGTGAAACGGCCGAGCAGCTCAGAACGCTGGCGGCGCGTGGCCAATGGAACGACATGCCGCCGCTGATCACCGATGCCATGCTCGATGCCTTCGCCTTGCGCGGCACTTGGGCGGAATTGCCGGCAAAGGTGCTGGAGAAATATCGCGGCTTATTGGATCGGGTGAGCTATTATTTTCCCATCGTCCCCGGTGAAAATGAAGAAGGCTGGCGCGCGACGATTGCCGGCTTCAAAGCGCGAGCCGGCCAGGAGCCGTTCAACGGTTCAATAGTTTAAGGCTTGCCCCGGACTTGATCCGGGGTTCAACAGTTCAACGTAAGGACAAATCGGTCCTCAGACAACGGCAAACGATCATTATTAAGAAATTCTCAACAAGCATTCGCAGGAGGCTTTCTCATCGTGAAGTTTGGTTACTACCTGTTAAATACTTACGTGCCGGAACTGGACGGCGAAAGCCCTGAACTCTACGCCCGCTGGCTCGAACAAATTGACGCGGCCGAGAACCTGGGCTTTGACTCGCTCTGGGTGACCGAACATCATTTTCGTTATTTCGGCGGCATGATGCCCAGCCCATCCGTGCTCCTCGCCGCCGCCGCGCAGCGCACGAAAAAAATGCGCCTCGGCGCCGCGGTGTCGATCCTGCCGATGCACAATCCTCTGCGCGTCGCCGAGGAATTCGCCATGGTCGATCTGCTCTCGAACGGCCGGGTGAACTTCGGCGCCGGGCGCGGCATGCATCCGACGGAATACACCGTATTGGGCGCCGACTGGAATACGGCGCAACTAAGACTGCCCGAAGCGCTCGACGTCGTTATCCGCGCGTGGACGGGCGGCGAGTTCGAATGGTCCGGCCAGCATTACAGCTTTCCAAAGCTCAGCGTTTACCCTAAACCGTTGCAGAAGCCCCACCCGCCGATTTATGTGACCGCCAACAAAGATCCTGAAAGCTTTCAGATGGTGGGCCGGCGCGGCCATCATCTGATGACTTTGCCGTGGATCGCCACCAATGAAATACAGCGCCCGCGGATCGAGCAATATTGGAGCGCGCTGCGCGAGGGCGGCCACACGGTGCAAGACAAAGACATCTTCGTCATGTACCCGTGCTACGTCGGCGCGAGCGACACCGAGGCCCGTGCCGGCGCTCTCGAGCCTTGGAGCCGCTGGCGCGGCTTTGCGCTTTCGGCTCTCAATCTTGAACCCGGCAGCGAAGCCTATCGGCGCGTGTTTGCCCATCTTGACTATGATGCCATAGTGAAAGACAGTCGCGGAATTTTCGGCGCGCCGGAAAGCTGCGCGCGCATGATCGAACGAATCATCGAAGTCGTCGGCGCGACCCATATCGGCCTGACGTTTCACTTCGGCGGATTGAGCCAGGACAAGGTTCTCAAGTCGATGGAACGATTTGCGCGACTCGTGCGGCCCACGCTGCGCATTTCATATAAAGGTTGAAGGCTGAGGGATGAAGGATGAAAGTGTGTTTGGCTACGAGCTGTGCTTATTTTTTTCAGATCCCCAAAGCTCCTGGAGACGCTTGTCGCGCCCGCAGCCATAGCGGTAAATTTTGTAACGAATGGGGTTCTTCTTGTAATAGTCCTGGTGATAATCCTCGGCCGGATAAAATTCCGCAGCGGGGACGATTTGGGTCACTATGGGTTTTTGGAAACGACCCTGGAGATCCTTCTTTGACTTTTCCGCGAGACGCTTCTGCGTCTCATCATGATAGAAGATGGCCGAGCGATACTGGTTACCGACGTCACAGAACTGAGCATCGGCTGTGAGGGGATCGATGTTAGGCCAGAAGACATCGAGCAGTTTTTGGTAGCTGACTTTCTTGGGATCATAGGTGATCTGTACAACTTCCGCATGGCCGGTGCTACCGGTGGTGACCTCCTCGTAAGTGGGATTCTTCTTAGTGCCGCCGGTATAGCCCGAGATCGTGGAAATCACGCCGTCGAGCTCATCGTAGGGCGGTTCCATGCACCAGAAACAACCGCCGGCAAACGTCGCTTTCGCCGTTTGCGTGCCGGCGGGGTTCTTGTCGGCCGCGTGAACAACGCCTGCTATCAGAAGAAACAGCGCCGCAATTCTTAACAGCGATTGTAAGGACGTTACGCTTGTCATGCTTTCCTCCGAGTACAAATATCATGTCGCGTCTTTAGCTGACTTGCAACGCTCATAAAAAGTTCACATCGGTATTAAAAACTTAGCGCCGCGATCCCCGTCGCACCAGGAAAAATATGGCCAAGAAAGAAAGCGCCGGCGTTCTCATGTACCGTTTATGCGGTTCTACAGTGGAAGTTTTTCTGGTGCATCCGGGCGGCCCGTTTTGGACGAACAAGGATGCCGGCGCCTGGTCTATACCCAAAGGTGAATTTGACAAGCATGACGACCCACTGGAGGCGGCGAAGCGGGAATTTCAAGAGGAGACAGGATTCACCGTGGATGGCGCTTTCATAGCTCTGGCTCCGGTGCGGCAGGCCGGCGGAAAGCTCGTCTATGCATGGGCGGTCGAAGGCGATTGTCGCGCCGAATCGATCAAGAGCAACTCATTTACAATGGAGTGGCCGCCGCGCTCCGGCAAGCGCAAGGAATTTCCCGAAGTGGACCGAGCCGGATGGTTTAGCCTGGAAGTCGCGAAAGAAAAAATTCTCAAGGGTCAACTGGGACTGCTCGACCAACTGCAGCGGATTTTTGCGCGCGTGACTAGCTAGCGCGAAGGGAACACGAAGGCCTGGCGTGGATTGACCCCGACCACCACGGGACTACCCGCCTCCGGCAAAAAGACGCCGGGAATGCGGGCGTGGAGCTCGATATCGTTAGCTCCATTGCGGCAACGCAGTCGCAGCGAGGTCGAGCGTCCCAGAATCCGGGCCGAGAGCACGGTGACGGTATTCGAGCGGTGAGAGTCCTGTTCCGTCACGGTGAGCGAGATACCCTCCGGCCGGATCAAAACCTGTGCGGATGTGCCGTCGGAAAGGTCTGCGGCCTCGAAACGGCCGATCGGAGTTTCGACCGCGCCGCTTACAACCGTAGCGGGAATTCGGTTAATCGGGCCGAAGAGCTCCGCCACGTAGCCATTGACCGGGTTAAAATAGATCTCGGGCGGGGTCGCTGCTTGAAGGATGCGTCCGGCGTCCATGACCAGCACGCGGTCGGCCATAAACATCGCTTCTTCGGGGTCGTGGGTCACCATCAAGGTAGTGACGCCGGTCTGTTTCAGAAAACCCAAGATCTCTTCGCGGACTTGGATCCGCAGGGTGATGTCAAGTCCGGAGAACGGCTCGTCCAACAGCAATACACGGGGTTCCGGCGCCAGCGCTCGCAACAGGGCGGCGCGCTGCTGCTGGCCGCCCGACAGCATGTGCGGGTAACTGTTAGCAAGACTGGAGAGGCCCGTCTGATCGAGCGCCTGGCCGACCCATTTACGCCGGTCGCCGCGCCGCGTGGGGATTCCGAAAACGATGTTGTCGTAGAGGGTGAGATGGGGAAACAGCGCATAGTCCTGGAACATCATGCCGATGCCGCGCGCTTCGGCGGGAAGATCGATCGACGTGCCGGCGTCGGCGACAACCCGGTCGTCCAAAGTTACCCGGCCCTGCTGAAGCCGTTCCAGGCCGGCAGTGATGCGGAGCAGGGTTGTCTTGCCGCAGCCCGAGGGGCCGAGAAGACAAGTCAGCTCGCCGGACTCGGCCGTCAACGAGACGTCGCGTACGACCGTATGGCCGTCGAAGGCATGAAAGACATGATCGAGGCGAAGCAGCGTCATCGAATCAGCCTTCGGGCCACTGTTGGCCTGGGCGCGACCGGCCGATTGCGAGGCTGACCAAAAGGACCGGCAGAATTCCGGCGACGACGATGGTAAGGGAGCCGAGGGCGCTCTGCTCCAGGAGCTCGCGTGACGCCAACTGGTAGACATGGGTGGCGAGGGTTTCGAAATTGAATGGCCGCATG